>JADZFZ010000360.1 GCA_020854145.1 Deltaproteobacteria bacterium | reverse complement strand
GCCGGCTGGAGAGCGGATGGGGATTCTCCGCGCCCGTCTCGCTCGCGGGTGATCGCGGCTTCGTCGTGTCCAACGGCGGGACCCTCGTCGCGCTGTCGCTCTCGCGCGCGCGCTGACGGATCGGCGCGACGGGCGCGGGTCGTAGGGAGGCTGGGCGCCCCTACGAGCGAGTCACGCGACGCGCCCACGCGTGGCGCGTCGCGATCGTCTCGAGCGCTCCGACCTTCAGGGCGTCGGTGTCATCGGCAGCTGGCAAGACGTCGGGCCGCCACCCGGGAAGCCGCCGCCCGTGCAGACGTAGGGCGCGAGACAGCTGCCGCTGCAGCACGGCTGATCCCGTCCGCCGCAGGCCACGCACGTGTCCGTGCCGCCGCCGCAGATGGCGTACGGGCCGGAGCAGCCGATGCCGTCGCCGCAGCACTCCTGGCCGATGGACCCGCACGATCCGCCTTCGCAGGAGCCCGCGACACACTCGTTGCCGCCGCCGCCGCCTTCGCACGAGTCGCCATTCGCGACGCACTCGTCGTCGACGCAGCATCCACCCGAGTCGCAGGCCTGGCCGGGGCAACAAGGTTGGCCGTCGCCCCCGCACGCCTGGCAGGTCCCGAACCCGCCGCCAGGTCCACCGAAGCCGCCCTCGCACACGAGACCCGGCCCCGTGCAGAACGTGCCGCCGCCCCCACCGAGGAACCCGGCGCAGCACGGCTGACCGTCGCCGCCGCAGTCGGGGCCGAACATCGAGTCGCAGCTGCCCATGGTGCACGTCCCGAGCATGCCCCCGCACGACGTGCCCGCGGCCTGGCACATCCCGCTGACGCAACAGCCGCCGTCCGCGCACGTCGTGCCGTCGCAGCAAGCCTGACCCGCCCCGCCGCACGCCACGATCGTCCCGTCGCGACAGACCATCCCGCTTCCGGCCGTCCCGTCGCCCGACGCGAGACAGCTGCCCGCGTTGCAGCAGCCGCCGCCGAGGCACATGTCACCCGGGCAGCACGACGCGCCGGGCTGACCGCAGACCTCGCACGCGCCGCTCGCGCCGCACGTGCCGACCTCGCACATGGTCCCGACGGTGACGCACCTGTCGGAGCCGCCGTCGCAGCATCCGGACTCGCACGTGTTGCCGGGGCAGCAAGACTCGCCGGGGCCGCCGCACGTCACGCAGATGTCGCCGCCGCCGCACGCGAGGCCGCCGCCGCACGTGTCGCCCGCGCAGCACGGCTGACCGGCGCCGCCGCACGTCGCGCAGGTCCCGGCGCCCGGTCCCGCGCACACGAGCGATCCCGCCGTGCACGTGCGGTCGCCGCAGCACGGCTGGCCCGGTCCGCCGCACGTCCCGCAGCTGCCCGCGGCGCACATCCCGCCGATCGCCGGGCATGTGGAGCCCTCGCCCGTGCAGACGTTCGAGACGCAACAGCCGCCGCCCGCGCACTCGCTCGCGGCGCAGCACGTCTCGCCCGGGGCCCCGCACGTCGTGCACACGTCGGCGACGCATGCGGTGCCGTCTCCGCAGACGTCGCCCGCGCAACAGGGCTGGCCGGCGGCGCCGCAGGGAGGCCCTGCGTCGGGTGGCGGCGGGGGCGGAGGCGTCGCGCCATCGCCAGGCGGCGGGGGCGGAGGCGTCGCGCCGTCACCGGGCGGCGGGGGCGGAGGCGTCGCGCCGTCGCCGGGCGGCGGAGGCGTCGCACCATCGTCGTCACCGGCGTCGTCGCCGGGCCCGAGGTCTCTCCGACCCATGTCGGACCGACCCGCGTCGTCGCCACCACCCCCGGGCTCGTCGTCGCCGCCGCAGCCAGCCGCCGCGGCCGACAACAGCAACAGGAGCCCGATCGACCCAAGCAAGCTCGTGCTTCGCATGACGCCTCCTGCGCACGATTCTACAGCGCGTGCGCGTGGACGGGCAAAAGGCGCAAGAGCCGATGGGCGCGCTCGTCGCGCGACCCCGGGGCGGCGGGGCTCGGCGCCCACGAGCTCGCGGGGACGTGTGATCAGCGCGTGCGTCGCGGTCGGGACGCTTCTTCCGCGGCCTCGCGCGCGCGTTGCTCGATGCGCTCGCGGACGCCGGCCGCGACGCGCGCGACCTCGGTGCGGCGGTCGAGCGCCTGCAGGTGGGCGCGACCGGAGCTCGAGTAGCTCACCTGCGGATGCCCGTCCGCGAACGTGTTGTAAGCGACCCACGCTTCGCGCGCTTCGTCGAACCGTCCCAGCATCTGCAACGTGGCGGCCGTCGCGAACAGCGCGCGCGCGTGCCATGCGTCGGCGTCACGCCCGGTCGCTTGCGCGAGGCGCACGGCGGTGCGCAGCTCTCCGAGCGCGTCCTCGAGCTCGTTCTGCATCCGCATGACCTCGGCGATGAAGAAGTGTGGCTCGGCGCTCTCGGGGTGCAGCCCGGCAGCCTGGCGGAAGCTCGTCAGGGCCGTCGAGAAGTCCTGCTGCACCGCCGCCCGCATGCCCGACTGGATCGCCGTGCGGTAGCCCGCGGGCTCCGACGGTCGCCGCGCACGCTGCGCGAAGGCGGGAACGCTGATGGCCAGGAGGACCGTGAGGACGAGACCGAAGCGCACCATGCGGGCGAGTCTAATACACCCCGGGCTCCATCGGGATGCCAAGCCGAGCGGCAGCGATTGGCGCGCCCACCGCAGCACGGCGCACCGCCCCTTGCTGCTATAGCTCCCCGCGATGCGACTGTTGCGGGACATCGGCTTGCCCGCGCTCGCGCTCGTGCTCGGCGCGGCCACCACGTTCGGCATCGGGATGTTGCTGCTGCCGCCGCCGCGCCCCGCGCGCCCCGCGCCCGACGCTGGACCCGCGTCGGCGGTCACGACGGGCTCGGCCTTCCAGCCGGGCTCCGGATCGGGCGGCTCGGGCGCGACGTCCGCCTCGGCAGCGGCGCCCGACGACGACACCGGCACCGACGCGGCGACGGCGACGGCCTGGCCGATCACCGCGGGCGGCGCGGCGGGCGCCGGCGCGGCCGCGGACGACGACGTGCCCGCGGCGGGCTCGGAGGAGGACGACGACGACACGGCGTCCGACGCAGGGGCGTCGCCGCCGCGTCCCGCGTGGGTCGCCCCGACCGGGACCCCGCAAGCGACGCCGCTCCGCGCGGAGGTCGGCGAGCTGACGTACGTGCGCTGCTCCTCCGCGGACGCGGGTCGCCCCACGCCCGGCGATCGGTGCGGCCGCCTGCCCGCGATCGAGCGACGGGTCACGCAGATCCTCGCGCGCGACGCAGGGCGCTGCGTCGCGGCGGTCGAGCCCGATGCCGACACGCTGCGGCTCGCGTTGGAGGTGCGCTTCGATCTGGGCACCGTTCGCGTCTGGGCCGGGCAGGCCTCGACGCTGCAAGGCGTGGGCAGCGTCGTGCACTGCATGCGACGCGTGCTGCTGACCGGTCCCGAAGGCACGCCGCGCTTCTCGCTCGAGGGCGTGCCGCACCGCGAGGACCGCTACACGATGTTCGTCTCGCTCCGGTTCAGCGAGGGCGAGTCCCAGCGCAGCGCGCCGAGCTCCACCAACAGGTAGAGCGACCGGAAGGCCTTCAGGCGCGCCGCGGCGTCCTGCGTCGGCGGCAGCAGCGCTCCCATCTTCGTCGGTCCGCCGACCGACGCGAGCATCGTCCGGACGTGCTGCGGCAGCGGCGCCTGGATCAGGTTGTGCGGCGCGGGTCGCACCGGGACGAGCAGCTCGTCTTCGTGCCGCGCCATCTCGCAGTCCAGCGACGCGACCGTGCGCTCGACGCCCTCGACGATGATCGACCAGGAATCGAGCCCGAGCGGGAAGCCGGACTCCGGGTGGGGAACGCCCTTGTAGAACGCCGCGCTGCCGGTCCGCCACCGGAAGAGATCGATGATCTTGTCCTTCACCTGCGAGACGATGATCTGGAAGAGCTGCACGGACTCGAGCAGCCCGAGCCCGACGAGCGTGTCGCCGAGGCGGCCGTCGAAGCGCGGCATCATCGCGAGGGCCATGTCGAGCTCGCCGCGCGAGATGTGCCGGTGCGCGACGAGGTACTCGCCGAGCAGCTCGCCGGCCAGGTTCGAGGTCACGAACTCGGGCCGACCCTTCTGGAAGTAGACCTCTTTGCGCGCCGAGCCCGCTTCGCAGAGCAGGAGCCCCGTCTCGGCGCGGAGCGCGAGCGTCGCCAGCACGTGGACGAAGGAAACCGACTCGAGCCGCACGACGAGGTCGGGCGCCGCAGGTCCCGCGAGCGGATCGGTCGTGTTGGCCGTGCGCGGCGGGATGTGGCGCGCGAGATCGGGCAGCTCCCGAACGAGCTTGTGCTCGCGGCGATCCGTGGAGACCCGATCCTCGCCGCCGATGACGCTGGTCGCGATGAGCTCGACGACCTTGGCGAACGTGAGCGGCCCGATGCGTTTGCCGCTCGTCGTCTGCACCCAGTACTCGATCGCCTTGACGGGCGCGGTCGGCGGAGCCGGCTCGATGCCCGGCAGCGGTGCGTCGGCGGTGCCGGTCCCCGGCGGACGTGCGGCGTCGGGCGTGGGATCGAGCGGGATGGACGCGCCGTCGGTCATCGCCCAGCGGACGGCCTTGCGCATGCCTTCGCGGAGCGCTTCGGGGTTGGTGCGGGGCATCGCGGCCTCGAGGTCGCGCGCGAAGGCGATCGCGCTCTCGTAGCGATCGTCGGGGTCCTTGGCGAGCGCACGCTGGATCGCCGCGACGACTCCCGGAGGAAGGTCGGCGGCGCGCTCCAACAGCGGATCGATGCGCACGTCGCGGATGGCGAGCAGCACGCTGAGCTGACTGCCTCCCGTGAAGAGCGGGCGGCAGATGAGCAGCTCCGACGCGACGATGCCGGCGGCGAAGATGTCCGCGCGCTGATCGAAGGGCATGCCGAGCACCTGCTCGGGCGCGAGGTAACCGAACTTGCCCTTGATGGTGTTGCCCGGTTCGGACGACTTCTCCTGCAACGCGGAGCGAGCGATCCCGAGGTCGGCGAGCTTCACGTCGCCTTCCGAAGACAGGTAGATGTTCGTCGGGCTGACGTCGCGATGGATGATCCGCAGCGGCTTGCCGTCGGGGTCGCGCGCGGTGTGGACGGCGTGCAGGCCGTGCAGGAGCTCGATGGCCGCGTGCAGCGCGATCGGGGGATCGAGCCGACGTTTCGCGCGCTGCATGCGGCGGATGAGCTGCCACGCGTCGACGCCGAAGACGTACTCCATGACGCAGTACGGGTGGCCGTCGACCTGACCGCCGCCGAGGTGCTCGACGACGTTCGGATGGGTGATGAACGTGCCCAACCGCGCCTCGGTCTCGAACATCGCGCGGTACTCGGGCTGCTCCTTCAGCAGCGGCAGCAGGCGTTTGACCACGACGCGCGCGCGCGCTCCGGCCGCGTCGGGCTGACGTGCGAGGAATATCTCGGCCATCCCGCCGACGGCGATGCGCTGCTCGAGAACGAAGGGCCCGAAGCTGGTCCCCGGCGCGGGCCCCGGCGGCTGCGACGCTCGCATCCGGCGACATCGTACGGTGCCTTCCCAGCCTGGGGCAATTCGCCTTCGGAGCCTTGCGCGCGCCACGACCGAAGCACCCGGGCCGGAAGGCGAAATTCTCGCCCGCTGCTACCATCGCGCCGCCATGAGCCACGAACGTCTTTCCGGCATGCGCGGAACGCTCGTCGGGAGACAACCCGAGCTGCGCGATCTCGAAGAGGCGCTCGCGCGCGCTCTCGCGACGAAGACGCCGCAGGCGGTCACGATCATCGGAACGCCCGGCATCGGCAAGACGCGCCTCTTGTCGGAGCTGCTCGTCCGGGTGCGCGAGCGCGAGCGGAAGGTGCGGACGCTGCGTGCGAGCGCGCGTGCGAACGACCCGCCCTACGGCGCGGTACGTCGACTGCTCCGCGCGCGCTTCGGCGTCGCCGACTCGGCCGATCCCGCGCTCGTGATGGACTCGGTGCGCGCTCAGGTCACCGATGTCCTCGGTGACCGGCGCGTCGGCGACTTCCTGCACTTCCTCGGGCGGATGATGGGCCTGCTCTTTCCGGAAAGCCCGTTCATCAAGGCCGTCGAGGAAGACCCCGAGCAGGTCGATCGGCTGAGCCGCGCGGTGCTCCGCGGCTTCGTCGAGGACGACGCCGGCAAGGGGCCGATGGTGCTCTGCTTCGAGGAGATGCACCTGGCCGAGGACGACACGCTCGACCTCGTGCAGTACCTGCTCGAGACCGCGTCGGACGCGCCGCTGCTGCTGGTGGTGACCGCGCGTCCCGAGCTGCTCTCGCGACGCCCGGGGTGGTTCGACACCGCGCCGGACCGGCACCTGCGCCTCGAGCTCGGTCCGCTCCATCCCGACGACGCGGGCGCGCTCGTCGCGGAGCTGCTCGGACGCGTGGCGGAGCTGCCCGAGGACGTCATCGACGCCGCCGTCGACATGAGCGGCGGCAGCCCGTTCCTGATCGAGCAGGTCGTGCGCCTGTTCCTGGAGAACGGCACCGTCTACCAGACCGAGGACGGACGCTGGTCGGTGCACGCCGACCGCCTCGAGGAGGCGCGCCTGCCGATGACGGTCGAGGACGCGATCCAGTCTCGCGTCGCGTCGCTGTCGCGCGCGGAGCGCGATCTGCTCGAGGCCGCGAGCGTCATGGGCAGCGTTTTCTGGCTCGGAGGGCTCGTCGCGATCGGCCGCCTCGGCAAGCCGCGGCCCGAGCTGTGGGGCGGCGGCGAGGACCTGGCGCCGCACTATCGCGATCTCCTGCACGCGCTCGAGGAACGGGACTACGCGCTGGCGATGCCCGACTCGTCCGTGCCGAGGGACGAGGAGTGGGCGTTCAAGCACAACCTCGAGCGCGAGACGATCGAACGCCTGATGAGCGCCGCGACGCGCCAGCGCTTCCACAAGACCATCGCGGAGTGGCTCGAGCTCCGCTTGCCCGAGCGAACCGAGGAGCAGCTCACGTTGCTCGCCCACCATCACGAGCACGGGGGCAACCGGCAGCGCGCGGGCCACTACTCGATCGCCGCGGGCAACCTCGCCCGCCAGCGATACGCGCTGCAGAAGGCGTCCGACCTCTACGCGCACGGGCTCGAGCTCATCGGCGACGGCTTCGCGCCGCTGCGCATCGAGACGCTGCACGACTACGGCGACGTGCTGTCGCGGATGGGGCGCACGGACGAGGCGCTCGTCGCGTTCCGCCGCATGCTCGACCTCGCGTGGAGCGCGGACCACAAGAGCAAGGGCGGCGCCGCGCACAACCGGATCGGGCGCGTCCATCGCGACCGCGGCGAGCTCGAGGACGCGATGCGCCACCTCGGCACCGGCCACGCGCTCTTCCATGCGGCGGGTGACACGCGCGGCGTCGCGTCGTCGCTCGACGACATCGGCAAGGTCCACTGGATCCGCGGACGCTACGAGCAGGCCGAGCGACAGGCGCGCGAGGCGCTCGAGATCCGCGAGCAGGTCGGCGATCCGCGCAGCATCGCGCTCTCGCACAACAACCTCGGCCTCATCCTCGTCGACAGCGGCCGCTTCACGGAGGCCATCGAGCACTTCGAGCGTGCGCTCGATCTGCGCCGCACGGTGGGCGATCTCGCCGGCGTCGCGCAGACGCTCAACAACCTCGGCACGGTCTCGCAGGACGACGGCAACGACGAGCGCGCCGTCGAGCTCTGGAACGAGGCGCGCGAGGTCGCGCGCGAGGCCGGCGATCAGCTCCTCTGCGCCGTGGTGCTGACCAACATCGGCGAGAGCCACTACCGTCTGCAGAAGCCGAACGACGCGCTGCCGTACCTCGAAGAGGCCGAGGAGATCGCGACCAGCCTGGGCGATCGGCTGCTGCTCGCGGAGATCCGCCGCGCGCAGGCCAAGACCCACATGCTGCTCGGCAACCTCCCGCGCGCACGCGAGCTGATGGCGACGAGCATGTCGGGGTTCGAGGCGGTGCGCAGCAAGCCGCATCTCGCGACGGCGCTGCGGACGATGGCCGAGATCACCGCGGCCGGAGGCTGGGGCGGCGAGCAGGTCGAGCGCGCGCGCCAGAGCTTCCTCCGCAGCATCTCGCTGTGCGAGGAGGTCGGCAACGAGCTCGAGCTCGGTCGCTCGTGCCAGTCCTACGGCGAGTGGCTCGCGTCGTTGCCCGACGCCACCGACAAGGACCGCGAAGAGGCCGCGGCCTATCGGCGCCGCGCGCAGGAGATCAAAGACCGCCTCGCCGGCGCCACCAAGCGCTCGTCGAGCGGGCTCTTCTCCGCGCCGACGCACGGCCTCGGCAGCGGCAGCAGCCGCGCCTGATCGCCTGCCGACGCCGCGCGCCACACGATCCAGACCGCCTCGAGCGGGGCACGGAGCCGGGCTCGCACGAAGGACCGATGGTCGGCGTCACGAGCTCCGGCGAAGCTCGTCGAGGCGCGCTCGCGTCAGGCGCAGCACCGGGTGCGCGCCCGCTCGGTGCGGCTCGAGGCCGAGCGCGTCGACGAGCGCGGCCACGTGATCGGGGGTCGCGCCGGCGTCGTCGCGCAGGCTGGACGCGAATCGCTCGAACGGGATCTCCAGGAGCGCGTCGTCGTCTGCCGCGGGCTCGGCCCACGTCGAGAGCGCCATGATCGCGAGGCGGGTGGCGCGACCTGCGTCGAACGCGGTGTCGGAGCCGACCCACGAGTCGCGCGCCTGCTCCTCGCGCTGGCGGAATCGCGACGCGAGCGTGCGGATGAACGATCCGAGCCAGGGCTTGAGCGCGTCGACCTCGCGCTCGAGCACCTCGCGCGTGACCACGTGCACGGTGACCGGGTCGAGCGCCACGACGCTCGCGGTGCGCAGCCCCGGCGAGAGGACCGCCGTCTCGCCGAAGACCTCGCCGGCGCGCATCGTGCGCAGCGAGTCGCGCCGGCCGTCCACCAGGCGGTAGACCTCGCAGCGTCCCGCCGAGATGATGAACGCGGCATCGCCGACCTCGCCCTCGCGCACGATGTGCTCGCCCGCCTCGTAGCGGCGTCGCGGGAACTGGCCGCCGCCGCGCATGAAGCGCACGAGGTCGTTGCGCAGCTCGACTGCGGTCGCGTACCGATGCTCGGGCTCCGGCGCCATGGCTCTGGCCACGATGCGCGCGAGCTCGGGCGGGACGCCTCCTTCGCCGGTGTCGAGCGACGGGTACGCACACTCGCGCGCCATCAGGAGCGCGACCCCTTGGCCTCGAAACGGCGGATGCTGCGTGAGCACCTCGTAGAGCAACGCCCCGACCGAGAAGACGTCCGACCGGGGCGTGAGCGTGTCGTTGTCCCCGCGCGCCTGCTCGGGAGACATGTACGCGATGGTCCCCACGATGGAGGTGCGCGTCGACTCGTCGACCTCGCGGTCGGCCGCGAGCGCTGCGTCCGCGCCGCGCTCCGCGAGCCACTCGCGATCGCAGCGGTTGCGCGCGACGCCCCAGTCCATGAGGTAGACCTCGCCGAAGTCGCCGACCATGACGTTGGACGGCTTGATGTCGCAGTGCAGGACGCCGCGGCTGTGCGCGTAGGCCAGCGCGTCGCAGACCTTCACGACGATGTCGAGGAAGTTGAGCAGGGCTCCGTGCTCGAGCGGACCGGGCGGACGCTCGCGCACGAGGTGGCCGAGCGTCGCGCCCTCGACCAGCTTCATCGCGAAGAAGAGACGGCCGCCGTCGTCGATGCCGATCTGGTGCACGGGGACGGTCCCGGGGTGCTCGAGGCGGCCCATCACGCGCGCCTCGCGCAGGAACATCTGCACGCGCTGGAGGTCGGCCTGCGAGTCGCGGTGAATGACCTTCATCGCGACACGGCGGTGCAGCGTCCGGTCGTGCGCGGCCTCGACCGTTCCCATGCCGCCGTGGCCGATCTCCTCATCGAAGACGAAGCGCTCGGCCGGAGGCGGCAGCGCCTCGAGGAGGAAGCGCAGAACGTCGCCGGAGGCCCCGAGCGCCTCCGCGACGTCGCCCCGCATCCGTCGGGTCGACATCGCGTCGGCGTCCGGCGGATCCTCGTCTTTCGGAGCGGTCACCACGCCGCTCCAAATTATCATCTCCGCCCCGCAGCAGGATGCCCGGAGCCCGGCCCATGACCGTCCAGATCGGCGACTACGGAGAGCTCACGGAGATCCACCGATCGACGAGCGCGCTCGTGCTGCGCGGGGTCCGCATCGAGGACGGCCGCAGGGTCGTGCTCAAGACCACGCCGGACCGGCACCCGTCTCCGGCTCAGATCGCCCGTCTCGTGCGCGAGCGACGGCTCCTCGCGAAGGCCGAGGGGCCGCGGGTCGTGCGCCTGCTCGCCGCGCTCGACGACGGCGGCGCGCCCGTGCTCGTCCTCGACGACATCGGGGGCACGTCGCTCGATCGCGTGGCGCCTCCCGCGTCGCTCGAGGAGCGGCTCGAGCTCGCGAAGGAGATCGCTCGATGTGTCGAGGCGGTCCACGGACGCGGCGTGATCCACAAGGACGTCAACCCGGCGAACCTGGTCTGGAACCGGAGCACCGCGACGCTGGAGATCGTCGACTTCGACCTCGCCACGGACCTCAAGCGCGAGGCGCCGTCCGGTGAGCGCGCGACGCTGCTCGAAGGCACCCTTCGATACGTCGCTCCGGAGCAGACCGGTCGCATGAGCTCCGGCATCGATCGGAGAAGCGACCTCTACTCGCTGGGCGTCACGCTGTTCGAGCTCTTCGCCGGACGCCCGCCCTTCGAGAGCGACGACCCGCTCGACCTCGTCCACGCGCACCTCGCGCGCTCGCCGCAACCGCTGCACGAGCTCGACGACCACGTTCCGCCGGGCCTGTCGGCCATCGTCGCGCGCCTGCTGGAGAAGGCTCCGGAACGTCGCTACCGGACGGCGGCCGGGCTGCTGGCCGATCTCGAGAGGTGCGCGCACGAGCTCCGTACGGAAGGTCGCGTCGCCGTCTTCGACCTCGGCGCGAGCGATCGGACCGAGGCGCTCGATCCGCCGCGAAAGCTGTACGGCCGCGCGGAGGCGACGAGCGCCCTGCTCGACGCCTTCCGGCGCGCGTCGTCGGGCGGCCGCGAGCTCGTGCTCGTCTCGGGTGCCCCTGGGATCGGCAAGACGTCGCTCGTGCACGAGGTCCAGGCGGCCATCGCGGAGCGACGCGGAGACCTGCTCGAGGGCAAGTTCGATCAGTTCCGTCTGGGGGTTCCTTACGCGCCGCTCGGTCAGGCGTTCGGTCAGCTCGTGCGCCGCGTGCTCACGCAGCCCGACTCCGTCGTCGCCGAGTGGCGCCGCGCGCTCGGCGAGGCGGTCGGGCGCAGCGGGGCGGTGCTCGTCGAGATGCTGCCGGAGCTCGAGCTGCTGCTCGGTCCGCAGGAGCCCGTGCAGAGCCTCGCCGCCGCCGAGGCCGAGAACCGGATCCACCTGGTCGTCCGCCAGCTCGTCCAGGCGATCGCCACGGAGGAGCACCCGGTCGTGCTGTTCCTCGACGATCTGCAGTGGGCGGACGTGCCGTCGCTGCGCCTGCTCGAGCGGATCGTCACCAACACCGACGGTCGCCATCTCCTCGTCGTCGGCGCCTACCGCGACGCGGAGATCGATCCCGCGCATCCCCTGGCGATCACGCTCGCCGACGTCCGACGCGCCGGCGTCACGCCGATCTCCATCGAGCTCGTTCCGCTCGCGGAGGCGCACGTCCGAGCCCTCGTCCGCGACACGCTGGGGCAGACGGGGCCGGACGTCGACGAGCTCGCGGCGGCGTGCACGGCCAAGACCGCCGGCAACCCGTTCTTCTTGCGGAGGTTCCTCGAGACGCTCGGGGACCGGAACGTGGTCGTGTACGACTCCGCCGCGAGGCGTTGGCGGTGGAGCCTCGACGCGGTCGCTGCGCTCTCGCACACCGACAACGTCGTCGATCTCCTCGTCGCACGGCTCGGCGAGCTTCCGCGCCCGGCGCTCGGCGCGCTGCAGCAGGCCGCGTGCATCGGCGACGTCTTCGACCTGCGGCTGCTGGCCGAGTCGGTCGGACGCTCCGCCGCCGAGCTGCAGCGCGACCTCGCCCCGGCGGTCGAGGCGGAGCTCGTGGCGCCCTCGGGGCAGAGCTGGATCTTCGACGACGTGGACGACGCCCGTGCCGTGCCGGAGGACGCGTACCACTACCGTTTCGTGCACGACCGCATCCACCAGGCGGTCTATCGATCGATGGAGGAGCCCGCGGCGCGCGAGGCGCACCACCAGCTCGGCCACCTCATCGCGCGCGGCCACGCCGAGGAGGACGACGGGGCCTGGCTGCTCGAGGTCGTCAACCACTTGAACCGCGCGGCGAGCCTCGCCACGACCGACGACGAGCGCGCCCTGCTCGCGCGGCGGAACCTCGCAGCCGGCAGGCGCGCGATGCGGGCCGCCGCCTTCGGGCCCGCGCTCGACTACCTGGAGACGGGCATCACCGCGCTGCCGGCCGACGCGTGGGAGCGCCACTACGCGCTCGCGCTCGCCCTTCACGCCGCCGCCGCCGAGAGCGCCTACCTCAACGCGCGCTTCGATCTGCTGGAGGCGCGGATCCGCACGCTCGAGGCCCACGCGACGAGCCTGCTCGATCGCATCGAGGCCCTCGAGATCGAGATGGAAGCGCGGATGGCGCAGGCCGATCTGAAGGGCGCCGTGCACCTCGCGCTCCGCGCGCTCGAGCAGCTCGGCAGCCCGCTCCCCGAGGCGCCGGGCGACGCGGAGATCGGCGCCGCCGTGCAGCGCACGATCGAGGTGCTCGCCGGCATCTCCGCCGACGCGCTCGAGAGGCTCCCCGACGTGACGGACCCGCGCATCGCCGCGGTGCAGCGCATCCTCGTGCGTGCGTGCTCTCCCGCGTACTTCGGCGCGCCGGCGCTGCTGCCCATCATCGCGTGCGAGCTCGTCGTGATCTCCGTGCGCGAAGGGCTCTCGACCGCGACGCCCTTCGGGCTCGGCGTCCTCGGCATCGTGCTCAACGCCGTCGGCATGATGGCGAAGGCGCACGAGGTGGGGACGCTCGCCGAGCGGCTGATCGATCGCTGGCCGGACCGCCGGCTCGAAGCGCGCACCCGGCTCGTCATCAACAACAACGTCTGCGGGTGGGTCGAGCCGCTCGCGAGCCGGCTGCACGCGCTCCGCGAGGCGTACCGGACGGGCCGCGAGACGGGCGACCTCGAGTACGCCGCGATCTGCGCGCAGTCCTGGGCCACCAACTCGTTCAGCGCGGGGCGCGAGCTCGGCAAGCTCCTCGAGGATGCCGAGGCCTTCACGGGCTGCATGCGCAACTACGAGCAGAACGCGATCCTTCGGCTGCACCAGCCGCTCGTGCAGCTCGTCCGCGCCTTCGTCGGCCAGCTGCCCGACCCGTCGCGGCTCGACGGGCCCGGCTTCGACGAGGAGGCCGCGTGCGCGTTCGCCGTGTCGAGCGGCAGCGCGAGCCTCGCGTTCGTGATGCTGAGCGACGTGCTCGTCGCGCGTTACCACTTCGGGTCGGCGCGAGAGGCGTACGAGGTCGCAGAGCGAGCGCGGCCGTACCAGCAGGGCGCCGCTTCGACCTACCACCTGGCCACGTTCCACACGTACGCGCCGCTCGCCGCGGCGAGGCTGTTCGACGTCGCGCCGCAGGACGAGCGGCCGGCGCTCCTCGCGCGCCTCGACGAGAGCATCGCGCAGCTCGCGCTCTGGGCCGAGGCCGGACCGGTCAACCACCAGCACCGTTTGCTCGTCGTGCAGGCAGAGCGCGCGCGCGTGGGTGGCGACGTCGCCCGATCCGAGGAGCTGTTCCTGCGTGCGATCGAGGCGGCACGCCGCACGTCGTACGTCAACGACGAGGCGCTCATCAGCGAGCTCGCGGCGCGGATGCACCTCGCGCGCGGCGGCGTGCACGCGTCCATCGGTCGCGCGTTCCTGGAGGATGCGACCTTCTGCTACCAGCGCTGGGGCGCCACGCAGAAGGTGGAGCGCCTCCGCGAGGAGTTCCCGCGGCTGCTCGGCGCCGCCTCTGCACGGCGCAGCGAGAGCACGCGGGCCGCGTTCGGCTCGTCGTCGGGGCTCGACATCGACGCCGCTGCGGTCGTGCGCGCGGCGCGGACCCTCTCCGCGGAGATCGAGCTCGACAAGCTGCTCACGACCCTGTTCCGCACGGTTCTCGCGGCCGGTGGCGCCAGGAAGGCCACCTTGCTGCTCGAGCGCGCCGGACACTGGGAGGTCGCCATCGAAGGAGCTGCGAGCGGCGAGCCCACGCTCGGTCATCGGGACGAGGCGGTGGTGCGACACTCCCTGAGCCGGCGCCCGATCGACGACCTCGACCCGGCGGAGCATCCCCTCGCGGTGCTGCGCTACGTCCTGCGTACGGGCGAGACCGTGCTCATCGACGATGCCGCCGAGCCCGGCTCCCTGATGGACGCGGACGCCTACGGGAAGACCCACGGCGCGCGCTCCGTGCTCTGCTTGCCCGTGCGACACCGAGGCGCGCTGCTCGCGGTGCTCTACCTGGAGCACGACCAGGCGGCCGGCGTCTTCGCCGAGGCGCGCAGCGGCCTCATCGATCTTCTGATGTCGCAGGCCGCCGTCTCCATCCACAACGCGCAGCTGTTCGACGCCCAGGTCCGGCTCACGACCGCGCAGAGCCGATTCGTCCCGCACCAGTTCCTCGAGAGCCTCGAGCACCACGACATCGCGGAGGTCGCGCTCGGCGACGCGGTCTCGCGGACGATGTCGGTCTTCTTCTCGGACCTGCGCGACTTCACCGCGCTCGCCGAGAGCATGGAGGCCACGGCCGTCATCCGGCTGCTCAACGACTACTTCGCCGCGATGGAGCCGAGCATCGCGGACGCCGGCGGCTTCATCGACTCGTTCAACGGCGACGAGATCATGGCGCTCTTCGACGGCGAGCCGGAGCAGGCCGTGCGCGCCGGGATCCACATGCAGGCCGCGCTCGAGCGGTTCAACGCGAGGTATGGCCGGAGCCTGCGGATGGGGATCGGCATCAACACCGGGCCCGTCGTGCTCGGCACCGTGGGTGGCCGCGACCGCATCAAGTGCGGGGTCGTCGGCGACGCGGTCAACGTGGCCTCGAGGATCGAGGGCCTCACCAAGCGCTACGGCGCCCGACTGCTCATCGGCGAGCAGACCCACGCCGCGCTCGACCCGCGCGTGCTCTCGCTGCGGCCGGTCGACCGCGTGGCGGTCAAGGGAGCGCGAAGGGCCCAGACCCTGTACGAGGTCCTCGACGCCGCCGCGCCGGACGAGCGCGCGGCCAAGGAGCGGTCGCGCGCCGCCCTCGAGGAGGCCATGGCGCGTTATCAGGCGCGTGACTTCCGCGGCGCGTCCGCGGCGTTCGCGCGGTGCCGCGACGCCGCGCCGACCGACCGCGTGCCCGCCATCTTCCTCGAGCGCTGCCGCCAGCTCGAGGCCTCGCCTCCGCCGGAAGGCTGGGAGGGAGTGGATCGCCTCGGCTAGTCCCGAGACCACCGAGACGACGGAGCCCACTCACGTTCGTGCTCGGCCAGCCTGGCGACGGAGATCACCTGCGGCGCGGGGAGCGCTCGCAGCATCGTCGCAACAGTCATCCCCGGGATGACTGTTGGCGGTGCTCTCAGCTGCCTTCGCGCACGCGTCGCTCGAGCGCGCGCAGCTTGTCCGCGGCCGCGTCGAGCGCTCGCGCGACCTCGGTTCGCGTCTCCGAGTCGAGCGCCCTCAACGCGCGCGGCAGGAGCGCGTCGTCGTCGTCGATGCGCTCGACCGCCTTCGCGAGGCTGCGCGCAAGGCGCACCGCCCGCGGCGTGGAGCGTGGTCCACCCGAGCGCTCGCCCGCGCCGGCCTTCGCGATGGCGTCGCGGACCGCGTGCCCCGCCAGCTCGCCGGACGCGATCCGTGCCGCGAGCTTCCGTCGTTCGACGAGCGCGTCGATGCTGCCGAGCCGATAGAGCTGGTCGGGCGTCAGCTTCGACAGAACGCGGAGCGCGAGGCTGCGGCTCACGATGGCGACGATCACGAAGCGACGCAGGTCGTGCTCGTCCCACAGGGTCTCGCGCTCCACGCGCTCCGCGAGCGACGCGAAGCTCAGCGGCTTGCTCGGGCTCTTGCTCCGCGCGAGCTCCACGTCGCCGTCGAAGTACGTCTCGAGCAGGTGCTCGCCGATCGTGCGCTCGCTGTCGGCCACGCGTTCCTGGTGCGCGAGCAACAGCGCGATCGAGCGTGACACGAGCCGCCCGTCGGCCTTGCGCTCGAGCTCCCGCGCCGCGCTGCGCTTGATCGGCACGATCGCGCTCGCGAGCACACCCACGGGCTTTCCCGCGGCACGGCGCGCGCCCGCGCCCGGCGTGGCGCCCGTCGAGCGCGCCCGGAGGCGGGTCGAGGGCTCGGTCTGGCGCGGTTTCGTCGGCTTGCGTGCGGCCATGCGCCGAGCCTATCGCGGGACGCGCTGGTCGTGCGCCCGGATGCTCGCCGCGCGAATCCCAACACGGCCGTTAGACCGCGTTGCCCGCGCGACGTGAAACTCGTCGTCATGCTCCGCATCGACTGAAGCGGAGGTAGACATGATGCGAATCAGCAGCTGGATGATGTCGACGGTTCTCGCGGGTGTGGTGCTCGGCGGTTGTGCGCTCGAGGACGACGGCGGGGGCGCGCGACAGCCGCTCGCGTGCGACGTGACGGCGGACTGCCCAGGCACGAGCACCTGCGAAGCGGCGGTCTGCGCCTGCACCGCCGACGCGGACTGCGGTCCCGATCTCGAGTGCGAGCACGG
>JADZFZ010000359.1 GCA_020854145.1 Deltaproteobacteria bacterium | reverse complement strand
ACGCTCGCCGAGATCCAGCCCGGCGATCAGTCCGTGTCGCTCCTGCTCGCGCAGGCGGCAGCGGGCGCGGGCAGGGTCGACGAGGCGCTTCGTCTCGAGCAGTCGCTCGCGGAGACCGCCGAGCCGGGCTCGAGCTCGGGCGTCGCGCGCACCGCGATGCTCTGGTCGTCGGTGCGCTTCGCGAAGCTGCGTCAGCAGGCGCGGGGCGCGAACGACGCCCGTCAGTCGCGGGCGCTGCTCGCGCGGATGCGCCGATCGGGCGTGCTCCGCGAGGCGGGTGCGCTCCGTGTGTCGTTGACGTGGTCGCATCCCGACGCGCAGCTCGCGCTGTGGGGCGCGTTCCCCGGGCTCGGCCTCACGCGCCCGACGGATCTCGCGCCCGAGTACGGGATCGAAGCCTTCGACGTACGCGAGGAGACCACCGGTCGCTTCCGGTTCGAGGTGCGTCGCGGGGGCGGCGATCTGCGCACCGAGGTGACTGCAGAGCTCGTCGTGGTGTGGAACGAAGGAAGAGACGACGAACGGATCGTGGTCGTGCCGCTCCGCTTCGCACCGGGCGCGCGGACGTTCGCGTGGACGCTCGAGGGCACGGAGCTCCGAGAGGCGCAACCCGAGGCGCCGCGCAACGCAGCGGCAGCCACGACAGGGGGTCGATGATGGAACCGGGAGCTTGGCGTAGCTCGATTGCAGTCGGCCTCTTGCTCGTGCTCGCGGCGTGTGGGGGCGAATCGCTGCCGCCGGCGCCCACCGTGGGCACCGCCGACGTGATCCGCGGCGGCTTCACGGTCTCGCGTGGCGACGATCCACGCACGGTGCGGGGCTCGATCCGCGTGGAGCGGGGGGCGACCGTGACGACGGCCGCGGACGGTCGCGGCGCCGTTCGCCTCGATGGCGGCGCGTGGGTGCTCTTCGATCGCGGCACCGAGGCAGTCGTCGGGCTGACGAAGATCGCGCTGCGCAAGGGGTGCGTATGGATCGACACGTCCAACGCGGACGAGACGACGATCGAGACGCCGCGCGGATCGCTGGCGGCTTCCGGAGCGACCTTCGCGGTCGCGATCGCGGGCGACGCGACGAACGTGTACTGCGGCTCGGGCGAGGTGACGTTCCGCTCGCCGCGCGGCAGCGGACGGCTCGAGCAGGGGGAGTCGGTTCGCCTCGCGACGAGCGGCACGCCGGAGCCCGAGCCCGAGGCGATGTGGGACGACTGGACCGGCGGCCTCGCGGATCCGACGCCGCGCCCCGTCGGCGTTCCTACCGCGGTAGGAGTGCTCGCGGGCCGGCGTCTCGGCGAGACCGGCGTGGCGCGCACTCCGCTGCCCGTTCGTGCGCACGAGGTCCGGGCGTCCATCCAAGGTGACCTCGCGACCACCGACGTCACACAGACCTTCTTCAACGCGCGCAGCGACACGCTCGAGGCCGAGTACGTGGTGCGGCTGCCGGAGACGGCGGTCGTGCGGACGTTCGCCGTCGACATCGGCAACGGGTTCATCGAGGCGCGCGTCAGCTCGCTCGGCACCTCGAGCGGTTACGAGCTCGTCTGGCAGGATCCGTCGAGCCCGACGAGCAGCCTCACCTACGATGGCCCGGGTCGGCTTCGAGCGCGGCTCTATCCCGTCGCAGCGGGCGCGACCGTGAAGGTGCGCATCGCGTACACCGAGTGGCTCGAGCGCGAAGGCGACATGCGGACCTACGTGTACCGCATGGGCTCGGGCACCGAGCCGCCGCTCGTGGGCGAGTTCGTGCTCGACGTCGACACGCGCAACGCGCGCGCCGGCGCCCTTCGTGCGGGCATGGGAGCGGAGCTCGCGACCGGTGGCCGCGTCGTGCTGCGGCGGAGCGACTTCAAGCCGCGCGCCGACTTCTATCTCGATCTCATCGATCCGCGCGAACGCGAGGGCGGCGACCGTGCGAGCGCCTACGTCGTGCAGGCGCAAGCGGCCACCGCCGCGGGCGCGCCCGCCGAAGGACGCGAGCAGTTCGCGCTCTTCGACCTGCCGACGGCCGCGACGGACGACGACGACGACGAGCAGGCCGGACCTCCGCTCGAGCTCGTCGTGCTGCTCGACGTCTCGGGCGGGACGGATCCCGAAGACCTCGAGCTGTCGCGCGCCGTCGTCGAGTCGGTGCTGCGGCAGCTCGCGCCGACGGACCGTATCGCGATCCGCTTGGCCGACATGCGCGCGCGGCCGCCCGCGTCCGGGCTCGCGGCCCTGCAGCCCGCGACCGATCAGACCCGAGAGGCCATCCTCGAGTCCATCACACGCGTCGGGCTCGGCGGCGCGACCGATCTCGGCCGCAGCCTCCGCGACGCGGCGGCGCTCGTGCGTGGCAAGCCGCGGGGCGCGGTGCTCTACGTCGGTGATGGCATCCCGACCGCCGGCGCGCTCGACGCGACCGCGATCCGCGCGGCGCTCGCGACCGTCGACTCGCCGCCACGCTACTTCGCGTTGGCCGTGGGAGACGGCGCCAACGCCGACCTGCTGACGGCGCTGTTCGGCGCGGGCGCGATGGCGGTCCGCGAACGGACCGAGGCGTCGCGTGCGGTGATGCAGCTTCTCGCCGAGGCCGCGCGCCCCACGTTGCGCGGCGTGACGGTCGACCTCGGTCCGACCGTCGAGCGTGTGTATCCCCGTGGCCCCCTCGTGTTGCCCGACGGGCGATCCATCCGCGTCGTCGGTCGCCTGCGCGGCCGGCTCCCGCAGACCGCCGTCGTGCGCGGCTTCCGCGATGGTCGCCCGTTCACGACGCGCATCAAGGTGCAGCCAGGTCAGTTGGCCGACGGTGGCGACATCCGACGCCGATGGGCGACCGCGCGCTTGGCCGAGCTGCTCGACGAGGACGCCGGACGCGAAGCGCTCGTCGAGCTCGGTGTCCGCTTCGAGGTGCTGACGCCGTGGACGCCCTTCGTCGTCGGCGGCTCGATGGGCCAGACGATCGGCTGCGTGCGCGGCTTCGATCGCGACCCGCTCGAGGTGGCATGGGGCCTCGGCGGCGGATCGAGCGGTTTGCCTGCCTCGACGCTGGGCGGCGAGACCGACGGGTGGCGACGGCGCGCCCGGAGCCTCGCGCCGGAGCCCGACATGACGCCCGAGTCCGCCTGGCTCGCGCACGCCACCGACCCGATGGCCGAGGACGCAGCGCTGGCCGGCGACGGCGGCCTCTCTCAGGTCGCCGTGCAACGTGCGCTCGCGAGCGGCTCGCGCGGGCCGCGCGGGTGCTACGAGCGACGTCTCGTGGTGAGGCCGGACCTCAGCGGCGCCGTGTCCATCGCGGTCGCGGTCGAAGGCAACGGCGCCGTGCGAACCGCGACCATCGCGAGCTCGACGCTCTACGACCCCGACGTCGACCAGTGCGTGCTCAACGAGGTTCGCGGGCTGCGTTTCCCGGCCACGGGAGGGCCGCTCGTGACCGTCTCGCACACCTACACGTTCGAGATGCCGACGCGCGCCATCGGAGTGCGGCAGACGTGCAGCGAGGCGAGCCGCTTCTCGCTCGACGTGCGTCGCTCGCTCTGGCGCGAGCGGCTCTCGGCCAATCCGGGGGTCGTGGGCGCGCTCGCGGTCTGGCGCGAAGCGCTGGGACAGTGCGAGCTCGGCAGCTGGCGTGCGCGCAGGACGCTGGCCGACCAGATCATGAAGAGCCTCGGCTCGCTCGGCGAGCGGATCGCGGTCTTCCGTGCGCTTTCGGCGGACGAGGGTCTCGCGAGCTACCTCGTGCGTGCGTTGCTCCGGACGGTGCGCTCGCCGTCGGACGCCGCGCTGGTCCGGAACGCGCTCGATCTGGAGCCCCAGGTCAACTGGCGGGTCTTTGCGCGTGCGTGGAACGCGCAGCCTGCTCCGACCGCGCGTCTCGCGCTCGTGCGTCGGTGGCTCTCGGTCATCCCGAAGGACATGGACCTGCGGCTTCGGCTGCTCGCGTTGCTCGAGGAGACGCGGGCCTTCCCGGAGGCGCGACGGCTGGCTCACGAGCTGCGCGGCGACTCCTTGGCCGACGCGCGAGTCCGCACGAAAGTAGGCGAGTTCTGGCTCCGTCAGGAGAACGAGGACGAAGCCCGCCGGGTCTTCAGCGAGATCGTCGAGACGGCTCCGCTCGATCCGTGGGCCCGACGCAGGCTCGGCGACCTCTATCGCGCGCACGGATGGAGCCAGGACGCGTACGGCGAGTACACGACGCTCGCTCGCCTGCGCCCGGACGATCCCGGCGTCTTGCTCCTTTTGTCGCGTGCGGCGGCCGATGCGGGCCGCATCGACGAAGCGCTCCGGCTCGAGCAGCGCCTCTCGGAGAGCGTCGAGTCCGGCTCGTTCGAGGGCGCGGCGGCGTTCGCGCGTCTCTGGACGAGCGTCCGGCTCGCACGACTGAAGCTCGACGCGCGCGATGCGGCGACGCGCGCGGCCGTCGCGCGCCGCGAGCGCGATACGGGTGCGCTGCGCGATCCGCCGGCGTTGTGGGCCGCGCTCACGTGGCCGCACCCCGACGACGCGCCGCAGCTGCTCGTGAAGTACCCGGGCACGCCCGCCGACGTGGGCTTCGAACGCGTCCCGCTCCGCGGCGCACCGTGGGGCATCGAGGCCATCGCCGTGCGCGAGCGCGAGACGGGCGCCTATCTGCTCGAGGTGCAACGTCGCGAGCGTGACGAGCTGCGCGACATCACCGCGGAGCTGGTCGTCGTGCAGTCGCCAGCCACGCCCCAAGAGCGGATCCAGCGACTGCCCGTGACGTTGTCGCGGCAGACGCGTGCGCTTCGCTTCGAGGTGGCCGCCGACGGCACCGTCCGCAACGTGCCCACCACCAACCCGCGTCCGACCCGCGCCGAGCTCGAGCCCCCGCGCGAAGAAGAGCCCTGATCCCGCGTTCGATTCCCGCCCTCCTCCAGCCACGCACGGGGTCGATCAGAGTGCGGGTCTCCAATCGGGACTCGTTCTTTCTGGGTGGTCGTACGAGCCCGCCGCCCCCGCCAGTGACTCACCGTCGATCGAGGCGGCGCGTGACCCTCGCGACGAGCGAGCGCGAGGGCTTGAGGCGCTGCGGCTCGGCGCGGATCCAGCCGCCGAAGTCTTCCTCGAGCGCGCAAGCGGTGGCGATGGTCACGTGATCGTTGCCTCCGCGCGCGACGATCTGGAGACCCACCGGCAGGCCGTCGCCGTCGAAGCCCATCGGGAGCAACGTGACCGGCAGCTCGAGCACGTTGAAGAGGGCCGTGTGCGTCATGTCGAACGGGCGCAAGAGCGGCGCGTGGTGCGGGGGGGCGGTGCGCGTGTACGGCGGGTGCAGCAGCACGCCGCGCTCGCCGAGCAACGCTTCGAGCTCCGTGCGCAGCTTCCGGCCTGCGCGGATGAGGCCTTCGGTGGGCACGCGAAGGACGCGCGCCACGTGGTGCGCGGTCGCCACGAGCAGCGCCGGGCCCGTGTGCCGCGAGCGACCCATCGGGAAGCGCACGACCTCCTTGAGCAGCGCCACTCCCTCGGCGTGATCGCCGAGCGTCTCCGCGTACGAGACGCCGGATGCGTCCATCATCGCGGACCAGATCTCGAAGCCGCGTCGCAGCATGTCCGCGGGTAGCTCGGCGACACGGGCTCCCCGTGCTTCGAGCGCACGCGCGGCCGAGCGCACGGCACGGCGGAGCGGCTCGGCCACGGCGAATCGTCCCGTCGTCTCGACCGGGTAGACCACCAGGTCCTTCACGTCGAGCTCGGCGGGATCTCCGAGCGTCATCGGACGGGTGACGTGGTCCTTGCCGTCGGGACCCGCGAGGATGCGGAGCAACGGCATCAGATCCTCGGCGCTCCGGCAGAGCGGGCCGCAGGTGTTGTAGGCGGACAGCTCGCCACGCAGCGGCGAGCACTGTCCCGTGTTGGGCACGAGACGCCCCGTGGCCTTGTGACCGACGGTCCCGCAGAACGCGGCCGGCAGACGGATGGAGCCGCCGATGTCGGAGCCGAGACCGAACGGCGCGCCGCCCGCCGCGACGATCGCGCCCTCGCCGCCGCTCGATCCTCCCGAGGTTCGCGACAGATCCCACGGGTTGCTCGTGCGCCCGTAGATCGCGTTGTGCGTCTCCATCCAGAGGCCACCCTCGGGTGCGTTCGTCACCCCGAGCACGATGGCGCCGGCGGCGCGCAGGCGAGCGACCGTGGTCGCGTCTTCGGTCGCGCGAATCCCTCGTCGCGCCAGGAGCCCTCCGGTGTGCGGCATGCCCTCGACGGCGATGAACTCCTTGACCGTGCAAGGCACCCCGAAGAGCGGCGGCAGGTCCGCGGGATCCGTCCTCGTCAGGTGTTCGGTCGCCGCACGCGCCTCTTCGCGCGCGCGCTCGAAACGGTCTTCGACGACCGCGTTGATGGACGGGTTGACCTGCTCGATGCGCGCGATGTGCGCATCGACGATCTCCGTCGGGCTGACGTGACGCGCACGGATCTGCCTGGCGAGCGCGGTGACCGAGAGATCGAGCAACGACGACATGGCCAGCGCAGCGTGATGGACGGCGGCTCGGCGCTCAATAGCCGCCGCGCACTCGCGCGCGCGACACCCGACCCACGGAGCGGTCCGGGCACCAGGAAACGTGCCCGTTGCAGCCGATTGCCTGTAGGCGGCTGCCTACGGGACACGAGGTCCATGGCGACGATCGACCACTCGCCCCTCGTCCCAATCGGGAGGAAAGGGGGCTGGTCCCGAGTAGAAGCGCCGAGCCAAACGCGGGCACCCTGCTTGCTGGACATCGGGGCGGAGGTGCACTGTGAACGTCCGGATGATCCGCGGGATGTCTGCGTTCGGACCGGTGCTCGCGTCGGTGCTCGTGCTGGGCGCGGCCGGCGCGTGCGGCGCGGACGGAGACGCCTCCGGCGACGCGGCCATGCCCTTCGACGCCGCCGCGCAGCTCGACGGACCGGGCCCCGACGACGCGGCGGACGACGACGCGGGAGCGTCGGGCGACTCGAACACCGCGAGCGACGATGGCGGCGTGCCGCCTCCGGACGCCGGCACCGACCCGCCGGCGCGCGGCGTCGTGCACGTCGTGCTCTTCACGCACATCGAGGACAACACCCCCGCCGGCATGCTCGGCTCGGCGATGAGCCGCACGGCGTACACGCGCCTGCGCGCACGGCTCGTCGAGATGGCAGAGCTCGCTGCCCGCTACGGTCTCCCTTGGGTGCTGCAGCCCGACTGGCGCTTCCTCGAGGCGGCGCTCCTCTACGAGGACGCCGCGACCACCGCGGACACGGGAGGACGGAACCTCTTCGTCCACCTGCGCGACGAGCTCGGCGTCGCCATCGATCCGCACTCGCACGAGAACGGCGGCTACAACTACACCGACGTCGCCTACTTGCTCGAGCGGCTCGGAGTGGGCGGCAGCACCGTCATCGGCGGCCACATCTGGGATCCCGCGCTCCCGCAGTTCCAGCAGTGGGATCGGTTCCGCGCGCCCGTCGCCGGCGAACGCTACCCGGAGGCCTCGTGGCGAGGCGACATCCTCATCGGTGCGGGCACGCCGATGCACGTCAACGACCCGCTCGCGAGCGGCGTATGGCGGCCGCGGGATCGCGACCGCTTCTTCGACGACGACCCGGCGGGCAACGTCGTGGCGGTGGGCGCGTGGACGCGCAACCTCGAGGGCGTCCGCGAGCTCGTCGCGCTCCACGAGGACGGCACCGTCGCGCCCGAGCAGCTGCTGACGGCGTCGTGGAACATCGGGCCCTCGACGCTCACCTCGCCGACCGGCCTCGCGGACGTCGAGGCCCAGGTGCTGCTCCCGCTCGCTGCGCTCCGCGACGAGGGCGCCGTCGTGGTCACCGACTTCACGACGCTCGTGGACACGTGGCGACGCGACTACGGCGCACGGTCATCGCTCTACCGGCCCCTCTGAGCGCGATCGCATCCGTCGGCGCGGCTCACGCCTACGACGGCGCAGGCGCCGGCGCGCTCGCGTGCGGCGCAGGGGAGTTGCCGGCTGTAAAGCCGTAAGTACGGTTGTACGGCATGAAGACCACGATCGACCTTCCGGAAGAGCTGCTGGTGCGGGCCAAGAAGCGGGCTGCCGAGCTCCGCGTCCCTCTCCGACAGCTCGTCGTCGAAGGTCTGCGCGCCCGGCTGGCTCGCGATACGAAACCGTCGCGTCACGCGGCGATCCGGTGGGTGACCGTGGCAGGCGGTCTGCCGCGCGGGCTCGACGTGTCCGACCGCGCCCTGATGCACGACTGGCTCGCGGGAGCGAGGCGTTGATCGCGCTGGACACGAACCTCCTCGTGTACGCGCATCGCTCGGCGACACCCGAGCACGCGGCTGCGAAGCGCGCCATCGCGCGGGCAGTCGCCGACCCACGGGGTGTGACGATCGCGGTGCCCTGCATCGCGGAGCTCTGGGCGGTCGTCACCCACCCGGCGGCGCCGCCGCGTCCCTCGACGCCGAAGGAGGCGAGCAGTTTCGTGCAGGCTCTCGTCGCGGCCGGCGTGACGTTGAGCGCGCCGGCGCCAGGGTTCGGTTCGCGTCTGCTCACCCTTGCGGAGCGGATGGGCGTGTCGGGTCCGCGCGTGTTCGACCTGCAGATCGCCCTCGTCGCGGCAGAGGCGGGCGCGACCGAGGTCTGGTCGCACGACCGGGGCTTCGTGGCGCCGCCGGGGATGCGCGTGCACGACCCGATCTGAAGTCGTGACGGGTCGAGCCGGCAGAGCCCGGGGCGACCACGCGCGGCGACCACGCGCAGAGCGGAGCAGAGAGCGTCACGGGCCCGAGCAGGCCTCTTCGATCCCGCCGTCGCACGCGCGCGCGAACAGGCTCCCGGCGCGCACGTGATCGCGCGTCACCCCGGTGCCGCTCGCGAGCATGATGCCGAGGTTGTGGCAGCCCAGGGCGTGGCCGCGATCGCACGCACGCCCGTACAGCTCGACCGCTCGGTCGATGTCGGGCTCCACGCCGCGACCGCGCGCGTACGCGGTGCCGAGGTTCGTGCAGCCGAGCATCGAGCCGCCCTCGCACGCGCGCCGGTACAGCTCGATCGCGCGGGGCACGTCGGCCTCGATGCCGCGGCCGGTCGCCACGAGCGCGCCCAGGTTCGCACAGCCGACCATCTCGCCGCCGTCGCAGGCGCGCTGGAACAGCGACGCCGCGCGCGCCTCGTCCAGCGGGACGCCGCGCCCGCGCTCGTGGAGCGAGCCGAGGTGGTTGCACGCGAGGTAGTGCTCGCGGTCGCACGCGCGGCGGTAGAGCGCCGCCGCCTCGGTCGGGCTCTCGGTCGTGCCTTTCCCGTGCTCGTGGAGCACCGCGAGGTTGGTGCAGCCGCGCATCTCGCCGCCCGCGCACGCGGTCGCATAGAGCTCGAACGCCGCGGCCAGGTCGCGCGTCACGCCGCGCCCGCGCTCGAACATCATGCCGAGGTTGGCGCATCCCACCATGCCGTTGCCGTCGCAGGCGTGCTGGTAGCTCTCGGCTGCGCGTCGATCGTCGCGCGCCGTGCCACGGCCGCGCTCGAAGGCGACACCGACGTTGTTGCAGCCGACCATGTCCTCGAGCGTGCAGGCCCTGCGGTACCAGCGCAGCGCTTTGGCCGAGTCGGTGGGCACGCCGCGCCCGCGCTCGTGCAACATCCCGACCGACGTGCACGCGACGCCGTCGCCCAAGGCGCAGCCCCGCTCGTAGAGCGATCGCGCGCGATCGAGATCCTCCTCGACGCCGTCGCCGCGCTCGAAAGCGTAGGCCCACTCGGCGCACGCCCGCGCCGTCCCTGCGTGGCACCGCCTCTCGAGCTGGGCGAGCCGGCCCCCGTCGTCGGGCGGCGTGGCGCCCACCAACGAGCAAGCGCTCGACGCCAGGAGCGCAACGGTCCCAGCGACCCATCCCAGCCAGCCGATCGCGTCCGCACGTCTCCGTGCGCAAGGACCGAGGACGGAGGCTTTCGTCGACGCCGCCACGGCTACTGGAAGACAACCTTGGACGCCGGAGGTTTCCGGCGCCACGTGCGCGCGATGGGTCAGCCCTCCCCGAGGGCCTCGTCGGCCGCGCGTTCGCGCAGCCGCTGTTGCTGCGCTTCGATCGTCGCGACGACGCGGATGCCGACGAGCATGGCCGCCACGAAGGCCACGACGGGTGCGGCGCCCGTCGCCAGCGAGACGATCCCCGGCCCCGGGCAGAAGCCGCCGAGCCCCCATCCGAGCCCGAAGATCGCCGCTCCACCGAGCAGGCGTGCGTCGAGATCCTTGCGCGTCGGAAGATGGAACGTCTCGGTCAGGATCGGCGCCGTGCGCTTCTTCAGGAACAGCAGCCAGGCGCCGCCGGTGACCGCGAGCGCGGCCATCATGACGAACGCGAGGCTCGGATCCCATCGTCCTCCGGCGACGTCGAGGAAGCCGATGACCTTCGCGGGCTGCGTCATCCCCGAGAGCGCGAGCCCGAGCGCGAACAACAGCCCCGATCCGAACGACACGGCTGCCAGCAGCCACGGGTTCTTCTCGCTCATCGGACCACTCCGAGCGCCCGCACCGCGAACGCCATGGCGGCACCCGCGCCCATGAACGTCATGGTCGCCACGATCGACCGCGGCGACAGCCGCGAGATGCCACAGACGCCGTGCCCGCTCGTGCAGCCGCTTCCGAGACGCGTGCCCACACCCACGAGGAGCCCGGCGATCACCGCCACGGTGATGCCCGGCCCGCCGTCGAGCGTCATGGTGCTCGGCATCGCGAAGAGCGCGACAAGCCCGCCGACGAGCAGCCCCGCGACGAACAACGCGCGCCACACGACCTCGGCACGCGCCGAGGGCGGCACCACGAGACCACCGACGATCCCGCTGATGCCGGCGATGCGGCCCAGCAACGCGAGCAGCAACGTCGCTGCCAGCCCCAGCAGCGCTCCGCCCGCGAGCGCGGTCCACGGAGAGAACGTCTCGACCATCTTCATGCTCCTTCGTGCGCCCGGGCCGCATGGCTGCCGGGCGCGTTCGCATCATGGCTCGGACCGCGCATCGACGCGATCCGTTGAACGATCAGGGCCGCCGCCATCCCCAGCACCAGCACGCCGAAGGCCTTGCGCAGGGCACTCTGGGGCACGCGGCTGGCGAACAGCGCGCCCACGAAGCTGCCGCCCACCGCGAGACCGGCCACCTGCGCGACGAGCCCCCACGGGATCTCGACGTGCGATGCGTGACCCACGAAGCCCGCGGTCGACTGCATCGCGATGACGAACAGCGACGTTCCGACGGCCTCCGCCATCGGCATCCCGCACATCAGCACGAACGCCGGCACCACCACGAAGCCGCCGCCCGCACCGACGAGACCCGTCGCCGCGCCGACCACCAGGCCCCGCATCAGCAGGCTCGTGACCTTCGGCGAGGGCGCAGGCTCGGGACAATCGGCCGTCTGGGCCTTGCCGCGCAGCATGGCGATCGCGATGACGCCCATCATGAGCGCGAGGCCGACGAGCAGCACCTCGCCCGGGATCCATCGGGACACGAGGCCCGCGCCGAAGCTGCCGACCATGCCCGCCGCGCCGAACACCAGACCGGTCCGCCACTGCACGCGCCCTGCGCGCGCGTGGGGAACGACCGCGATGGCGCTCGTCAGCGCGACGATCACCAGCGACGTCGAGACGGCCTGGTGCGGGTCGAGCCCGAGCAGGAACACGAGGATCGGCACCGCGAGCACCGAGCCGCCTCCTCCGAGCATGCCCATCGTCAGCCCCACCAAGCCGAACGCGAGCATGCCTGCGAGATGCAACGGATCGCCCATGGTGAAACCTCATCCCCGCCCCTGCTGGAGCGGACCTCTCTCGGCCTGCAACGATGTGAAACGAACGTTTCAGGCCCGTGCCTCGATCGGGCCGGTTGCCGCGCCGCGCACGACCGGGAGCCGTCTCGCGTTCCAGGCCGTCATGCCGCCGCGCATCGACGCCACCTTGTGGAACCCCATCGCGGCGAGCGTGAGCGCACCCTTGCCCGAGCGGCCTCCGGACCGGCAGACGATCACGAGCGGCGTGTCGCGACCCCACGTCGCCGCGGCGGCTTCGAGCGCGCCGAGCGGCACGTGTCGGACGCCCTGGATGTGGCCGAGATCGCCGTCGAGCTCGGCGAGCTCCCGGACGTCCACGATGGGCGTCTCGCCCGAGTGCGCCGCCACCCACTCGGGCGGCAGCTCCGGGATCCCGGAAGCCGAGCGCTCGACCGGGGCCCACGACCGACCGAGGTGCGGCTCGGCCGTCACGTCGATGCCGCGGGGGACGCCTCCGAAGAGGTTGGCCGGCACCGCGACGTCGATCTTCTTGGGATAGGCGAGGTGCAGCCCCGCCATGATCGCGACGAAGTCCTCGCGCGTCTTGCCGGCGCCGAGCCTCGGGTTGTTGCGCTTCTCTTCGCCGACCGTCGTGACGGTGCGCCCGCGATAGTCGTGACCCGGGTAGAGCAGCGTCTCGTCCGGAAGCGTGAAGATCTTCTCGTGGACGCTCGCGTAGAGCGTCTTCGAGTCGCCCTGCTGGAAGTCGGTCCGACCGGAGCCTCGGATGAGGAGCGCGTCGCCCGTGAAGGCCATCCTGTGGTCGAGCGTCACGTACGTGAGGCAACCGTCGGTGTGGCCCGGCGTCTCGCGGACCTCGAGGCCGAGCTCGCCGAAGCGGATGACATCGCCTTCCTTGACGAGGACGTCGGCCCAGCCGGTTCCCGCGCGCTCCGAGAGCACGCTCTTGCAGCCGGTGCGCTCGCGGAGCCTGCCCACGCCGGTGACGTGGTCGGCGTGCACGTGCGTGTCGAGCGCGTAGACGAGCTCGAGGTCGAGCTCCTCGAGGAGCTGCGCGTCGCGGTCGACCTGCTCGACGACGGGGTCGATGATGACGGCGCGCCGCGTGCGCTCGTCGGCGAGGAGATACGTGTACGTCGAGGACTCGAGATCGAAGAGCTGGCGGAAGATCATGGGTTTCTCCTTTTCGAGAACCCAACCGATCAATCCGCGTGCCACTCGCGGGCGCCCCACGAAACGTGCACGAACGCGCGCAGCCAGCGCCGCCTCGCACGAGGTGAAACATCATGAAACGAACCTGGCTGCGAAACGTCCCCGGCCGTAGAGTCGGGCATGCGCAAGGCGCCCTCGACGAAGCGTCGGAAGCCCGAGCCGACCCACGTGCAGCGCGGCAAACCCCGAGGGAAGAAGGACCCGGCCCACGGCGGTTGGCGCGACGGCGGGGAGCGAACGGCGGGGCGCGGCCCCCGATCCCCCGACGCGGTGGAGTTCCACGGCATGCTGACGCGAGACGCGGCGATGAAACGTGTGTTTCACATCGTCGAGAAGGCGGGTCGCCGGGAGGCGCGCGTGCTCGTCCGCGGCGAGACGGGCACGGGCAAGGAGCTCGTCGCGCGAGCCCTCCACGAGTGCTCGCCCCGGAGCGACGGGCCTTTCAAGGCGGTGAACTGTGCGGCGTTGCCGGCGACGCTCCTCGAGAGCGAGCTCTTCGGTCACGTGCGCGGGGCGTTCACGGGCGCTGTGCGCGACCACGACGGGCTCTTCCGTGCGGCGCACGGTGGAACGTTGTTTCTCGACGAGATCGCCGAGATGCCCGTGGAGCTGCAGTCGAAGCTCCTTCGTGTGCTGGAGACGGGGTCCGTGCTGCCCGTCGGCGCGCGCGACCCCGTGGAGGTCGACGTGCGCATCGTCGCGGCGACCCACACGTCGCTCCGGCGCGCGGTGGAGGCCGGCCGGTTTCGCCCGGACCTGATGTATCGCCTCCGTGTCGTCCCGATCTTCCTGCCGCCGCTCCGGCAACGCCCACGCGACGTCCCGATCCTGGTCGAGCGGTTCGTGGCGGAGCTCAACCGCCAGGCGACCGGCGACGTGCGCGTCGTGACGCGGATCGCCCGTGCCGCGACGAGCGCGATGGTCCGCTACGCGTGGCCGGGCAACGTGCGCGAGCTTCGGAGCGCGCTCGAGTACGCCTACGTCGTCGGCGAAGGCCCGGTGCTCGTGCCCGCGGACCTGCCCCCCGAGATCGCGGCGCCCGCGTACGAGCGGGACCCCTGGGT
>JADZFZ010000358.1 GCA_020854145.1 Deltaproteobacteria bacterium | reverse complement strand
TGTGGCATCCGTCGCTCGCGCCCGTGCTCGTGATCGCGGACCCCGAGACGACCGTCGGGCTGCCCCGTGGGCTGACGGCCGCCACCGGCATGGACGCGCTCAGCCACGCGATCGAGGCCTACTCCGCCAAGGGCTTCCACCCGATGTGTGACGGCATCGCGATCGAGGCCATGCGTCTCGTGCGGAAATCCCTGGTGCGCGCGTGCGAGGAGCCGACCGACCTCGAGGCGCGCTCCGACATGCTCGTCGCCGCCTCGATGGGTGCGGTCGCGTTCCAGAAGGGCCTCGGCGTGCTGCACGCGATCGCGCACCCGCTCGGGGGCCTGACCGACCTGCACCACGGCACGCTCAACGCCATCCTGCTGCCCCACGTCATTCGCTACAACCGGCAAGCCCTCGTCGAGCGCGCCGATCGCCTCGCACGCTGGCTCGACCTCGACGCGCCGCGACACGACGCCGAGCGCTCCGGGACGTCGCCCGTCGGATGGGGCGTCGATGCCCTGCTCGCGTGGGTCGACGATCTGCGCAGCCGCCTCGCCATCCCCGCACGTCTGGCCGACCTCGGCGTGAGCCCCGACGTGATCCCCGAGGTCGCTCGCCGCGCGCCCGAGGATCCGTCCTTCGCCAACAACCCGATCACACCGACGCAGGCCGACCTCGAGGGGATCCTGCGCGCCGCCATCGAAGGCGGCTGACCGGCAGCTCCTCGCTCGATCACGGTCGGCGCTGCGCGCGGCTCGCGGGTGCGAAGTAGGCGTCGGCGCTCGTGCGGTTGGCCCGGACGTTGGCCTCGCAGAGCCGGATCGACTCGACCGCAGCGCGCAGGGAGCGTGGGCCGCCGGGCATCGCCTGGATGCGCGGCGAGAAGAAGGCCTCCACCTCGTCGCGACGCGCGGGCTCGCAGAACGACGCCGCCACCCACGGCAGCCCGCCGGAGTCGCCGCGGGCGACGCGCGCGATGACCGCGTCCCACGCGCCCTGGAGCCAGGCCCAGTGCGACGCCCGCACCTCCCACTGCGCGAAGAGCCCGAACAGCGCGTCGGGCACCTCCGACACGCGGAGCACCGGATCGAGCACGAGCGCGCGGCCGCGCTCGACGAGCTCGGGTGTGGTGCCGGAGGTGAGCGCGTGGATGAGGCGCGCACGCAGGTTGGCGTCCTCGGTCGAGCGCAGGCCGGCGAGCGCCGCGGTGTGCGCGGTGACCCCGTGATCCTGCACCGCGACCTCGAGGGCGATGCCCTGCAGCGGGACCTCCACGGCGTCGGGGCGGAGCGACGACGGATCGGACGAGCCGGTCGCGACGCCGTTCGCATCGAGCCCGAGCATCGCGAAGCCGCGACCGCGCAGCTCGCGTCGCACGTCGGGCGCGCGCGCCGTGTCGGCGAGGAACCAGATGACGTCGCCACGCAGCAACGTGTCGTCGGGATCCTCCTGCGGGCGCGCGCGCCAGCCGAGGCGACGCAGGACGGGCGCGTAGGTACGCGCGGCGGCGGACTCGACGTGGCTCGCGCGCCCCGGCGACACGAGCCGTTCGCGCGCCAGCGAGAAGAGCCCCATCGACGCCGTCACCAGGCTCCGCTCGGAGCGACGCGCGAGCGGCTGCAGGGCGCGCATCGCATCCTCGAACGGGATCGCGCCCGCGAACACGCCGGCGCGCAGGCTCTCGGCGATGGCGAGCATCTCGCGCGTCTCGAAGGGCGCGGAGCCGTCGAGCGGGATGCGCGCGAGCAGCGTCGCGTCGGGCGCGAATCGATAGTATCCGGCAGCACCGGCGTTCGGCGTGAGCCACCGCGGACAGCTCGTCGTCTCGAGCTCGACGTCGGCGGCGCCGTCCGCGAGCAGGATGCACTGCTCGCGTGCGCTGGTCGCGCCGTCCGCGTAGCGAAGGCATACCGGCACGCGCCACCGCGCGTCGGGCGACAGGCTCGAGCCGATCGGCACGTAGCGGCGTTGCGTCAGCCGCACGTGGGGTCGCGCGCCCTCGTCGCACGCGAGCGACGCGGTCACCAGAGGAACGCCGGGCTGCTCGAGGAACGTCGAGTACGAGCTGCCCACGTCGCGGCCGGTCGCGTGGTTCATCGCCGCCAGAAAGTCGGACGCCGTCGCGTTGCCGTGACGGTGGGCCTCGAGGTACCGGCGGATCCCGCGCTGGAAGGGCTCGGCGCCGAGCCAACGCTCGAACATCGCGAGCACGGCGGCGCCCTTGCCGTACGTGATGCCGTCGAACGCGTTGTGGATGTCGTGGTGCGACGTGATCGGCTGCCGGATGCGTCGGGCTGCGACCCGGCTGTCGGCCGACATCGCGCGCTGGCCTCCCGAGAGCAGCGACTCGTCCGCACGATCGTTCGGTCGCACGGCGGCGACGGCGCGCCAGCCGAGCCACGTGGCGAACGACTCGTTGAGCCAGAGATCGTCCCACCACGCCATCGTGACGAGGTTGCCGAAGTAGTTGTGCGACAGCTCGTGCGCCATCACGTAGGCGAGGCTCCGCTCGTCGGCGACGCTCGACGTCTGCGGCGCGATCAGCAGGACACCGTCCCGGAACGTGATGAGCCCGGCGTTCTCCATCGCGCCGGCTCCGAAGTCCGGCACCGCCACGACGTCGAGCTTGTCGTACGGGTACGGCGTGCTCGTGTAGCGCTCGAGCCACGCGAAGATGGCCGGCGTCTCGCGCAGGGCGAACGCGAGCTCGTCGCCTCGGCCGGCTGCCGCGAAGCCGCGGAAGCGAAGCTCGCGCCCGTCGATCGAGCGCAGCGTCGGACCCTCGCGTACGTCGAGCGGTCCCACCGCGAGCGCGAGCAGGTACGTCGGAAGCGGCTCGGAGCGCGCGAACCGAAAGCGGCGGCGTCCGCCGGCGATCGGCTCGTTCGCGACCTCGCGCGTGTTGGCGATCGCGACGTCTCCGTCGCGCACCACGAGCGTCACCTCGAAGGGCGTCTTGAACCCGGGCTCGTCGAAGCACGGCATCGCACGTCGTGCGCTGATCGGCTCCATCTGGGTGAAGGCGTAGGACCGTCCCGCGTGGTCCACGCGATAGAGCCCTTCGAGCTCTCGGTCGAACGGCGCGTCGTAGACGAGCTCGAGCGTCGCGCGCCCTGCGGCGATCGACGCTGCGGTGCGCAGCGCGTAGAGCCCTTCGTCGGCGGACACCTCGTGCCACACGGCCCGCTCGGCGCGACCGCCGGCGGGGGTCACGGTCGCCGACGTCACGTGAAGCCCTTTTCCGTGCAGGAAGATCGCGGTCGCGGCGCGCGTCAGCTCGACCTCGATCCGCACGCGTCCCGAGAACCGCTCTTCGCGCGGGTCGACAGAAAGCTCGAGCGCGTACGCGCGGGGCACCACCTCGCGCGGCAGGCGCACCCCCGGCGGCCGCTCGAGCGGGCTCGTCGGAAGGCTCGGGCCCGCCGTTTCGCCGGCTCGCGGGCGCGGGTGCGAGAGCACGCGACCGATGGGATCGCGCGACGGCCCGCAGGCGACCGCACCGGCGACGCACGCGGCGACGACGAAGACGCACGAGCGGCGCAGCGGCGGAAGCGAGTCGGTGGTTCGCATCGGAGCCATCCGCGTATAGCCTGGCCCCGCGCGGGAGGCGACGATGAGCGACTACGACTGGAAGACGCGCTGGGCCGACAAGGTCTTGCCGGTGGAGCGCGCGATGAAGCTGCTGCACAGCGGGTGGCGCGTGCTGCTCGGGTCGGGCGCCGCCGAGCCCGCGCACCTCGTGGAGGCCATGGTCGAGCACGGCACGCACCTGGCCGACGTCGAGGTCTACCACCTGCTCACCCTCGGCGAGGCTCCGTACACGCGCGTCGGTCTCGAGGACCGCTTCCGGCACACGGCGTTCTTCATCGGGGAGAACGTGCGCGAGGCGGTGCAGTCGGGCCGCGCCGACTTCATGTCGGTGTTCCTGTCGGAGATCCCCGAGCTCATCCGTTCGCGTCGCGTTCCGATGGACGCGGCGCTCGTCGCGGTCAGCCCCCCCGATCGCCACGGCTACATGAGCCTCGGCGTCTCCGTCGACGTCGTGCGCTCGGCGGTGGACACGGCTTCCGTCGTGATCGCGGAGGTCAACCCGCAGATGCCCCGCACCTACGGCGACTCGTTCGTCCACGTCGATCGCGTCGCTGCGCTCGTGCCGGTCGACCGACCCATCTTCGAGCGGCTGGCGGAACCGATCGGATCCGTCGAGCGCGCGATCGGCGAGCACGTCGCGCGCCTCGTCCCCGACGGCGCGACGCTGCAGATGGGCATCGGCAAGATCCCCGACGCCGTCCTGGCCGCGCTCGATCACCGGCGCGACCTCGGCATCCACACGGAGATGTTCTCCGACGTCGTCATGCGGCTCGCGCAGCTCGGCGTCGTCAACGGGCGCCGCAAGACGCTGCTGCCGGGCAAGATCGTGTCGTCCTTCTTCATGGGCACGCGCGCGCTCTACGACTGGGCGCACGAGAACCCCGCGATCGAGATGCGACCGAGCGAGTGGACCAACGATCCCTTCGTCATCGCACGCAACGACAACATGGTGGCGGTCAACTCCGCGCTCGCCGTCGACCTCACGGGGCAGGTCGCGGCCGACACGATCGGCGGTCGCTTCTTCTCGGGCATCGGCGGGCAGGTCGACTTCATCCGCGGCTCGAAGCGCAGCCGCGGCGGCAAGCCCGTCATCGCGCTGCCGTCCACCGCGAAGAACGGGACGCTGAGCCGCATCACGCCTGCCCTCGAAGCCGGTGCCGGCGTGGTCACGAGCCGCGGCGACGTGCACTACGTCGTCACCGAGCACGGCGTGGCCGACCTCTGGGGCAAGAACGTCCGGCAGCGCGCGCTCGCGCTCATCGAGATCGCGCACCCCGACTTTCGCGTCGAGCTGCTCGCCGCCGCCAAGGCGCGCCGCTATTGCTTCCCCAACCAAGTCGCGCCGCGCGGGAGCTATCCGTGGGCCGAGGCGCGCACCGAGAAGCTCCGAGACGGCACCGACGTCCTCGTGCGCCCGGTCCGCCTCTCCGACGACGAGACGTTGCAGGACCTCTTCTATCGCCTCTCCGACGAGAGCACGTACCGCCGATTCCTGTCGTACAAGCGCTCGCACCCGATGGAGGAGATCCAGCGCCTCTGCGATCTCGACTTCGAGCACGCGATGGCGCTCGTCGCCGTCATCGGCGGCGACGCGCGCGAAGAGATCGTCGGCATGGTCCGCTACGACCTCGATCCCGCGACGCGCTTCGGCGACGTCGCCTTCGTCGTGCGCGACGACTACCAGCGCCGCGGTCTCGGCACGGTGCTCATGCGACGCATCTCCGAGCTCGGCCGCGCACGCGGGCTACGCGGCTTCACCGCCGACGTGCTGGCCCACAATCACGCCATGATCGCCGTGTTCCAGCGCAGCGGGCTGAAGGTCAAAGGCCAGCTCGACGAAGGCACCTACACGCTCACGATGACCTTCGACACGACCCCGTCCCTGCCGCCACCGCCGCCGCCGAGCCGCGCTTGACGCGATCACGGGCCGCGAGCTCCCGAGTCAGAGCGAGCCGCGGACCGAGAGGCCGCCG
>JADZFZ010000357.1 GCA_020854145.1 Deltaproteobacteria bacterium | reverse complement strand
GCGGGATCGGTCCAGCTCGCGTTCGTCAGGTCTGCCCCGTCCCAGACGGTGGCGGTGACCGTCGCGCGGTGCAGGCGCGCGCCGCGTAGGCTGGTTCCCGCGAACGACGTCGTGTCGAGACGCGCGGACGAGAAGTCGGCGTGGGCGGCCTTGCAGCGCTCGATCGTGGCGCCGCGCAGGTCGGCACCCTTCGCGAGCAGGTGCTCGAGCCGGCAACCGACGAACCGGGCCTTGCGCGCAGTGGCTCCGACGAGCTGTGCTTGGCGCAGATCGCAGCCGCGCACGTCGGCATCGTCCAGGTTGGCGCCGGCCATGTCGACGTGCTTGGCGACGAGACCGCCGAGCGAGGCGCTGCGGAGATCGGCGCCTGCGAAGCACCCACGGAGCGCATCGACCCCCGTCAACCGTGCGCCGCGCAGGTCGGCGCGCGTCAGGTCCGCGTCGCGCAGGACACACGTCGCGAAGTCCAGCTTCGAGGCCACGGCCGCCGTCAGGTTGCACCGCTCGAACGACACCTTCGCGAGCTTGCACGTCGTGAGATCGACGCCTTCGAGATCGGCGCCGCGGAAGACGGCGGAACGGAGCTTCGTGCGCGTCATCGTCGCGCCGCCGAGCTCTGCGCCCGTCAGATCGGCCTCCTCGAGGCTGGCGTCCGTGAGATCGGCCCGCAGGAGCAGCGCGTCGCGCAGCTTCGCGCCGGTGAGGTCGGCACGTGTGCATCGCGCGCCGCAGAGATCGGCGTCCTCGAGGTCGGCACGCGCGAGCACGACCCCGGCGAGGTTCGCGCCTCGCAGATCGCACCGTCTCAGATTGCAGCCTCGCAGATCGGCACCCTCGAGGTTCGACTCGGTGAGCACGACGCCCACGAGCGCGTCGCCGTCGAGCTTCGCGCCCCGCAGATCCGCCTTCGAGAGGTTCGCGCCTTCGAGCGTCGCGCCGCGCAGGTCGGCGCCGCGGAGATTCGCGCCTTCGAGCCGCGCGCGTACGAGCGACGCGCCGCGCAGGTCGGCCCCGCGCAACGTCGCGCCCTCGAGCCTCGCTCCGTCGAGCTTCGCTTTCTCCAGCACCGCCTCGGCCAGCACCGCGTGATCGAGCTGCGCTCCGGTGAGGTCGGCGCGCACGAATCGCGTGCCCGCACAGAGGGCGCCTTCGAGATCGCAGCCGGCGAGCGCGGCGTCCGTGAAGTCCATCTCCGTGAGCTTCGCCGCGCCGAACACCACACCGTTCCACGCGACGGGCAGCGAGCTGGCCTTGGACAGATCGACGTGGGTGAGGTCGGCGCCGTCGAACGTGGCGTCGGCGAGCTCCGCGCCCTCGACGTTGGCTCCCGAGAGCTTGGCGCCGGTGAGATTGACGCTGTCGAGAAACGCGCCGGACAGGTCGGCGCCCTCGAGCGTCGCGCCGGACAGGTCGGACGACGTCAGGTTCACCCCTGCCAGGCGCGCGCGCGTCAGGCGTGCACCCACGAACGACGCCTGGCGGATCTGGCAGCCGTCGAACGACGCCCCTTCGAGCATCGCGCCGTCGAAGCACGCGCGCGCGAGCCGCAGGCGCACGAACGCGACCTCCGCGGCGTATGCGCCGACGAATCGAGCCGACGTGGCGTCCACCAGGGCGCTCTCGCCGACGATCTCCAGCGCGCCCTGCAGCAGGCACTCCGAGAAGTCGGTCTCGCGCAGCACGACGTCGCGCAACGACACGTTCTCGAATCGCGAGCCCACGAAGCGCGTGCCGCGCAGCTCCACGTCGCGCAGCTCCGTGTGGGCGATGACGCCTGCCGAGAAGTCCTGGCCCGACAGATCGACGCCACGCACGACCACGTCGCGAAAGCCGAGATGCTTCTCGAACCAGGCCAAGACCTCGTCGAGCGTCGTGAGCTCCGTTCGCGCAGCGGTCTCGGCGTCGCTCGTCACGATCGCTCCAGGTGCGTGCGGCCCACGTCGGTCAGCTCGAGCTGCACGCGATCGGTCCGCGCACGCCAGAGCTGCGCACCGAACAAGCTCGAGCCGCGCAGGTCGGCGCCCGTGAGGTCGGCGCCCTGGAAGCTCGCCTCGAACGCGTTGGACTTCACGATGGCGGCGCCCACCAGCGTCGCGGCCTGGAAAGACGCCTGCGAGAGGTTGCAGCCGTTGAGCTTCGCGCCCGCGAGCTGCGCGCCGGTGAAGTCCGCGCGCTCGAGGTCCGAGAAGGACAAGTCGGCGCGCCCGAGATCGGCCTCCGCCCAGTGGGAGCCCGCCGCCTTGCAGTGCAGGAACGAGCCTTCGCGCAGATACGTCTTCTCGGAGGCGCGCAGCTTCCGCAGGTCCGCGTGGTCCATCTTGACGCGCTCGGCGTGGGCGCCGTGGAGCGTCGCGTCCACGAGGCTCGCGCGGCCGAGGTCGGCGTCGTCGAGCTCGGCGCGGCTGAGATCGGCCCGATCCAGACGCGTGCCGCCGAGGTCGGCGCCGTTCATGATCGCGCCGTCGAACAGCGCGCCGACACACGAGGCCCGACGGATCTTCACGCGCGTGAGCTGCGCGCGCGAGAGCACGGCGTCGTCGAGCGTCGCGCCGTCGAGCTCGACGGATCCCGCGACGATCTCGGTGAAATCGGCCTTCTTCGCGGAGACCTCCTTGAGGCTCGCACGCTTGAGGTCGGCTCCGTGCAGCACCGCGCCGTCGAGGTTGGCGCGGTCGAGCGTGGCGCCACGGAGGTTGGCGTTGACGAGGATGGCGCGCGCGAGATTGACGCCGCCGAGATCGAGCGCGTGCAGATCGGCGCCCGTGAGGTCGCGGCCCTCGAGGCTCTCGCCGCGTGCCACCGCGGCTTGCACCTCGAGCCGTAGGTCGTGGCCCTCGGCGTCCGCGGGTGCGCCGGAGTCGGGCGCGTCGTCCCGGAGGTCGTCTAGCTCCGGCGGGACCTCGAGCTCGGCGGCGACGAAGCGGCGACGCAGGTCTTCGCGCATCTCCGCCGTGGTCATCGCGGCGATCGCGCCGGGGGCCTCCTTCGCGAGCTCGGCGTCCATGTCGATGCCGAGCTCCTTCAGCTTCGCGCGGAGCTCGCCGACCTCCTCGGGCTCCGCGGGCGGCTCGACGGTGGGCTCGGTGCCGGGCGCGCCGTCGGACGCGGCCGCCGCGGCGGGTGGTGGGGGCTCTGCTCTCATCGCTGCGTCCTCGGCCTTCTCGGCATCGAGGATCGCCTGCAGCCGCAGCCCGTGGTCGGCGACCGTCGAGCGGGCGCCGAACCGCTCGTGCACCACGAACAGCCGCTCGATCTCGGAGAGCGACTCGGTCTGCACCTCGACCAGCCCGCGCCACAGACAGACGACCTGGGCCGCGTCGGCGTCGACGGTGATGGTGTCGAGGTTCAGCGCGACCTCCGTCAGATCGCGTGTGCTGGGGTCTCGAGCAGCGTCGAGGAACGCGCGCGCGCGGATGCCCGGCAGCTTGGACTGCACGTTGCGCTGACCGGGTCGCAGGTGCGTGAGCGCGATGGTCTCGTCGCCGCGCCAGAAGCCGTCGATCTGCTGATCGAGCGGCGCGCCGTTGAAGTACCGCCAGTCGAAGTCTTCGGGAAAGAAGGGCCAGCGCGTCTCGCGCCAGCGGGCGTCGTAGGTGCCGGTTCGGCCCCCGCGGCGCGCCCATGCGCGTGGGATCGGGAAGAAGCCGATCGGCTCGGGCGCGTCGTCGTAGGTCACGATCGGACGCGTCGGATCCTCGAGGTTGGGGAGGCGCCGCTCGGTACCGTCGTGCGTCTCGATGTCGGTGCGGCCGGCGCCGAGTGGGTTGGCGGGCAAGTCGGGCCCGCCGTAACAGCGCTCCCAGCGCAGCGGCATCGACGTGAAGGGTGCGGGCGGCGACTGGGTTCGGCCCATGAACGTCGTGGCCCACACGCGATCGCCGTAGACCGCCAGGGCCTTCTTGACGTTGCCGACGCCGAAAGCGACCGCGCTGGTCGTGGCCGAGCCGCCCGGGGGATGACACGTGCCCACGAGGAAGCACTCCGCGCGCTGCTTGAGGATCGCGAAGTCGCTCTCGTAGCGGACGCTCTGCTCGGTGTCGTCGTCGTAGAAGAGGTCGCCGGTGCACGGCCGTTGCTCGCTCGCGAGCTCGCAGTCTCGACCGTCGCGGAGGTCGAAGGTGCCTTTGACGACGAGGGTCAGGGACGGGCGCGGGGGCCGCACGCTCCAGACGATCCAGCCGACCTCGAACGGCGTGTCGCGAACCAGGCGCACCGGCGACGCGATGGTACCTGCGTCGAGCCCGTCGTGGTGCCGCACCGTTCGGCAGCGATGGCAGGGTGCACGATCGACCTGTTTTCCAGGGCGATCCGAGAGAATGGAACTGCTCGGCTACGAAGCCAGCGATTCCAAAGGGTTGAGCATGTCGATCCTGTCCCCGAGGTGGGGGTCGAGGGAGAGGAGGACGGCGATGGCGCGGCCGGCGGCGGGGTAGACGAAGCCGGCGGCGAGCTGCAGAGCTTCGGCCGCGATGCCGAGACGGAGGCGGAGATCCGATTGGACGTCGCGCGGGACGAGGTGCGTGCCGCTCTGCAGGCCTCGGCTCGCGTCGTCGTTGCGGAGCGACAGGACGCGGAGGTCGCGGGCCCAGGAGCGAGGCAGCACCGGGACGGCGGAGTAGGTGCCGAGCCGCAGGAGCTCCGGATCGTCGCGACCGAACGCGCCCCGCAGGTCGGCCCACGTCTGCGCGAGCGGGTCGGGCACCTCGACCGTCTCGAGCATCGCGCGGATGGTCTCGAGGTCGACGGGTCTCAACGGAGAGCCGACGATCTCGGCGAGGACCCAGTACATCGCGGCGCGCCCGGCGTGGTGGCGCGCCTGGTCGTCGTCGTGGGGGGGGCTCGTCATGGCGGCGGACGGAGGTACAGCACTCGTGCCACGGCCGATCTACACGGGCCTCGTCTCGGTGCAACCGCGTCGTCGCGAACCGATTTCGCGTGAGGGTCGTGTGTGCTGCACCAATTGCCGTCGACGCCTGGGATCGTGGGTTCACGCGACGTCGTGGGGCGGGTCCGCTCTTCGCATCGGGTCCGGCGAGATGCGCGAGCGAGTGCGTTGGTGGCGCACCATCGGGGTCAGGCTCGGTGGCAGCTCCCTGCTTCTCGCGGGGCTCTCGATCGCGCTGCTCGGCGTCAACGCGGTCGAGCTCACGTTGCTCGGTCGCGGCGGCGAGTGGGTGGACGCGGCCGGCCGTTGTCGTCGTGATGCGCTCCACGCCGCAACCCTCGCCGAGATGGCGGCCACGAGCGCCCGACCGGCCGACGCCGCACGTGCGCGCGCCGAGCTGCGCTCGACCGTGACGAGCCTGGCCCGGCGCCTTCCCGCGCTCCCGGAAGGCGAAGGTGTGATGGGGATCCCCGGGGCTCCGGACGACGCCGTGGCCGAGCGCGTGCGGCGCATCGACGCGCGCTTCCGGCGCGAGGTCGTGCCTCGGGTGTCGGCGGAGCGCGAGCCGTCGCCGGCCGAGCTGCACGAGGCGTCGGTGCGTCTGAGGCACATCAGCAACGACATCAGCCGTGCCGTGGAGATGGCCACCGAGGTGGGGCATCTGCGCAGTGATCGGCTCGTCGTGCTGCAGGGCGCGCTCGCGGCCTGCGCGCTCGTCATCCTGCTGGTCGTGACGTGGCTGGGACGCAGCGTCGCCACGCGCGCGGGCAAGCTCGCGGAGACCGCGCAGCGGATCGCATCCGGCGATCTCGATCTGCGCGCGGACGTCTCGGGCACCGACGAGCTCGCCGCGCTCGGCAGCTCGTTCGATGCGATGACGACCAGCCTCCGTCGATCGCTGCGGATGGAGCAGGACGAGCGTCGCAAGGTCGAGGCGTTGCTCGCCACCGTGCAGGAGACCGCGACCCGGCTCGCGCGCTCTGCTTCGTCGATCCTCGCGGCGAGCTCGGAGCAGGCCGCGGGCGCGGAGGAGCAGGCGGCGACCGTCGCAGAGACGTCGGCCACGGTGCACCAGGTGCGGCAGACCGCCGAGCAAGCGGCGGAACGCGCGCGCATCGTCGTGGGCGCGGCCGAGCGCTCGTTCGCGCTCGGGCGTTCGGGGCGCGTGGCGGTGGACGAGGCGACGACGAGCATGGACGCCGTGCGCGAGGAGGTCGGCACGATCGCGACCCGCGTGCTGATGCTCGCCGAGCGGGCCCAGGCGATCGGCGAGATCATCGCGACCGTCGCCGAGATCGCCGAGCGCACCAACGTGCTGGCGGTCAACGCGGCGATCGAGGCAGCGCGTGCGGGCGATCAGGCCAAGGGCTTCTCGGTCGTCGCGGCGGAGGTCAAGGCGCTGGCGGGGCAGTCCAAGCGCGCGACCGCCAAGGTCCGGCAGATCCTCGGCGAGATCCAGAACGCCACGCACCGCGCGGTCCTCACCACCGAGCAAGGGAGCCGGCGCACCGGAGACGCCCTCCAGGTGATCGGCGTCGCCGGGGGCTCCATCCGCGATCTCGCGTCCGTCCTCGAAGACGCGGCGACGGCCGTCGGGCAGATCTCCGCGTCGACGAGCCAGCAGGCGCTGGGCATGACCCAGATCGAGCAGGCCATGCGCAACATCGATCAGGTCACGCGCCAGAACCTGACGGCGACACGCGAGACCCAGCGGCAGGCGAGCGCGCTCGCCGAGCTCGGAACCCGGCTCGCGACGCAGGTCGGATCCTCGACGCCGACGCGCTGAGCGCCAACGCGGTCATGCGTGCGTGCGGCCGGAGGAGCCGACCAGCGCGCGCGCCAGGGTCACGAGCTGCGCGGGATCGAAGGGCTTGGTGACGATGCCATCCACGCCGAGCGTCTGCAGCAGGTCCCAGTCGGAGCCGCTGCTCACGCCGGTCGCGCAGATGATGGGCACCGCGGCGCCTGCGGCGCGCGCTCGGATCGACGCGGTGAGCTCGATGCCGTTGAGGCCGGGCATGTCGAGATCGATGACCGCGAGATCGGGCGTGGCGCGATCCACCGATGCGAGCGCCATCGTGCCGTCCGGCACGGACTCGACGACACATCCGGGGAACGCGCGGGCCAGGATCCGGGTGACCAGGTCGCGGTAGCCGGGATCGTCGTCGGCCACGAGCGCGCGGCGGATCTTCGCCGGTCGGGTCGAGGCCCCCTGCAGCGCGAGTCGGAGGGCTTCGGCCGTCGGTGTGCGCTCGGCGGGGTTCTTGGCCAGGGCCGCGACGAGCACGTCGTCGAGCGCCGCCGGCAGGTCGGTGCGGACGGCGCTCGCGAGCGGCACCTTCGCGTGCGTGTGGAGCTGGACCATCTCGACGAGCGTCGATGCGACGAACGGCAGACGACCCGTCAGCAGCTCGAAGGCGATCACGCCGAGCGAGTAGACGTCCGCCCGCGACGCGTAGCGCCCGTCGGGCATCGTCTCGCTGCTCAGCTCCGGCGCCATGTAGGCCGGTGTGCCGGATACGAAGAACGCGCGGGGCCGCAGCGGTTGACCGAAGAGCCGTGCGAGCCCGAAGTCGGTCACGGCCAGACGAAACGCGGGACCGACGAGCACGTTGCCGGGCTTGAGGTCGCGGTGCACCGTGCCGCCGCGGTGGATCGCCTCGACCCCGCGACAGATCGGGTCGAGCATGCCGAGCACCGTGTCGACCGGCAGCGGGCCCTTCGCGATGTTCTCGCGGAACCACGTCTCGAGCGTCTTGCCGGGCACGTACTCCATCACGAGGTAGGGCGCACCCGAGGTCGAGCCGAACGCGAAGATCTGCACGACGTTCGGATGGTGCACGCGCGCCATCGCCCGCGCCTCGCTCAGGAACCGCGAGACAGCCCCGCCGTTGTGGAGGTGTGCAGGGCGGATCACCTTGATCGCGACGCGACGATCGAGGTTCTCGTCGTGTGCGAGGAGCACCGCGCCCATGCCGCCCTCGCCCAGCGAAGAGAGCACGCGGTAGGTGCCGTCGATGAGCGCGCCTGGAGGCGGGATCGTCATCGGCGGTACGGACGGTTGGTCCGCGGGATCCAGCGTCATCGTCGGTGGTGCGTTCGACGAGACATCCGGGCTCTCCCAGCGATCGTCCTCGGTTGACGCTGGGGCTTGGGGTCGTCCGTTTCTTGCGACGGCCATCACGCCCATCGGCACTGCAAGCGTCGGCCCACTGTCGGGCGCGCCCAGACCGGCGATACGGGATCGTCCACGAGGCCATTCCTGCGCGCCCGGCGCGAACCGCGCGCAAGCCATGCGCGTGACCTGCGGGTGCGGCGGGCCGAAGACGCGGCACGCGAAGTGAAGTCAGCACCCTCGGATGGACGTGTTGGTGGTGGCGGTCGGAGACGTTCGCTGCGGGCTCGACGCAGCTCGGATCGATGCGGTGGTGCGCGCGGTCGCGATCACGCCGTTGCCCGTCTCGCCGAGCGGCGTGCGAGGGATCGTGGACGTCCGAGGCGACGTCGTGCCGGTGGTCGACCTGCGGCTGCGGTTCGGGCTCGAGCCGCTGCTCGACGACATGCACGCACAGATCGTCCTGCTTCGGATGCACGGGGGGCAACGCATCGCGGTGCAGGTCGATCGTGCGCTCGATCTCGTGTCGCTCGACGCAAGCGAGGTTCAGCCGGTCGGCGTGGCCGCCCGAGCGAGCGATCTCGTGCGCGGCGCGTGCGCGACGCGCGAAGGGCTGCTCCTCGTGCACGACATCGACGCGTTCCTCGCGAGCGGCGAGCGCGAGGAGCTCGAGCACGTCCTGCGCGAGCACCGGGAGCCTGCGGCGTGAGCGCTTCGTGGTCGCGACCCGAGCTCGGTGCCCTCGCGGAGATCGTGCGCGAGCGGACGGGGCTGACGTTCACCGACGACCGGCGCGCCGAGGTCGAAGCCGCGTTCGCGCGTGCCCTCTCGCAGATGGGCGCGTCCCACGAGCTCGACGAGCGCGTGCTCGACGCGCTGCTCGAAGAGCTGGTCATCGGCGAGACGTATTTCTTTCGCGACCGCGCGATCTGGAACCTCGTCGAGAGCGTGGTCCTGCCGGACCTGCTCGCGCGCAGCGCGGAGGCTCACGTCCTGAGGTTCTGGAGCGCAGGGTGCGCGTCGGGTGAAGAGACGTGGTCGCTGGCGATGCTGCTCCATCGCGCGGGGCTCGCCGGCCGCTCGCGCGTCCTCGG
>JADZFZ010000356.1 GCA_020854145.1 Deltaproteobacteria bacterium | reverse complement strand
TCGGCAAGCCGATTGTCGAGTCAGCGATTGCCGGCGAACGAATCGGTGGCGCGGACGAGGGCCTCGGCAATTCCCGGCTCGTGCATCGAATGGCCCGCGTCGGGGACGATGACGAGCTCCGCCTCGGGCCAGGCACGGTGTAATGCCCAGGCGCTCTCCATCGGGCAGACCACGTCGTAACGGCCTTGCACGATCACGCCCGGAATGTGCCGAATGCGCCCGACGTCGGCGAGGAGCTGGCCTTCGCGGAGAAAGCCGGAGTTGACGAAGTAGTGGCACTCGATTCGCGCGAACGCCTCGGCGAACTTGTCCTCGCCGAACTTCTCGATGAAGTCGGGATCCTGGTGCAGACGGCTCGTGCTGCCTTCCCAGATGCTCCACGCGCGCGCGGCCTCGGAGCGCACGGCTGCGTCGGGCGACGTCAGACGGCGGTGATAGGCGTGCAGCAGATCGCCGCGCTCCTCCTCGGGGATGGGCGCGAGGTAACGCTCCCACGCGTCGGCGAAGATCGCGCTCGCGCCACGCTGGTAGAACCAGTCGATCTCCTGCTTGCGCAGCAGGAAGATCCCCCGGAGCACGAGCTCGGTGACGCGCTCGGGATGCTTCTGTGCGTACGCGAGCGCGAGCGTGCTGCCCCAGCTTCCGCCGAAGACGAGCCACTTCTCGATGCCCAGGTGCTCGCGCAGTCGCTCGATGTCGGCGACGAGATCCCAGGTGGTGTTCTCTTCGAGACACGCGTGCGGCGTGCTCCGGCCCGAGCCTCGCTGATCGAACAGGGCCAGACGGTAACGCGCCGGATCGAAGAAGCGGCGGTACACGGGGTCGAGGCCGCCGCCAGGTCCACCGTGCAGGAAGATCGCCGGCTTCCCGGCGGGATCGCCGACCTCCTCGAAGTGGATCTCGTGGATCGCGGAGACGCGGAGGCGTCCTTGGCTCCGAGGCTCGATCGCGGGAAAGAGGTAGTCGGTCGCGCGCCGCATGGGGCGAGACTATCAGCCCGCGCCCGAGTCCAGCATCCAGACCGCCATCACGACGACCTCGATCACCATGAGCACGAAGACGATCAGACACCCCGGCGCCCATCGGCGCGCGCGTGCGACGAGCGGCGAGGAAGTCGAGTCCATCGAGCGTGCGCTCGGACGCTAGCACCAGGCACGGTTCGCGCGGTATGACCGGCGACGATGGACACGGAAGCCTGGTCGGTCGCGCTGGAGCAGCGACTCGTGCGCGAGCTCTCCTCGACCTACCGCGATCTCAACTGGCGGCACTTCCGGCAGGCGCTGAAGCCCGCGGCGATCGAGCTGTCGGATCGCACGTCGCGCCTCGGCCAGTACGACCCGACCACGCGCGTGCTGTCGATCTCGCGACGCCTCGTGCTCTCGCGTGCCTGGCCCGTCGTGGTCGAGGTGCTCAAGCACGAGATGGCGCACCAGTACGTGCACGAGGTGCTCGACATCCACGACGAGTCCCCCCACGGCGAGGCGTTCCGGCGCGTGTGCCGCGAGCGCGGCATCGACGCGGCCGCCACGGGCGAGCCACGGACGTCCGACGAGGTGGCGACCGACGAGGAGACGAAGGTCCTCGAGCGCGTCGCGCGATTGCTCGCGCTCGCGGAGAGCCCGAACGTGCACGAGGCGCAGTCCGCGATGAACGCCGCGCAGCGCCTGATGCTCAAGCACAACCTCGGCTCACGAGCCCATTCCGCGGCAGCGCCTCGTTACGATTACCGGCACCTGGGCGAGCCGACCGGTCGTGTGACCGAAGCCGAGCGGCTCGTGAGCACCATCTTGACGAAGCACTTCTTCGTCGAGGCCATCTGGGTGACCGCCTTTCGCCTGCAGGACGGCGTGCGCGGCAGCGTGCTCGAGGTCTGCGGATCCCATGCGAACCTGGAGATGGCCACGTACGTCCACGGGTTCCTGCACCAGACGGCGGAGCGCCTCTGGGTGCAGCACCGGCGCGCGCGGCGCATCGGCGGCAATCGCGATCGGCGCACCTACCTCGCGGGTGTGATGCTCGGCTTCCTGGAGAAGCTCGACGCACAGCAGCAGACGAGCCGCAGCGAGGGCCTCGTGTGGGCCGGCGACGCGGATCTCCACGGCTTCTATCGCAGCCGCCACCCGCGCATCGCGTCCATCTCGGTCGGCGGGCGTCGTCGCAACGAGGCCCATGCCTCTGGCCGCGAGGCGGGGCGGAATCTGGTGCTCCACCGACCGATGGAGAGCGGACCCTCGGGAGGTGGAGGCGGCCCGAAGCGCCTCCGCTCCGGCTGATCGTCGCTCGATCCGGTTGCAGCGCCGTTCGGGGGGAGACGAATCGAAGGCGCCTACTCGACCGCGCCGAAGATGTCCGCCTGCCGCTCGGCCAGGTGCTTCGCAGTCGATGCGAGCCCGTACGCGGGACGCCGGAACTCGACGGCGACCCCGTAGGTCCAGAGGCCCTGTCGGCGAGCGTCGAGACGCTCGGTCCTGACGACGCGACCTTCGACGATGTGACCCGGCGTGGCTCCGCTGCCCGTGTGCAGCGCGACGCGCACGCGATCGCCCTGACGCAACACCGAGCGGGTGAGCAGCAGCGCTCCGTGGTCGTTGACGTCCCAGGTCACTGCCGTGCGCGGGCGTCCGTCGCCCTGGAGCTGGGCCACGATGCAGACCAAGTGGCGCTCGTCGCGTCGCTGGTCGAAGTACTCCACGCTCGAGGGATCGTGCATCGCGGTGTGGTCCATGGGGCGGGTCCTCCGTTGACGACCGGAGACGAAGCCATCCACGTGCCAGAACGACCCGATGCAGGAAACCGCTGGATCCTGCGTGTTTCGAGGGTGAGCGGCGTCTGCGGGGGGATGACGTGCCAACGCTCCATGGCCGGACGAGGAGCCGGTACGTCAGTCCTCAGCGCACGATCACCACTTCTTCCGCGGCTTGGTGATGTCCTGCATGACCTCGCCGAGCAGCTGGCTCATGAAGCCTTGGCCCGCGGGCGTGGACACCGCCGAGCCGATGACCGAGAGCCCCTGCGCCGCGAGGCCGATCATCTGCTGGTTGCGCGCCGCCTGCTCGCGCTCGGCTTTGCGCTCGGCGGCTCCGACGAAGGACTCGTTGCAGCGAACGCAGTAGACGGCCGTGAACGGCGACGCCACGCCGCAGAACACGCACGATTTCACGAGCGAGGTGCGGCACGACACGCACGAGGCGTTGGTCGCCACGTTGCGGTCGCCGCAGTTCGGGCAGGCCACGCCGGGGCCCATCCCGGGGAGGGGATCGTCGCAGTATCCGCAGGCCACGAGGCCCGGTGTGGCGGGGGCGCCGCAGTTCTCGCAGTCCATGGTGCAAGCGATTGTACGACGGACACGTTCGGGTGTCGGGCCGACGTGTGCTCGGGAAAGACGTGCGTTCGTGTGGCCAAAGGACGTCGATCCGGAAGGCGTCCGTCGGTGGAGCCGTAGACCAGCACAGGGTCGCAAGACCGATGAGGAGGCGACGATGTCCGAACCTGCCGCCCGTACCTCGATGATTCCCCGCCGGCGCTCGTCGGCGGCGAGCCCATCGGCCGAGGTCCCGTGGCCGTTCGACGAACGAAGGTCGCGACGCTCGCTCGAGCCTCCCGCGCCCGAGTCTCTCGCCGCATCGGCCTCGGAGCCGGCACCGACCCCGAGCGCCCAAGCCGAGCCCGCGTTCTCCCCGACGATCACGCTGCGCGGGCTGCCGTCACCGTTGCCCCCACCACCCGAAGCGACCGCCGTCGAGCCGCGCACGTCCGTGCCGACGCTCGGCTTCTACGCCTACGAGCCGAGCTCGCCTGCGCTCACCCCTCCTGCCCCGTGGGTGGACGACAGCCAGACGAGCGCGTGCGCTCAGCCCGTCGAGCCCCTCGTGGAGGCGACCGTCGCGAGGCCGTTGCACGGGGGCGTGCCGCGCCCCGCGACCGCCGAGCGGCTGACGGACGCCGATGCGATCGCGGACGACGGTCTCGAGGTCACGCTGCTCTGGACCGTCGATGCCGATCTCGTCGAGACGCTGCACGTCGCACACCTCTTTCCTCCGCGTCCGTTCGTGCTGGGCGAGAAGAAGGCGGACTACGTCGCGGGCCCCGAGACGCTGGGGTGCGATCGCCTGCCGATCGTGACGATCGACGAGGCGGGCGTGTGGATCCTGGTGCCCGAAGGCGCAGAGGGAGAGCTCGCGGCCGACGGTCGGAGCCGCGGGCTCGATGCGCTGGCCGAGCGAGGGGAGCTCGCACCGTCCGGGGACGCTCCGAGCGCGCGACGTCTCTTGCTCGCGCCCGGCGCGTCGGCATCCATCACGCTCGCCGGCGGCCTCACCTATCAGGTGCGTCGCGTGACGCGACCGAAGAGCCTCGCCGCGTTCCGACGTCGAACGTACGACGCGCGGGCGATCGCGTCGGGTGTCGTCTCGTTGCTCCTCAACGTCGGGCTCGTCACGGCGGTGCTCCTGCTCGGCGTGCTGCCGCCCGCGCCGCCCTCGACGGCGCCGCTCGCCGAGATTCGTCCCGCGCGTCTGGTGCCACGCATGCCGGAGCCCGAGGAAGCGGTGACGCGAACGCAAGTGCGCTCGTTCGAAGGCGAGCGCCATCGCGGAACCGAAGGTCGAGCCGGTCGTCCCGATGCGCCCGAGACGCGGCGCCGACTCGGCATCCAGGGAACGTCGCGGGTCAGGCAGCCTGCGCGCGCGGATCGGCCGCCGCCGCCCGCACCGCCGACACCGACGCCCCCGGCCATCGTTCCTCCTCCGCCGACGCCGCAGCGCCAGGTGCTGCCACCCTCTCCTCTGCCGCCCTCCCCGATCCCGACGCCGCCCGCACGCGTCGCGAACATGCCCAACTGGCCGACCTCGAGCGTCGCCACGTCACCGGTCGCGACGGGCCCGGACCCGCGCAGCGCGCAGGGCAATCTCACGGGCGCCCAGATTGGCGACGCACGCGGCGCCGGCGGCCTCGGATTGCGAGGCACGGGACCGGGCGGCGGCGGAACCGGCTCGGGAATCGGCGGGGGTCGCGTCGACATGGGTCAATGGGGAATGGACGTCGGCGTGTCGCCGGTCGCGCGCGAGCAGGTGCGCCGCGTGATCCGCAGCCACCTCGGACAGATTCGCGCCTGTTACGGCGGCGCGTCGGGTCGCGTGACGTTGCGTCTGGTGGTCAATCAATCGGGCGCAGTGCAGGCCGTTCGCGCGCAAGGCGGCGGCACCGGCGACCAATGTGCCGAGCGCGCCGTCCGCAGCTGGGCATTCCCCGCGATCCCCAACAGCGGCATCACGATCGTCACGTATCCCGTCTCGCTCAGCGGCCAGGACGCATAGAGCGACCCGTCCGTCAGTGGCGGCGCGCTCAAGCGGGCACGACTTCCACGTCGTAAGCGCGAAGCGCTCGATCGCCTGACAAGATCGGGACTCGCTCGACGCGCGCCTGTGCGACGAGCATCCGGTCGAAGGGGTCACGGTGATGATCGGGCAATCGCACGGCCTCGAAGACGTGGGCGAATCGGATATCCACGAGCTTCATGCGCGCCGCGCGGGCTCGTGAAGCGCAGTACACGTCCACGGGCTCCGGCAAGCGCAGCTTGCCTTGTCCGGCCTTGATGCCGAGCTCCCACGGGACCACGCAGGACAGGAGCAGCTCCGACTCCGCATCCACCAAGACGTCGCGTGCGCGGCGCGACAGACGCTCCGGCGCGGCGTGCATCCAGACGAACACGTGCGTGTCGAGCAGCAGTCTCACCACAGCAGTCTCACCGCGGTTGCTTCCTCGTCACGCGCCGTCTGCTGCGATGGGCCGCACCAGGCGCCGTCGGCGTGACGAGCGGCGCGTCGTACCAGGCCGCGAGCTCCTGCTCGCTCGACGGCTCGAAGGCATCCGGGGCCATCCAGACTCGACCCCGATCGCCGCCGAGCGCTCTCGGCGTCACGGGCGGATCGATCGGGACGAGCTTCGCGACGGGAGTCCCGTGATCGGCGATCACGATCTCCTCTCCCGCCCGCGCACGCTTGAGAAGCCGAGAAAGCTGCGTCTTGGCTTCGTAGATGTTCACCGTCGCCATCGGCACGCAGGCTAGCTTGACCAAGAGCTTGGTCAACTCCGCTCGTCGCCATCGAAAGAGTCACCGGGTCGGCGACGCCCTCCTACCAGCCCGGGGCCGCGGGGGGCGGCGTCTGAGCCCCCGCCAGTGACTCCGCTCAGTCCGGGGTCATCACGGTGATGACCGGAGGCACCAGGAAGAGAACCTCGCGGGTGTCGAGGACCGTGGCGCCTTCACCGAGCACGTCGATCTCCGCGCGGAAGATCTGCGGCTCGGACGTCGGCATCACGGAGTCGTTCTGGCGCGCGATGATGTCGAAGCACACGGGGGTGCCGGGGCGGACGTCGACGAACGTGTCCGCGAAGCCGTCCATGTCTGCGTCGGCCGTCATGAGACCTCCGACGCAGACGCGCGTGGCGTCGCGTGGGTCTGCGACGCCTCCGGCGGCATTGGGCTCGATGCGCTCGATGAACGTGGTCGCATCGACGCCGTCGTCGTCGACGTCGCGCGCCACGGCGGTCAGATCGAAGGGAGCCTGCGCCGCGAGCGTCGCGATGGCGGTGACGACCTCGGCGCCGATCGCGCCGGCACGGTCGGAGGCGTAGAGGAAAGGCATCCCGGCTTCGTCCACGGAGCCGGTGGCGACGGCGATCTCGCCCCATTGCGCGGACGTGTACGTCGGTCCGATCACGACGACGCGGACGTGCGCGTCGGCGAGCACCGCGCCGAGCTCCGCCG
>JADZFZ010000355.1 GCA_020854145.1 Deltaproteobacteria bacterium | reverse complement strand
CGTCTGTCGCGCACCGCGACCGATTGGGCGGTTCGGGTCCGTGTCGCGCGCGTGCTCGGAGCCATCGGCACGGAAGACGTCGTCGAGCCGCTCGCTCGATTGCTCACGACCGATGCGTTCGCGTTCGTACGTCACGCAGCAGCCGAGGCCTTGGGACAGTCGGGACGCGCGCGCGCTGCTGGTGCGTTGGAGACTGCCGCGTCACGCGACAGCGAGCCCGCCGTCCGCGAGGCCGCGACCGCTGCGATCGCGCACCTGCGCGCAGCCCCCTGAGCACGGGCGAACGCGATGAGCCACCCTCGCGTCTCGCGAGCCCGTGCACCGCACCCGCCACGTCCTCACCGTCAACCGCCGGCGCAGACTCCTGCGAAACACGAGGCGCCTTCGACCGGACAGTCGGCGTCGGTCGCGCACGGCGCGCGGCAGATCCCGAGCTCGCACCGCATCGGGATGGCCGATCCCCTCGGCGTGCACTCCGCATCGTCGGTACACGCGAGGTTCTGCGTCGCGCGGAAGCGCTCGGTGCACGAGCCGAGGTTCGGCACGCACAACATCCGGTCGTCGCAGCGCATACCCCTCGGACACTCGGCCGCGGCGCACGACGGGAGGCACGTCCGCTCGACAGGGCTCGTCGATGCGACGCACTGCGAGCCGGGCAGGCAATCGGCAGCGTCGTCACACGGCGCGCACGCCTCTGCTTCGAACGACCCACACGTTCCTGCGGCGACGTCGCACGTGTCCATCGCGGTCGTGTCGCACTCGCGTTCGATGCACGCGACGCACATCCCATCGACCGGATCACACATCAGCGGTGCGGCGCACGTGACTCCCGTGCAGCGGCCTCCGCTGCCCGAGTCTCCTCCGTCGCCGCCGCCCCCATCGACCGGACCGAGGTCCAGCCCTCCATCGAGCGGAGGTGGAGGCACCGGCGGCGGCAACGGAGGCGGTGCGCCTCCCAGAGGCATGCACACGCCCATGTTGCAGACCTCGCCTGCAGCACACGAGGTCGGGCCGCACGGCGCGTAACACCGGCCACCGAGGCAGACGTTGCCACCGGCACATGGCGCCGTCGCGGAGCACTCCGGCCCCGGAGCCGCGCCGCCATCGGGAATCGCCGGCCTCTCGTAGCCGCCTCCGCAGCCGATCCCCAGCACCGCGATCCACGCGGACGCCAACCCAGCCAACCGCCGCACGCGGTCACGCTAACACACACCCGGCCCGCTATGCCTTCTGCGCAACAAGCACCTTGCTCGGGCCCTCGCGCTCCGTAGCCTCGCGCGATCATGGTGCTCCTCGCTGGCTGCACGCTCGCGCGACGACCGTCGGCTCGATACACACGGGCGCTGCCGTTCGTCGAGCTCGCGTTCGACGATCCCGTTCCTTCCATCGCGACGCTGTCCCGGTGGTCGCGCGATCTGCCGAAGTCCCTCGTGCGCGCGATCGTCGCGCCCCGCTCCGCCGTCGTGTCGCCGCGGGGTCCACTTCGACGCGACCCTGCGTTGGATCGCTCGGTTCGCTGGTGGCTCGACGCAGCCAGCACGCTCGGCGCGCAAGCACTCGTCCTGGCCACACCGACGGATCTGTCGCCCGGACCGCGCGACCGCGAGGTCCTGCGCAGCTACCTCGCGAGCGTCGTACCGGCCGATCCGACCGTCTGGGTCGCGTGGCAACCCGCCGGCGTGTGGACCGGCGACGAGACCATCGAGGAAGCGGCCCGCAACGGCGTCGTCCCAATCGTCGACCCCATCGAGGACGACGTGCCGCCGGCGACGCGCGGCTACGCACGCATCGGCTCGCTCGGAGCTCGACCGCGGCTCACTCCGACGTTGCTCGAGCAGATCGTCGAGACGTACTCGGCTCACGAGCTGGCGCTCGTGGCTCTGCGCACCGACCAGGCTTTTGCCGAGGCCCGCGCGCTCGATGCGCTCGCACGCTCGGTGCAGGCCCCGTGAGCCGAGGGCGCCGAGCGCCGTGAGCGACGAATGGCCCGCGGACGGTGGGGTGCTGCTGAACGCGACCATCGAGCGCGTCGACACCCCGACGCGCGACGTCGTGACACTCTGCTTGCGCGACGTGTCGAGCACCACAGGCCGTCGTCGGATGTGCCTCGTGCTGGCCGTCGGAGCGCCGTGCGGCATGGGCCTCGTCCTTCGACGCCCGCGAGGCGAGGCCGTCTCGGCGTTCGGGATGTTGCTCCGGAAGCACACCGTCGGATCGCGGATCACGCGCGTGCGCATCTCGGACACCACGGTGAGCTTGTCGCTCGAGGACCAAGGAGCCCGCCGCAGCCTCGAGCTCGATCGCAGCGCGCGGCCGGTGGAGCTCGCGCTTCGCGGGGCCGACGACACCGTTCTCGGCACCCTGCGCGGGTCGCGCGACGCCCCGGCGAGGCGTTCCGCCGGCTCCTCCACCGATCCAGCGGATCGCGTATCTCTCGAAGACGCGGGGGCCCGCCTCGTCGCCGCCTTCGCGCAAGAGGACCTCTCGCAACGAACCCGAGCGCTCGCGGGCACGCTCGCTCGCTCGCTCGTCCGTCTCCGCCGTCGCGCCACGGCGATCGCGGCCGACCTCGATCGACTGGCGGGCGCCGACGAGATGCGACGGATTGCCACGCTGCTCGCTCCGCTCGCCTCGCGTCTGCCGGCGGGCACCACGTCCGCGCGCGTCACCGACTGGTCCCGCGACCCACCCGAAGAGCTCGACGTGCCTCTCGATCCTGCCCGGCTGCCCCGCGAGCAGGTCGAGACGATGTTCCGCCGCGCGCGCGGCTTCGATCGCGGTCGCACCATCGCGGAGACCCGCGCTGCAGCCACGGCCCGAGAGATCGCGCTGTACGAAGCGCTCGCTCGTCGCACCGCCGAGGCATCGTCGGTCGACGCGATCGAGGCGATCGCCGAGGACGCACGCCGAGCCGGGCTGCACGTCGAGCACGCCGCAGACCCCGCGAGATCGCGGCACGCCGCCCGCCCATCCGCGAAGCCATTCCGCGTCTTTCGCGCATCGGGCGGTCGCAGCGTGCTCGTGGGCAAGTCCGCCGCCGGCAACGACGAGCTGACGCTGCGCGTCGCACGCGCGCACGACCTCTGGCTGCACGCCCGCGACTATCCCGGCTCGCACGTCGTCGTTCCGCTCGAGCGAGGCGCCAGCTGTCCCTCCGAGCTTCTCGTGGACGCGGCCCACCTCGCCGCGCACTTCAGCGGCGCCCGAGGCGCGGAACGCGTCGAGGTCACCTATGTCGAGCGTCGCTACGTTCGCAAACCGAAGGGCGCAGCCGTGGGCTCCGTGCTCTTGGATCGCGAGCGCGTGATGCTCCTCGCGCTCGACGCCGATCGTCTCGCCACGTTGCTCGCTGCCGAGCTCCCGCCAGCCTGACCGACGGGCCGGCCGCGCGAGTCACCTCAACGCGCGATCGCGACGACCTCGCGCGGCGCCTCTGCGAGCTCACCCGTCGTGGGGATCGGATCCGGCCGCCTGAAACGCGCGAAATACGGCGACAGATCGGTTTCCGGCGCAACGGCGGGGCCCGTCCCCACGCGCACGATGCGATCGGTCGGCGGGTAGGTGATCATCCGATCCTCGTGCACCGTACCCCTGTCGCGCTGCAACAGTCGCGTGCGCGCCACGGTGTAGCCGGGTAGTCCCTCCTGCGTCACGAACCGTGCTCCCGTGGGCAATCCCGGCTCGAGCACCACACGCTCCTCGAAATCGCTGCGCGCCACGATCACACGCTCGAAGCCGACGCGGACCGGCCGGCGCGGCCCATACATCTCCACGCGCAGCCGTCCGTTCTCGGCCACTGCGTGCACCACGATAGGGAACGTGAACGGGTTGCGGACTTTGAGGTCGACACGGGGCCACACCACCGTCGCGTCCAGGCCCATGGGGATGTATCCGCTCGGTCGCGAATGTGGTGTGTGCTCGACGACCTCGAGGCCTGCGAAGAACGACGCTGCGTGCACGGTGCTCGCGACCTGACACGTCCCCCCACCCACGCCGTCGACCATCTCGCCGTCGAGGATGACGTGGGCGAATCGATATCCAGCGCTCGCCGAACGTTCGCCCACCCGCTCGTTGAACGAGAAGAGGGATCCGGCCGGGATGATGGCGCCGTCGAGCCGTTGCGCCGCCAGCCTGACGTTGTGCGCGCGTCCGCGGGCGTTGCCGGACTCTCGGAATCGCGTCTCGAACGTACCCAGCACGGCCTCGAGCGACACGCCCTCGGGAAGCCGCTCCTCGGGCCGTGTCTCGATGATTGACACCGGGAATGTGGCATCGAGGGAACCGCTGCGAACCACGCGGCGAAGCTCCGCGAGCGCCGCATCCGTCTGCAGCGCCGTGCCGTCGCGATGAGGTTCTGCGATTCGCGAGCGCAAATCGAACCGCGCCGCACGCGGCTCACGGTCGACGTCGCGACGGACGCTCTCGACGAATGCCTGCCCCGCCGCCGCATCGAACGAGATCGGCCACGGGAGATCGACGAGCCCACGCGATGCGTCGTTCCATCTGCGCAGGTCCTCGATCGGGTTGCCGGTTCGCGCGTAGCTCCGAAGGCGAGTCGCTACCGTGCGTACGTCGATCCGTGCACCGAGCTCACGGCGCGTCGCGACGATCTGCGCATTCCCCGCCGCGATGGCGACGCGCGTGTCGAGCCACCGATCCGCTCGCGGCCGCAGCACGGCGACGGGGTCGGCCACCGACGGGACCGGCTCGCCAGCCACACGCAATCCGTGGAGCGTCCGCTCCGATCGGTGTAGCCAGATCCAGATCCCGAACGGGGTCGCGACCGTGGCGGCGATCCCGAGAAGACAAATCGACAAGAGCGTGCGTCGGAGCATCGATGCCTCCGACGCATCGATGGGCACCCTCCATGCCGTCGGCTCCGGCCTCCCGTACGCCACGAAAACATCCTACGGCAAAGCCGATTGGATTGCTCGGGTCGCGAGCGGCGTGTGTCGACTCGGAGACGCGAGCGCGTCCAGAAAGGCCCGAGCGCCGAAGTCCCCTTGCGACCTCTCGCAAGCGGCATCGGCGCCCCAACCTGATCTGCGCGTCGAACGGGCCTGGTAACTCGGGCGCTGCGGCGACCTGTCTAGGAAGGCCGCCGCGAGAACGTCGCCCTGGAGGGGCCAGCCGCGGACATCAATCCGTGCGTCCGTTGTCCAGCCCCGGCGCTACCAGAAAACCCGTGAGCGCGAGCTTTCGAGCAAGCTCTTGCTGCTCGACCGGGCTCAGCTCCCGGGGACCGTCGACGGCTCCGGGGCGTTGAACGTAGGGTTTGGCGGAGCGCCCTCGCCGGCACCCTTCTTCTTGGCCGCAGCTTTCTTAGGTGCGGCGGGCTTCTTCGCTGCGGCCTTCTTGGCGCCCGCCTTCTTGGCAGCTGGCTTCTTCGCCGCCGCCTTCTTCGCCCCCGCCTTCTTGGCAGCTGGCTTCTTACCGGCCGCCTTCTTGGTCGCCTTCTTCGCGGTCGCCTTCTTGGCGGCCGGCTTCTTCGCGGTCGCCTTCTTGGCGGCGGTCGCCTTCTTCGCAGGGGCCTTCTTCGCAGTTGCCTTCTTCGCGGGCTTCTTCTTCGCTTCTGCCATCACTTCCTCCTCTGGGAACGAGTTACGTCGCGCACTGTATTGTCACGTCACTCGCCGTGTCAACCTAAAAAGCATCTAAATTATACATAACTTGGATCTGATTCTGCCACACTCAGGCGTGCAGCCAAATTTGTCAATGATTTCCATGACTCCCGGAAAATCAGGCCGGAACTCAGAGGAGCGTTGACGATGAGGTCACGGCACCCGTAGCCTCGCGCGCCTATCCACGGAGGGCATGATGGCGGCGTCGAGCTGGCGTTGGTTGGCGGCTGCGTTGGCGATGACATGCGGAGCCGGCGCGTTCGGGTGCGGCTACTCGGAGGACGAGTACCAGGCGAAAGTCAGGCGGATTCGCGAGCTGGAGAGCAGCCTCGGCGACGCCGAGCGCGAGCGCGACAGGCTTCGCCAGCGCGTCACGGAGCTGACGAGCGAGAACGAGGCGATGACCGCGCAGCTCGCACAGCTCGGAGTCGAGGGCCGGACGCTCCGGACGAGCTTGGCCGACACGCAGCGCGCGCTCGAGGAGTTCCGCCGCCGCGAGCAGCAAGCCCAGGCGCGTCTGGCGCAGTTCCGCGGGATGCTCGAGCGGTTCCGCGCCATGGTGGCGAGCGGCCGGCTGCGCGTCCGCATCGTACGCGGCCGCATGGTCGTCGAGCTGCCGGCGGGGATCCTGTTTCCTTCGGGCGAGTACACGCTCTCTCCGGAAGGCCAGCAGACGCTCAGCGAGGTCGCGCAGGTCCTCAGGACGATCGAGGCGCGCGACTTCCAGATCGCGGGTCACACCGACAATCAGCCGCTCACGTCGCGCAGGATTCCACGCGACAACTGGGATCTCGCGACCCTTCGGGCGGTCGAGGTCACGCGTTACCTGCAGAGCCAAGGCCTGCCCGCGACGCGCCTCAGCGCAGCCGGGTACGGCGAGCACCAGCCGAGCCAGCCCAACGACTCGCCCGAGGGGCAGGCCCAGAATCGTCGGATCGAGATCGTGCTTCAGCCGAACCTCGACGAGCTGCCCGATCTGTCGGCGCTCGAGTCGCCCGCTCAGTAGCCGCTCGATGGACGCGGTCGCGACGTTCGACATCGGCACCAACAGCGTCCTGTGCCTCGCGGCCGAGCTGCGTGATGGGGCGGTCGTGGCCCGCGACGATCGCTGCATCATCACGCGGCTCGGCGAAGGCGTGGACGTCCACGGGGCGCTTCAACCGGCCGCGATGGAGCGGACGCTCGGGGCTCTGCGCGAGCTGTCGGCGGTCGCCCGCGCGACATCGCGACGTGCCGCTGTCGGCACGAGCGCGCTCCGTGACGCCACGAACGCAGCCGACTTCGTGCGGGCCGCCGAAGAGATCCTCGGCTGCCCGATCGAAGTCATCTCGGGCAAGCGCGAGGCGGAGCTGACCTTCGCGGGCGCGAGCGCGGGCCTGGGTGTTCGTGGGGAGCGCACCATCGTCGACGTGGGCGGCGGTTCGACCGAGATCGTGCGAGGGACCGTCGGTCCCGAGGAAGCCGTGAGCATCGACATCGGCTCGGTTCGCCTGACCGAGAGATTCCTGCGCTCGGACCCGCCCACCGAGGCGGAGATCACGACCCTACGTAGCGCGGTGCGCGCCGAGGTCGCCAGGGCCACGCACATCCTGCGGCCCGAGATCGTGGGTGTGGCAGGCACGATCACCACGCTCGCGGCGCTCGCTCTGAAGATGGCAGACTACGACCGCGCGCGAGTCCACGGCTATGTCATCGCCGCCTCCGCGGTGCGTGAGCTCGCGGATCGGCTCGCGCGAATGAAGGTGGAAGATCGCGCCGCGCTGGTCGGGATGCCCGAGCGCCGCGCGCTGCCGATCGCGGCTGGAGCCCTGATCGTGGCCGAGCTGCTCGACGCAGCCCGAGCATCGCGTCTGATCGTCTCGGACGGCGGTGTGCGGTACGGGCTCGCGGCCGAGCTGTTGCGGGTGTGACGCAAGGTTGACGCGCTCCGAGCACTTCGCTATGATGCCGCCACAGGCCTGGGTGTATTCAGATGTAAGTTTTGTGGGCCAAGGCTGAAGGCGGGAACACGGTGACCTCGAAGAGCGTTGCACACGCGCCCTCGGCCAGCGCCGCAGATCGCCCAAAGTCTGTTTTGGAGTCTCGGCGCTTCGCGCCCAAACGCGGAGAAGGAGCGCTCATGCAGGCACGTACGCATCAGAGCCGGTTCAAGGTCGGTGACAAGGCCGTTTATCCCGCACAGGGGGTGGCGGAGGTCATCTCGATCGACGAGCGCGATATCGCGGGAAACCGGCAGCAGTTCTACGTCCTCCGCATCCTCGACACGGATCGGAAGATCATGGTGCCTGTAGCGAACGCAGCGAACGTCGGTCTCCGGCCGCCCATCTCGGAGGAGGAGATCCGCGAGATCTTCGAGATCCTCCGTGAGAAGACCATTGCATTCGACAACCAGACGTGGAACCGCCGCTACCGGGGTTTCATGGACAAGATCAAGACTGGCAGCATCTTCGACGTCGCCGAGGTCATGCGTGATCTCTATCGGCTGAAGACCTCGAAGAGCCTGTCGTTCGGCGAGAAGCGGATGCTCGAGACCGCGCGCAACCTGATCGTCAAAGAGATCGCGGTTGCGCGAGGCAAAACCGAGGAAGTCGTCCGCCGCGAGATCGAGGCGATCTTCGACGCCAACTGACGGCTCCTTCGCACGGCAACACCAGCGCCTCCCACTGCGTGTCCATCCCATGGCCACGCGCGAGGGTCGCTGACGCGTCTTGTGTCGTCCGGTGCCCGCGCACCTCAACACGCGGGCATCGGAGCGAGCTCGGAACCGAGATTCTCCGCGGTTGAGACCGCGGCACCAGGTCGATATGCTGCCCCGACCCGCGGGGCATCCGGGATGGCTCAAAACGCGATCGTCATCAACGTCGACATCGGCGAGACACGCGTCGCTCTCATCGAGAACGGGATCATCGCGGAGCTGGCCGTCGAGCGTCGACGCAGCCGCAGTCTCGTCGGCAACATCTACCTCGGCAAGGTGACCCGGGTTCTACCCGGGATGCAGGCAGCCTTCGTAGACGTCGGCCTCGATCGGGCGGCGTTCCTGCACGTCAGCGACGTCATCCGTCCCGAGGATCTCGCCAACCTCGCGGGTGAGGACGGCGACGACGACGAGGACGAGGGGAGCACCGATGGACGCGAGCCGCGGGTCCGTCGGATCGACAAGAGCACTCCCATTCGAGAGGTCCTCAAGGAGGGGCAGAGCATCGTCTGCCAGATCTCCAAGGGGCCAATCTCGACGAAGGGTGCGCGCGTCACCAGCCACGTTTCGCTTCCGGGTCGCTACGTCGTCTACATGCCGCTCGACGACAGCATCGGGATCTCGAAGCGCATCGGCAACGATCGCGAACGCGCGAGGCTGCGCGAAGCGATCGAGTCGATGCGGCCACCGCAGGGCGGGCTGGTCGTTCGGACGGTCGCTGCCGGGCTCACCAAGAAGCAGCTGCGCGCCGACATCGGCTATCTGGTGAAGCTCTGGGGCGACATCATGAAGTCGCAGAAAGAGGTCACACGCGCCCCGGCGCTCATCTACGAGGATCTCGACATCATCCTGCGGGCCGCGAGGGACCACTTCGGGGTCGAGGTCGACAAGATCGTGATCGACGACGAGCGCGAGTACACGAGGCTGAAGCAGTTCGCGACGTCGTTCATGGCAGAGCGCGCCGAGGCCATCGAGCTCTACACCGGCGACGAGCCGATCTTCGACGAGTACGGCATCGAGGACGAGATCGGACGCGCGCTGTCGCGGAAGGTGCCGCTACCCTCGGGTGGTCACTTGATCATCGATCAGGCCGAGGCGCTGACGGCGATCGACGTCAACACGGGCCGATTCGTCGGCAGGACGAAGGACGTCGACGAGACGATCCTCCAGACCAACCTCGAGGCTGTGAAGGAGATCGCCTACCAGCTCCGGTTCAGGAACATCGGCGGTCTGATCGTGCTCGACTTCATCGACATGGAGCGCCCCCAACACCGCGACAAGGTGCACAAGGCGCTGGTCGAGGCCTTCAAGACCGACAAGGCGAAGACGACGACCGTCCGCATCAGCGAGCTCGGCCTGGTCGAGATGACCCGCAAGCGGACGCGCGACTCCCTCGGCCGGCAGCTCAACGAACCCTGCTTCTACTGCGACGGCACGGGCCAGCTACAATCGAAAGAGACCATCTGTCACGAGATCGTTCGGCAGATTCGTCGCGAGAAGGACTCGATCCAAGGGTACAAGATCGTCGTGAACGCACACCCGGCCGTAGCCGACTTCCTCAACCACGAAGAACGCGATGCGCTGCACGAGATCCAGCGGCGCTTCGCCCGCACCGTCGTGGTTCAAGGCCGCAAAGACTACCACCTCGAACAGTTCGACCTGCAGGGGGCGTGATGACCGACGACCAGAGGCGCCGCGACGAACGCGTGACGATCAACAAGGAGTTCGAGTCGTTCGACGCCTTCATCAACGAGTACGTCACGAACATCAGCAGAACCGGCGTGTACATCAAGAGCCGGCACCCCCTGCCGGTGGGCACGCGAGTGAACCTGCGCTTCACCGTGATCATGGACGACGTCGAGACGATCGAGGGGGTGGGCGAGGTGGTACGGGTGGAGACCAACCCACCCGGCATGGGCGTCGTCTTCACCGACATCTCCCATTACTCGAAGGATCTGATCGAGAAGCTGCTGACGCAGCGCAAGAAGTTGCCGTGAGCGGTGCGGAGCGTGCGGGTCGAGATGCACGGACATTGAGGCGAGATGGGGATCTTCAAGCGGCTCGGTGACGTCGCCCGTTCGAACATCGAGGATCTCAAGGATCGGATCCGCGGGGAGAAGGACGCCGACGGTGGCGAGACGTCCAAGCCGCTCGGCGAGATGACGGACGCGGAGCTCGACGCCGAGATCGAGCGACGCCGCCGCGGTCGTGGAGGATCGAAGCAGCCGCCGTCGGAACAGGAGACGCTGCCCGGAAGACCGGCGCCGCAGCCCGCGAAGCCACGCACGGGAGCGGAGGCGAGCCTCGCGCGCGCATACGCGAACCTCGAGCTACCGGAGGGCGCTTCCCTGGAGCGGGTCAAGACCGCCTATCGCTCCTTGATGGAACGGTACCACCCGGACAATCACATCGATGACCCCGACGCGCACGCCGCAGCGTTGAAGCTCGCGCAGTCCCTGACGAAGGCGTACGCAGACCTTCTGGCGCATCTCGACCCCAAGAAGCGCGGCTGAGTGGGCCGCGGGGGCGAGCCCAGCCCCCCGCGCGCCCCCCACGCATCCCCACGAGAGCGAGTCCCGATTGCGCGCCATCGAGCGCTGCGCAAGCGGGCTCAGTCCGAGATCGCCAGGTCGGCGCCGTGGACGTAGTACGCCCGGCCGCAGCGGCCACACCGGAGATCGCCGGCCGTCGGAAGGCGGTCGCCGCAGAGGCAGACCGACCCGACCACGCGAGCTGGGGCGCCAGCGACGATGCGGAAGGCGGGCACCTCCGAGGTGACGACCGCACCCGCGGCGACGAGCGCGTAGCGGCCGACCGTCACGCCGCACACGATGGTGCAATTGGCTCCGAGGCTCGCGCCCTCGCGAACGAGCGTCCGCTCGAGCCAACTCTTGTCGAGGTAGCGCGCGCGCGCCTCGGGATGGCGAGGGGAACGCGGGAATCGATCGTTGGTGAACGCCGCGTTCGGGCCCACGAAGACGAAGTCCTCGAGCGTGACGCCTTCCCAGATCGCGACTCCGTTCTTGATCGTGACGCCATTGCCGACCACGGCGCCACCTTCCACGAAGGCGTGATCGCCTATGTTGCAGTCGGTGCCCACCACGGCGCCGCGGAGCACGTGGGCCCAGGCCCAGATCCGTGTGCCTGCGCCGACGGACTCGCTCTCGTTGAGCGCGAGCCGATGGACGAAGACGTCTGCGGAGCTCATCGCGTTCCTGCGGTCGCCACGCGACGCTCCGGCTCGGCCTCGGGCCGGAAGCCTCTACCGTCCATCCGCGCGACCACCCACGGCTTCAGCATGTCGTACCAGCCGACCAGAGGGGGGATCTTGGAGTAGCGCTGGCCCTTGGGCGGATACCGCATGGTGATGGGAACCTCTCTCCACCGAACTGCGCCGTCGAGAAGGACCTTGGCGTAGAGGTAGGACTCGAAGCCGTAACGATTCAGCCAAGGGGCGTGCCAATCGAACTCGGCGCGCCGCAGCAGGTCCAATCGGAATGCGCGATATCCGCACGTGGCGTCGGTGATCCTGACGCCGGTCAACAATTGGACGAAGCGACTGACGGCGGGAATGGCATTGCGCCGGAAGGACGGGAGATTGGGGGAGTCTCCGCCTCGGAGGAATCGACTTCCACAGACGAACTCGGCTTCGCCGCGCTCGATGGGATCGAGCACACGGTGCATCTCCGAAGGAAGCATCTTGGCATTGCCCGCCAGCGCTCCGTATACGTCGTAGCCTCGCTCGAGCGCCCAGTCGGCTCCGAGCATCAAGCTGTATCCGATACCCAGGTTGGCGGGCACATCGAGGAAAGGATACCCGCTCTCGCGGACGAGGATCTCGGAGCCGTCGGAGGAGCCGTTGTTGACCAGGAGAATCCGGTCTCGCGGGACGTCGCACTCGGCGAGCTCGCGAAGCACGATGGGCAGCTCGAGCGCTTGATTGAAGACCGGGATGAGGAAGACGGATCGCAAGAGGGGTACCCTTCGACGGCACGAGATCAGGCGACTGCGCGGCGCAGCTCGGTGGCGACACGCTCTTGCTGCGCCTCGGTGATCCCCGGGAACATGGGTAGCGAGAGGATCTCCTTCGCGGCGCGCTCAGAGACCGGGAAATCGCCTTCCGAGTGGCCGAGATGCGCATAGGCGCCTTGGAGATGGATCGGAACCGGGTAGTGGATACCCGCACCGATGCCGGCCGACTGGAGCTTGGCGAGCACCTCGTCGCGACGCGGCACACGCACGACGTAGAGGTGCCAGACGTGCTCGTTGCCAGGGAGCGTTGCAGGCAGCGTGACGTTGGAGACGTCCGCGAGGAGCGCGTCGTACCGTCGAGCCGCTCGTCGGCGTTCGTCGTTCCACCGTGCGAGGAGGGCGAGCTTTGCCGAAAGCACGACGGCTTGCAGGGTGTCGAGGCGGGAGTTGAAGCCGGTCTCGGGATGGAAGTACTTCACGTCGCTGCCGTAGTTGCGGAGCGCTCGGACCTTCGTCGCGATCGCGTCGGAGGTCGTGAGCACCGCACCGGCGTCGCCGTATGCACCGAGGTTCTTTCCTGGGTAGAAGCTCGTTCCCGCCACGGCGCCGAAGCTGCCAGTGTGCTTGCCGTGCCGTGTGGCACCTTGCGACTGGGCCGCATCCTCGACTACGCGGATCCCGTGGCTCTCGGCCAGCGCGAGGACTGCCTCCATGGGCGCGGCTTGGCCGAAGAGGTGAACAGGGATGATGGCCTTGGCTCTCTTGGTGACGCGCTTCGCGGCCTGCTCCACGTCGATCAGCTGGTGGACCGGGTCGACGTCGACGAGCACCGGTGTCGCGCCCGCACGTGACACCGCCAGCGCGGTGGCGATGAACGTGTTGGCTGGCACGATCACCTCGTCGCCGGGACCGATGGAGAGGGCACGGAGCGCGAGCTCGAGCGCGTCGGTCCCATTGGCGACGCCGACGACGTGAGGGATCGAGGTGAAGGCGGCGAACTGACGTTCGAAGTCCGCAACCTCGGCACCGAGCACGAAGGCGGTGCGCGAGAGGACACGATCGAATCCGTCGCGTACGGCGTCGGCGATCTGGCGATGTTGTGCCGCGAGGTCTACGAGCGGGATCGGTCCTTCGGTGGCGGTGGCCGAGCGGGGCTCGGCGCCGGGCGCAGGATTGGCCACTACGGGGCTCCCTTCGGACGGCGAGGGGCGCGATTCACAGAACCTCCTCTCGACCGTTGTTCGCAATGGAACGTTGAATCGCCGCGAGCGCACGAACGACGGCCACTCCGTCGCGGCCCCCGGTGAGCGGCGGCGTGCCTCGCGCGATGCACTGCAGGAAGTGGTCGCACTCGGCCTTGAGCGGCTCGCCCGCCGAGATCTTGGGGATGGTGATGTCGCCGTCGCGCACGCTCGCGCGGAACGACGCGAAGGTGTCGATGAAACCCGGCCGGGTGCGCGCGTCGGTGACTTGCTTGTCGTAGATCCGGATGGGCTCCGACATGTTCATGTCATCGACCGTGAGCATGCGACGCTCACCCACGACCGTGATCTCGCGCGCCTTCTTGGGGTTGAGCCACGACGCGTGGAGGTTGACGAGCACCTTGTCGGGGTAACGCAGCGTCGCGAAGACCGCGTCTTCGATGCCGGGGTTGATCCAGCTGCCTCCGAGCGCCGCGGCCGAGAGCGGCGGGCCGCCGAGCCAGTAGTTCACGACGGACACGTCGTGCGACGCGAGATCCCACGCCGCGTTGACGTCCATGCGGATGGGGCCGAGGTTCGTCCGCACCATCGAGACGTAGTAGATGCGGCCGAGAAGCCCTTCGTCGATGTACTGCTTCACGCGCTGGATCGCGGCGTTGTAGAGGAAGACGTGGCCCACCATCAGGATGCGGCCCACTCTCTCGGAGAGCGCGCAGAGCTCGTCGCCGTGGGCCGCGTCCGACGTGATCGGCTTCTCGACCAGGACGTGCTTGCCGGCCTCGAGCGCAGCCTTCGCAATCGCGTGGTGCGTGACCGTCGGCGTCGAGATGCTGACCGCGTCGACGGTGGGATCGCCGAGCGCGTCGTCGATGGAGGCCGACACGCGCACCTCGGGGAAACGCGACCGGACCTCCTCGAGCCGTGAAGCCGCCGAGTCGATGACCCACACCACCTCGCTCGCACGCTTGTCGTGGAAGTTGCGGATGAGGTTGGGGCCCCAGTGACCGGCGCCGATGACCGCGATTCGGATCATGAGCTCCTCCCCGGCACAGGCTCGAGCACATCGGGCCAGCGGCGCGGCTGAAGGGCCACGACCGAACGGCGGGGTCGCACTAGCTACGGCCGGTCAGCGTTCGGGTCAAGGCCGGCCACGGGCTCCGATCGCGGGTCGTTCGGCGTCGGCTGCACCGGCTGGCCACGTGAACCGATGCGGGCCTCGAGCACCCGAGCCAGTCGCTCGAGCTCTTCGCGTTCGAGCTCGACGGCCTGCTCCTCGGTCGTCACGAAGTCCTCGCGGTCGCGCTCGTCGGGTCGGGTCGCGGCTGCGAGCTCGATGGTGGCGCGTGGGCTCGCGATCACGAGGCGCACCTGACGATAGAAACCGAGACGGCCCAGGTAGCAGATGACGAAGCGGCGACCGAGCCGCGCGTCTTCGAGCGAGACGCGCGTGCCGTATCCGCGACCCCAGAGCCGCAGCTCGCGATCGTCGAGCTCGAGCTGGATGCCGCGCGCCCATCCGCCGCCGCGAGCGAACCGTGCGTTGCGCAGGAAGCTCCAGACGAGCGGCAATGCGAGCCCGACTCCGAGCGCGATCCAGAGCTTGTGCTCGAAGAAGCGCGCGGCGAGCAGGATGGCGGCGATGCCACAAGCCGTCCATCCGAAGAGGCTGCGCGCCGCGCGTTTCGTCTCGGCGGCGCTGTCGAAGAGCACGGCGAACCGCAGCACGTCGGACATCGGCGTGGCCGGTCATAGGTCGACCGAGCGCCGTCGTCGAGCCAGCGCGTCGAGCCGTCAGTGCGTCACTCGACGCGCAGGTAGCCGGCCTTGAGCAGCTTGACGAGGATCTGACTCGTCTCGAGGTCGGTCGCGAGGCTCTTGTTGAGGATCGTCTCGACGTGGCCGTAGTTGTAGGCGAGCTGCAGGACGTCGAGCTCTTCGGGGGCGAGCTCCCGCAGCGGCGGGATGAGCGGCATCGTGAAGGCGAGGTTCTTGTCGAACTCGGGCAGATCGGGGCGCAGCCGCGCCATCTCGTCCATCTGCCGCAGGCCCTCCATGAGGATGCCTTCGGTGGTCGTGTCGATCTCCTCGAGGAACTCGCGCTCCTCGGGAGGATCCATGTCGAAGGTGCCGCGTTGCCACGTGAGCATCCGATAGATGCTCTTGAGCGGCGAGACGTCGTAGTTGTCGTTGATGCACGCGTAGTAGATCTGCCCTTTGCGCAGGTAGATCTTGCCGACGTCGATGTCGGTGCGGACGACGAGCACGCCGCTCTTCTTGCTCGTCGAGAAGAGCTGCAGCAGGTCGGGCAGCGGCACCTCTTCGATGGCGCCCGACATGGTGCGGACCTGCGAGGTGCGTCGGTCCTGCGCCATGTTCTCAAGACGGCCGCGCGCTTCGGCCTCGCTGCCGGTCGTCTCGGTGGCGACCACCTTGATGATCGAGGTGCCGATGAGGATGCGGTCGCCTTCTTGGAGCCGAGCGCGTTTGATCTTCTCGCCGTTGACGAAGGTCCCATTCGTCGAGCCCAGATCCTGGATGAAGATCTGGTCACCCGTGACGGTGAGCTTCGCGTGGCGGCGCGAGACCATGTCCTCGACGAGGACCATGTCGAGCTCGCTGGAGCGGCCCACGATGATCTCGCGGTTGGCCTGCAGCGGAAACTCGCCCCCCTGGTACTTTCCCGAGATGAAACGCAGCGCGTAGCTCTTCGCGGGACGCGTAGGCGGGGGCGGCGTCAGCTTCGGGATGTTCGGCGGATCCATCGATCGCGGCAGGGAGAGGGCACGCTGCGCAGGCCTCTAGCTCGCGTGCAGCGTACCGGCGTGGGCTCTTCGGGGTCAAGCAACTGCCGGGATCCGCTAACCTGCGAGCGGATGGTCGTTCGGAGAACGCCGCGGGGGCCGTGGCTCGCGGCAGCGATCGTGGTGGGCTCCATCGTCGTGTGGGGGCTCGCCGGGCTCGGAAATCCAGCGCGTGTCGCTGCGGTCGACCCCGAGCTGACGTGGCGCACGCTGACGACGCGGCACTTCCGGTTGAACTATCCGACCGACCTGCGGCCGATCGCGCGGCGCGTCGCGGCCATCGCGGAGCGGACGTATCGGGTGCTGGTGCCGGAGCTCGGGTGGGTGCCACGCGAGCGCACGGAGATCATCCTCACCGACGACATCGATTACGCGCAGGGAAGCGCGACGGCCGTGCCGTACAACCGCATGCGTCTCTTCGTGTCGGCGCCCGAGGACATGAGCGCGCTCGGCGACACCGACGACTGGCTGCTCACGCTGGTCACGCACGAGTACACGCACGTCCTGCACATCGACAACATCTCCGGCGTGCCTGCGATCATCAACGCGATCCTCGGCAAGATCTACGCGCCCAACCTGATCCAACCGCGCTGGGTGCTCGAGGGTCTGGCGGTCTACGAGGAGTCGCGCCACACGGGCGGCGGGCGATTGCGGTCGAGCGTCTACGACATGTGGCTCCGGCGCGCTTTTCTCGATGGGCGCGAGGTGCGGCTCGATCAGCTGTCGAACAACACGGGGCGCTGGCCGTACGGGCACGTGCCCTATCTCTACGGATCGAAGTTCGTGCAGTGGATCGCGGACCGCTTCGGGCACGAGACGTGGGCGCGCGTCGCACGCGAGTACGGGGGCGCGCCGATCCCATGGGCGCTCAATCGCGCGATCCGGCGCGCGACGGGGCGTACCTTCGAGACGCTCTACGACTGGTTCCGCCGCGACATGCGCGCGCGCTATCGCCGGCAGATCGCGCAGATTCGCGCGCGCGGGCTGCGGCAGGGCGTGCGCCGCACCGATCACGGCAACGACGTGGCGACGCCGCGATGGCTGGCGGACGGGAGCATCCTCTACGCGGCAGCCGGACCCAACCGCCGGGGCAGCATCTATCGGCTGCGATCCGGGCAAGGCCCTGACGACGAGCCCGAGGACGTCGTACGCGTTGCGAGCGAAGCGGCGTTGTCCATCGCTCCCGGCGAGCGTCGCATCGTCTTCCATCGGAACGAGGTGTACCGTCACCTCTACGTCTTCAACGACCTCTTCGTGCACGACCGCGTGACCGGCGAGACCGAGCGACTGACGGAAGGCCTTCGCGCGCGCGAGCCCGACGTGTCGCCCGACGGCAGGACGGTCGCCTTCTCCGCGCACCGCGCCGGTACGAGCCACCTGATGCTCGGCGACGTCCACGATCCTCAGCGCACGCGCCGAACGCTGGTTCGCTCGGCGCGGTTCGAGCAGGTCTACACGCCGCGGTGGTCCCCGGACGGACGTCACATCGCGTACAGCGCGTGGCTCGCCGGCGGGTATCGAGACGTCTTCGTGGTCGATGTCACCACGGGTGCTCGGCGCAGGATCACGAACGATCGCGCCATCGATCAGCAGCCGTCGTGGTCACCCGACGGTCGGACGCTGCTCTTCACGTCGGACCGAACGGGCGTGGCGAACGTGTACGCGTACGACGTGGAGCTTCGTGCGCTTCGTCAGGTGACCAACGTCGAAGACGGCGCGTACATGCCGAGCCTGTCGCCCGACGGTCGCACGCTCGCATACGTCGGCTACCGCAACGAGGGTTACGACGTCTACACGATGCCCTACGACGGTGGGCGCAGCCTGGAGGCCGTGCCGTACGTCGACCACGACCGCGGCGAACGTACGCCCGTACGCGATGGACGGCACGCGCGCGCCAGAGACGAGCCGTACCAGCCGACACGGACGCTCTTGCCGCGCAACTACGAGCTCGGCCTCGCGAGCGATCTATGGGGGAGCGCGCTCACGATGGCGGTCGCGGGCTCCGACATCGTGGGCTTCCACGAGTACACGCTGTCGCTCGCGATCAGCCTGAACGAAGGGCACATCGGTTTCGACTCCACCTATCGGTACACGCGTCTCGTCTTTCCGATGAGCATGCGCTTCGGTCGCTCGGTCGGGCAGACGACCGGCAGCGTCGGCGGATCGATTCGAACGCTCACCCAGGAAGCGTGGCGCGGCGGCGTGAGCTTCGCCCTTCCGCTCTCCGCGCTGCTCGAGTCGCATCTGCTCGATGCCGGTTACGACCTGACCTATCTGCGGACGCTCGATTCGCTGGGTGGGCCGCTCGATCCGAACACCCGACCACCGCAGCTGCCGGAAGACGGCTGGTTCGTCGGCGTGCACGCGTCGTGGGGGTACTCGAACGTCGAACGTTACGCGGAGAGCATCAGCGCCAACCGTGGGCGCAACATCGGCATCCGGCTGTCGCTCGCGCACCCGGTGCTCGGCTCCTCGTTCCGAGTGACCACCGCCAGCTACTACTACCGGGAGTTCGTCCCGATGCCCGTTCGCGGCCACGTGCTCGCCGTCGGGCTCGAGGGCGGGATCAGCGCCGGCGACGCGGGGAGACGCGGCGTGTTCGCGGTGGGAGGATTCGAGCAGGTCGCGTTGCTCCAGGCCCTGCAGGACCAGATCTACGCGCCCTCCACTGCCTTGCGCGGCTACCCGCCGGGCTTCCGCGCGGGCACGCGCTACCAGCTCCTCAACGTCGAGTACCGCTTTCCCATCCTGCAGATCGACCGTGGGCTGAGCACGTTCCCGGTGTTCATCGATCGGGTCTATGGCGGCGCATTCGTCGACTACGGCAATGCGTTCTTCGGCGACTTCGTGCCGGGCGATCTGGTGCTCGGTGCCGGCGCGGAGCTGTTCCTCGAGATGACGCTCGGCTACTCGCTGTACTACTCGCTGCGCTTCGGGCTTGCTCGCGGTTTCATGGACGGCGGCGAGACACAGGGCTACTTCGTCCTGGGCACGCCGTTCTGAAAGGCCGTCGGCCAGGCGTGGTGGGTTCCCTCTTGCGAAGCAAGTGGGGCACGTCGGTCCGTGATCAGCGCAGTCGGTGCACGCGCGGGGAGTCCGCGAAGCTCGACGTCACCCCGCCCGTCACGACGAGCGCGGCGTCCATCGCCGTCACGCCGAGATCGCTCAGCGGCTCGGGCAGCGGTGCGACCGCGCTCCATTCGCCCGTCGAGAGATCGAGCCGCTCCACCGTGTCGAGCGCATCCCCCGCGTCGTCGTATCCGCCTGCACAATAGGCGAATCCCGCCACGACGGCGCATGCGAGCGCAGCGCGCGGGCTCGGCAGATCGGACGCACCGCCGGGCTCGGCGGCCGCCAGCCATCGATGGGCGCGCAGGTCGTACGCGAGCACCTCGCGCGCGAGCTCGCTGCGACCCGTGGTGGTGCGGACGGCGAAACCGCCCGCCACGTACACGACGTCGCCGTGCACGAACGCCGACGCCGAGACGCGCGCATCGGGCAGGTGGGTCTCGGCGCGCCACGCGTCGTCGGCTGCGTCGTACCGGGACACGACGGTGGTGGCGGTGTTGCCACCCTCGGGATCGAAGCGCACGACGCCGCCGAAGACGTAGAGCCGATCGCGGTGCGTCGCGTACGCGGCGAGCGAGACCGGGCCGTTGCCGAGCGGGGCGCACGAGGCGAACGACGCGCTCCCCGACGGGAGGCGCTGGCACGCGGCCGACGGCACCACCACGTCGTCGATCGCGAGCTCGGGCTGACCGCCGGCCACGACGAGCCCGAACGGGCCCGATGACGCCGCGGCCGATGCGACGGGGCTCGCGAGGGCGGGCCGTGCCTCGGTCGTGCCGGACCCGACATCGTACGCGAGGACGTCGACGCCGGCGCGAAGTGATGCCGCGTAGCCGCCCGCGAGCACGATCGCCGTGTCGCTCGCGCGGAGCGCGGCGTGCGACGAGCGACCGGAGGCGAGCGGCGCGAGCGTCTCCCAGATCCCCTCGAGCGGGCGCGACGGGGGTGGCTCGATCGGCGGCTCGACGAGGTGCGCGAGCGGATCGCCCGGCGGCGCGGGCCGATCGTCGTCGGTGGGGGTGACCTCGAGCACGTAGGTCGCGTAGCCGGGCACCTCGAGCGCGCGCGTCGCGAACGGCGCGCAATCGACGTAGCTGCGCACACGCTCGTGGGGAGCGCGCGCGAGGATCGCGTCGAGATCGATCGCGCGGTGATAGGGAGTGGGGTTCGCGATCACGAGCACGCGCCGGTCACCGAGCGTCAGCCGTCGCCAGTGGAGGACGTCGTGGGTGCCGCGCTCGTCGGTCGCGTCGCCGAAGAGCACCGGTACGAGCCGATCCCAGAGCGCATGGGTCTCCGTGTAAGCCGTCCACGCATCGCGGTCGTCGGCCGCGAACCACCCGTCGCGTCCCGCGAACGGCGGATCGTCGCCCGCGAGCTTGAAGTAGAAGGCACCCGCAGCCCCGTGCACGAGGCTCGAAACGATGGAGGTTCTCACGTGATCGGGCGACGGTCGGATCAGGCCGAGCACATCGATCCCGACCATCTGGAGCACCGGCGTCGTCGGCACGCCCGCGCGCGCGAAACGCGACACGCGCAGCACCGACCAAGGCCCGTCGTCCGCGCGCGAATACGGCTCTTGGAACGGGTAGGTGACGGGCACGAGCGCGTCGTACACGTCGGCCGCGACGGCGAGGCCGGCCTCGTCGATCACGACGGCCGACGCGAAGGGCATGCCTTCCGGATCGTGCGCGGGCTCGCCGGACGGCAGATACGGCTCGCCCGTCGAAGGCCGGTAGCGCCCCGCCAAGAGCGCGTCGATCTCGGTCGAGGCCCCGCGGAGCAGGCGCTTGATGCCGGTGGCCATCGGCCAGGTGCGGTTCAGATCGGGCTCGTCCGGCCCGAACCAGAGCCACACGTCGGGATCGGCGGCAGCGCGCTCGATCTCGGCGACGAGCGCGTCGTGTCCCTCGCGCGAGAATGGATCCCCGAAGAGCAGGTGCGCCGTTCCGACGCGCGGCTCGGCCGCGATCGCGGCGCGGAGCCCCGGAGACAGCCGGTCGTGGTGCTCGAGGATCACGTCGAAGCCGGCGTCGGCGAGCATCGCGACGTAGGCGCCGTGATCGCGTGGCTGGGTCGTCTCGCACGCCGCGCCTGCAGGGCAGCTCGCGAGCAGGTGCTCGACCTCGATGCCGCCGTGGTAGACGCCGCGCGGGATCCAGGGTGCGCCGTCCCGATGGAAGCGACCTCGCGCATCGATGCACGTGCGACGTCCGACGCACGCGGCTGGCGTCTCGAAGGTCCAGTGGGCTTCCTGGTCCGCGCGACACGCCTCGAGCGACGGCGGCGCAGGAGCCGTGGGATACAGGGACGGATCCGCGGCATCGGGCACGTCGGCGTCCCGCGCGAGGGCGTCGAGCTCGGACGCGCCGTCCCGCGCACCGTCGCCGAGGCCCGCGTCGGCCGCCGCCCCGTCGGGCAGTCCGGCTCGGTCGTCGTCGTCGCAGGCGAGCAGGAGAGTGGCGGCGAGCGCCAGCAACGCACCGGTGGGCCGATCGAGGATCACGCCAGATGGTGGCGGTAACGCGCCATCAGCCACAAGAACACCGGGCAGCCGATCACTGCGGTGATGGCGCCGACGGGCGGCTCGGTCCCGAAGACGTCGAACGACAAACGCGCGGCGAGATCGGCGAGCACCACGAACGTCGCACCCGCGAGCGCGGAGGCAGGGACGAGCACGCGGTGATCGGGACCCACGCTCAGCCGTAACGCATGGGGCACGACCAACCCGACGAAACCAATCAAACCGCAAAGTGCCACGACACCGCCCACGACGAGCGACGAGACGCCGAGCAGGAGCTGCTTGGTGCGCTTGACGTCCAGCCCGAGGTGGCTCGCCGTCGAATCACCCAAGGAAAGCAGGTTCATTCGCCCGCCGAGCAGCGAGAGCGCCACGGTTCCGACGAGGACGTACACCGCGAGCATGCCGAGCGTGGGCCACGACTCGTTTCCGATGAAACCCATCAACCAGAAAAGCATCTCCTGGGCCTTCGTGCTGGTCACGAGCGTCTTGATCAGCATGATGGCGGCGGACGTGAACGCGTTGATGACGACGCCGGCGAGCAGCACGCTCGTCGTGGTGGCGCGTCCGGTCACGTGCGCCGCGGCATACGCCACCAAGGTCGCGAGCACCGCGCCGGCGAACGCCCAGAGCGGCAGCACGAGCCCGCCGAGCGCCCCTACAGGGACACCGACGACGAGCGCGAGCGTCGCTCCGAGCGCCGCTCCGCCGCTCGTGCCGAGGACGTAGGGGTCGCCGAGCGGGTTGCGGAGCAGCGCTTGCAGCGCGACGCCCACCGACGCGAGCGCGCCTCCCGCGAGCGCTCCGAGCACGACCCGCGGCAGACGGACCTCGAGGAGCAGCACGCGATCGGGGTTCGGGCTCACCGACGGATCGAGCGCCACGCGCAAGTCGACGGCGCGCGCCCCGAGGGCCGCGGCGAGCGCCATCGCGGCAGCGAGCGCGACGAGGCCGACGAGCACCACGATCGCGATGCGCGCGGGTGTCGTCCGCGGCAGCTCCGCCGTGCTCGCCGCGTCGGAGGCCACGTGCCGTCGCCCCGGACCTCTCAGGCGTTTCGTTCGTGCAGGATGCGCAGGCCGTCGAGCGTGAGCCAGTCGTCGACGTCCTCGATCGTGCGCGACTCGGGAGCGAGCAGCCGCGCGAGCCCGCCCGTGGCGATGACGTGCATCGGGAAGCTCACCTCGGCGCGGATGCGCTCGACCATGCCATCGACCAGGCCGACGTAGCCGAACACGAGCCCCGCCTGCATGGATGCGACGGTGTTGCGGCCGATCGCGTGCTTCGGTCGGACGATCTCGATGCGCGGCAGCTTCGCCGCGAGCCGGAAGAGCGCGTCGGCGCTGATCGCGATGCCGGGGGCGATGGCGCCCCCCATGTACTCGCCCTTGTCGCTCACGACGTCGAAGGTGGTCGCCGTGCCGAAGTCCACGACGATGACGCCGGCGTGGAACCGCTCGTAGGCCGCCACGGCGTTGACGATGCGGTCGGCCCCGACCTCGCGCGGGTTCTCGTAGAGGATGGGCATGCCCGTGCGCGTACCCGGCCCGACGACGCGCGGGGCGTGACCGATCGCCTCCTTCATCGCCTCGACGAGCGTCTCGGTGAGCGGCGGCACGACCGACGCGACGATGCCATCGACGATGGACTTCGGATCGACGCGTTTCATCGCGAAGAGCGAGATGAGCAACGCCGAGTACTCGTCGACCGTGCGGCCCTTCGCGCTCTCGATCCGGAAATGATGGGCGAGCGTCTTGCCCTGATAGAGGCCGATGACGGTGTTGGTGTTGCCGATGTCGACGGCGAGGAGCACGGGCGAGCGAGCTCAGCGCCTGGGCTTGAGCGCGAGCGAGCGCGAGACCATCGCGCCGAAGGTCCGCGGGACGGTGGCGGGTGCGCCCGTCACCTGTGCGACGGCGGCCGACGCGGGCAGCGGCGCGGCCTCGACCGGCTTGCGCGTCGGGGCAGGAGCTTCGCGCGTCGTGGTCGGCACCTCTTCGGACACGGGGCCCGCCGCCGGTGCGCGCGCGGGCGTCGGGGCGCGCACCTCGGTCGGAGGCGGCGCGGCGGGTCGAACGGGAGGACGCGCGGGCGCGGCCGGTGCCACGCGGGCCGCGGGTGGTGGTGACGGCTCGGCCGCCGTCGCGGGAGCACGTGCGGGCGTCGGGCTCGCGACGATGGGCGCGGCGACGGCGGCGGGAGGCGCGGCAGCGAGGCGCTCGCCCGTCTCTTCGGCTTCGTCGGCCTCCTCGGCGGCTTCCTGACCGACGGTGATCTCGGGCTCTTCGTCTTCGACGGGCCGCTGCGGCGCGCGCGCGACGGCGGGCATCTCGATCGCGGCCGCGGGTGCGGCGGCGAGCTCGGTCACGGGCGGAAGGTGCAGCGGCTCGTCGAGGGCGAGCGGCTGCGCACGCGTCGCCGCAGGCGCGGCCGCTCCCGACGGACGAGGCTTCGCGCGGTTCGTCTGCACCCGTGCGAGCAGCGCTTCGAGCTTCTCGATGGCCGGGCTCATGCCGATCCTCCCAGGCGTGCGAGCACCGCAGCCGCGTTCTTCTCTTGGGTCGCCCACTCGGCGACGACGGGGGCCGCGTCGGGCGCGACCACGGCGAACGTCGACTCACCGTCCACGGTCGCCGAGAGCAGCACGAGGCGCAGCTCTTGACCGCACAGCTCGCCGATGAGCGTCTCGAGCAGCGCACCGAGCGCAGCGGGCGCGACGCTCGCGGGCACGTGACGCGCGCTCACCGACAGCGCCGGGCCCCACGTCACGAAGCTCACCGCGCCGAGGCCGAGCGTCGAGAAGGCTCCCCCGACGTGGGTCGCGACGTCCTCGGGCGTCGAGCCCGCCGCCGGGCTGCCGAGGCTCGCCGAGACCTCGTGGGCCAGCGCCTTGCCCAGCGCGCGAAACGTGTGCTCGGCGCCGGGCGCCGAGGCGATCGCTTCGAGCGCGGCGTCCGGGAGCACCACCACGCGATCGCCGCCGCGTGTGTGCACCTTCCCCGTACCGAGGTCGAAGGTCAGATACCCAGTCGGGTCGAAGCGAGACGCCATGCGCTTTTCCTCACTGCGACCCATAGAGGCCGAGCGCCTCTCCTGTCAACAACTCGGGACAAGGCTCACTCTGCTCCCGTGTCAGAACCCACGTTTCTCACGTTCGACTGCTACGGAACCCTGATCGACTGGGAGAACGGCATCGTCGCCGCGATCGCATCGGTGGCACCGCCCGGCGTAACCGTCGAGCCGGCTTCGGTGCTGGCCGCCTATCACGAAGCGGAAGCCGTCGAGGAAGCTGCTTGGCGTCCGTACCGCGAGGTGCTCGGCGCGGTGGCCGCGCGCGTCGTCGCGAAGCTCGGGCTGCCTGCGTCCTCGTCGGGCTCGCTCGCCGGCTCGCTTCCCGCGTGGAAACCATTCGCGGACACGGTCGACGCGCTGGTGCGTCTGGTCGGCGCGGGTTGTCGCCTCGGCGTGCTCAGCAACGTCGATGACGCGCTCTTCGACCGTACGCGCGCACACTGGCTCGCGCGCGTGCCGTTCGACGTCGTGGTGACGGCCGAGCAGGTGCGCTCGTACAAGCCGGGCCACGCGCACTTCGAGGAGGGTCGGCGCCGCATCACGCGCCTGTATGGCGAGGACGTCCGGTGGGTGCACCTGGCGCAGAGCGTCCGGCACGATCTGGTGCCCTGCGCCGCGCTCGGCATCGCGTGTGTCCACGTCGATCGTCCCGGCCAAGCGCTGAGCGCGGTCTTGCCCGCAGGGCGATCGATCCCTCGTGTGCCGGATCTGTCCACACTGGCGACCGCGCTCGAGCAGGGCCGCTGGGTCTGGCCGAGCGGGTCGGGCTGACGTACAACAGCCCATGGCCGTATCGCTCGCCACCATCCAGGCGCTTCCGAAGACCGATCTCCACGTCCACCTCGACGGATCGCTCCGGCTCTCGACCATCCTCGACCTCGCCGAGAAGCAGGGAGTCGCGCTACCCGCCGGGGATCCCGCCGGGCTCGCGGAGGCGATGAACATCGGCAAGCAGACGGGCTCGCTCGTCGAGTACCTCAAGGCGTTCGACGTCACGCTTCGCGTGTTGCAGACCGAAGACGCGCTCCATCGCGTCGCCTACGAGCTCGGGCAAGACGCCGCGGCCGAGAACGTCCGCTACATGGAGGTGCGCTACTCGCCGATGCTCCACACGCGTCGCGACCTGCGCCTCACGGTCGTGGTCGAGGCCGTCATCGCGGGCCTACGCGCCGCACAGAAGGACTTCGGCATCGAGAGCAACGTCATCATCTGCGGGATCCGCAACATCTCGCCGGAGTCGTCGCTCGAGATGGCGCAGCTCGCGGTCGCCTACAAGAACCGCGGCGTGGTCGGCTTCGACCTCGCAGGCGCCGAGTACGACAACCCGGCCAAGCACCATCGCGAAGCCTTCCAGCTCATCCGCAACAACAACATCAACTGCACGATCCACGCGGGCGAAGCCTACGGCCCCGAGTCCATCGAGCAGGCGCTTCACGTCTGCGGTGCGCACCGCATCGGGCACGGCTGCAGGCTTCGCGAGGACGGCGACCTGCTCCACTACGTCAACGATCACCGCATCCCGCTCGAGTGCTGCCCCTCGTCGAACGTGCAGACCGGCGCGGTGCGCGACCTCGCGTCGCACCCGTTGAAGCTCTATCACGACCTCGGCTTGCGGGTGACGGTCAACACCGACAACCGGCTCATCACCGACACGACGGTGTCGAAGGAGCTCTGGCTGTCGCACACGCAGATGGGCCTGAGCTTCGGCGACGTGAAGCGGATCATCCTGAACGGCTTCAAGAGCTCGTTCATGCCGTTCCACATCAAGCAGGCCTACCTGCGCCGCATCTCGACCGAGCTCGCGTCGTTCGCCGAGGAAGAGCACGACGCCGCCGCGCACCGCGACTCCACGGCGCGCGCCGCCAACTGACGGCCCCCCGCGCCGGCCCCTCCGCACTCCGTGCTCGCGGTAGTGGGGGTCGCGTTACGCGCGCGACCGCCCCCTCTCGGTGCTACTTGGTCGGCGTCGCGATCTCGGCTTCGACGTCGGTGACGTTGGCCTCGCTCTTGGTGGCGACCGGCAGCGCGCGGTTCTCTTCCTCGTGCTCGTAGCTCGCGACCTGCTGGGCCAGCCACGCGATGGCGATGCCCATCAGCCCGAGGTCGTCGAGCAGACCCACGAAGAGCAGCGGGATCTCGGGGATGAAGTCGACGGGCAGGATGAGGTACGCAACCGCCGCGACGAGCGCGAGCTTGGGCCAGAGCGGCGCCTTGCTGTCGTTGAGGAACTTCCAGACCGTTTTCGGTCGGAGCGACAGCAAGCTTCGCGCTTTGCCTCGAACGCGCATCGCACCCGGCTTCACAGGACCACCGGCGGGAGCGACCGCAGCAGGCTGAGAACCACGAGGGACGGGCGTCTGTTTCATGGCGGTCATCATAGGAGCCGTCCAGGGCTGCGCAATGCCAGGACTTTTCGCGCCGAGGCACGTGCGCTGCTACGCGCGTGAAAGAGCAACACGCGATCCGCGCTGCGCGCCGACGCTGCGGCGCAACCGACCGGCGGTCCGCATCCGGCTTCGCCCGCGCGATCGACGGTTGCCGGCGCGTCGGGGCTCGGCCACAGTCGGCCCATGCTCGCGCTCGGAGATCCCATCGACCCCGCGCGGACACACGTCCGCAGGATCCACGCCTTCGATGAAGCCCGCCGCGAGACGCTGCCGGGACACCGCGTTCGCACGGTCCGGCGCGCGGCCGAGCGCTTCGGTGACGCGCTACGCGAGGGCCCGCGTGTCGTCTGCGTGCGCACGCTTCCGCTCGCGATGGCGCCGTACCCGACCGCGTACGCGTTCTGGAACGCGTGCTCGGTCCCTGCGCCCGTCATCACGATGTTTCATCGGTGCTTGCTCATCCAGGTGCTCGCGGAGGGAGAGCTCAAGACCATCCTCTTCAACCCGAGCGACCCCGAGTCGCAGATCAAGACGCCCTACTTCGCCAACTTCCGCAAGGCCATCCCGTCCTTCATCAAGACCGAGTGGCTCTCGCCGAAGCAGCCCACGCTCGAAGAGCAGCTCGCGCGCCTCGGCTTGCGCCCCGAGGACATCGACGTCGTCGCTTTCGACCACTTCCATACGCAGGACCTCCGCGTCCTGCTCGGCACGGATGGCAGCGACGGCCGCCCGCCGACGGCTCCGCGCTTCCCGAACGCCGTGCTGCTCGCGCCGCGGGTCGAATGGGACGCCTGGGAGGATCTCCACCCGTTGCACCGCGCGTTCTTCATCGCGGACGGCCGCTCGCACGTGAAGACCGAGCGCGTCGTGCTGGTCGAGGGTGACATGTGGCTCGGCGACGGCTGCGCCATCGTCTCCACTCCTGGTCACACCAACGGCAACCAGACGCTCTTCGTCCACGCCGAGCAGGGCGTCTTCGGCACCGCCGAGAACGGCACGAGCGCCGACTGCTACAGCCCGTTCGAGAGCCGCATCCCGGGTCTGCGCAAGTTCGCGCGTGAGCGCGACGTCGAGGTGATCCTGAACAGCAACACCCCCGAGAGCGGGGCCGATCAGTACACGTCGATGATCCTCGAGCGCACCGTGGTCGACCAGGTGCCCGACGCGCCCATGTTCGTGCAGATGTTCCCGTCGAGCGAGCTCACGCCGAGCATCCTCGCACCCGGCATCCGGCCCTCGATGCTCTTCGGCGAGCGCACCTCGGGCACGGTGCAGCTGCCCGACCGCGCTGCGCGCGCGAAGTCTGCCGGCGCCCGCCTCGAGCCGCGCGTGCAGGCCTGAGCGCGACGGCGCGTGATGCGGTCCGACGAGTCACGACGAAGCCTTCGTGTGACCGGACGGACCGTCTGGTCGTTGCTGCGCGAGATCGTGCCGGGGCTCGTGGAAGACCGATTCGGAACGCTCAGCGTAGAGCGCACCGACGAGCGCCTCGCGCGTTTCGGCCGCGCCGTGATCGAAGGTGCGCGAATCACCCTGAGCGTGGAGGGCACGGAGAACGTCCAGCCCGGCGTCGCGTACGTGATGATGTCCAACCACGCGAGCCACTACGATGTGCCGATCCTCTACGCGTCGTTGCCCGGCTCCATCCGGATGGTGGCCAAACGCGAGCTCTTCCGCGTGCCGCTCTTCGGTCGCGCGATGCGTGCGGCCGGCACCATCGAGGTGGATCGACAGGATCACAAGCAGGCTGTCGCGAGCCTGCGCACCGGGCTCGATGCGCTGGCGCGCGGGGTGAGCATCTGGATCGCGCCCGAGGGCACGCGGAGCAAGAAGGGTACGCTGGGACCCTTGAAGAAGGGTGGGTTCATGCTCGCGCTCGAGTCGGGCGCGCCCATCCTCCCGATCCGTCTCGAGGGCACCAACCCCATCTTGCCGCCCGGCTCCCTGCGGACGCGCACCGGGCAGCGGGTGCACGTCGTCGTCGGTCGGCCGATCCCCACCGACGGACTCGGGCCCGACGCGCGTGGCATGCTGATGGAGAAGGTCCGCGCATTCCTCGCGGGCGAGAGCGATGAGCGATGAGCCGGGTGAGGGAGTGACGCGCCGCGCGGATCATGCGCACGAGGCCGAGTCGAGGGGCGTGAACGCGTGCCTCGACGAGCTCGGCACGCAGGGTCTCGCGTCGATCTCCGCCCTGCTCGCGGCCTCGCTCGCACTCGCGGCGTGCAGCGACCTCGATGGTTTCAAGGGCACGTTCGAAGGGCAGATCGTCGGACAGAGCGATGGCGATGCGTTCATCCGCAGCGGCTTCACCGCGGACACGACGCTTCGCCTCGTCTTCGACCCGTCCACCGCGGCCACCTCGCCAGGCACGATGACCACGCGGACGGCAGACGGGGCCGTTTCGTTCTTCGATTCCGCGCGTCTGCTCGCGATCCCGCCGCTCGAGCACGATCTCCTGAGCGCGTACGACTTTCCCGACGGTCGCGTGCGCAGCTACATCTTCGTCAGTCGCGTGCGCGACGGCGCGATCCTCGGAAGCGACTCGATCGGTGGCCGCGATGCGACGGTGTTCGTGTCGCTCATGAAGGGCGGTGCGATCGAGCTGCGCATCGTCGTGGGCGCGGGCACGCTGTTCGGACTCTTCCGCCTCGAGGAGCCCGAAGAGGAAGACGAGTGAGGACCGCACCCGAACGGCCCGCTCGCGCGCGCCCGATCGCGTTCTGACGCACGATGCTCGTGCTCGGCATCGAGAGCTCGTGCGACGAGACCGCGGCCGCGCTCGTACGCGACGACGGCACCGTGGTGAGCGACGTGGTGGCGAGCCAGGTGAAGCTGCACGCGCCGTACGGCGGTGTGGTGCCCGAGCTCGCGTCGCGCGCGCACGTCGAGAACGTCGTTCCGGTGGTGGAGCGTGCGCTCGCGGCGACACCCCGCGGTCTCGCCGACGTCGACGGGATCGCGGTGACGCACAGGCCTGGGCTCGTGGGCGCGTTGCTCGTCGGCGTGTCCGTCGCCAAGGCCATGGCCTTCGCGCGTGGCCTCCCGATCGTCGGAGTAGACCATCTCGAAGGGCACCTGCTCGCCGTGGACCTGGTCCGCGTCCCCGCACCGCAACCCTCTCCCTTCGGAGCGGCGGGGGAGACCGCGCCCTTGCGCGCCGGCTGCGTGCGCACGCCGCGTCCTTTCGTCGGGCTGCTCGCGAGCGGCGGGCACACGGCGCTCTACGTGGTGCGCGGAGGGCGCGTCCCCGAGATCGAGCTCGTCGGGCAGACGCGCGACGACGCCGCGGGAGAGGCGTTCGACAAGGTCGCGAAGCTGCTCGGCCTCGGCTACCCCGGCGGACCGATCGTGGATCGCTTGGCGGCGCAGGGAGATCCGACGCGCTTCCGCCTGCCGGTGCCGATGCTCGCGGCCGCACGTCTCGATCGGCGCGACAGGCGCGCGGCCAAGAGCGAGGGACGTCGCTCCGATCCCGGTCGTGGGCGGCGTCGCTTCGAGCTCAGCTTCTCGGGCCTCAAGACCGCCGTGGCGCGTCTCACCGAGAGCTGGACCGCGCCGCCCGACGAGGCCACGGTGCGCGACCTCTGCGCGAGCTTCCAGCGTTCGGTCGTCGAGGTCCTCGTGCGCAAGTCGCTCGACGCTTGCATCGATCGCAACGCGCGGCACCTCGTTCTCTGCGGCGGCGTGGCGGCCAATCGCGGTCTGCGCGCGCGCGCCGTCGAGCTCGCCGCGCGCGCGAGCGTCGAGGTGCACGTCCCGCCCATCGCGTCGTGCACCGACAACGCCGCCATGATCGCGTACGCGGGCGCGCTTCGCCTCGCCGCCGGCGAGCGCCACGAGCTCGATATGCCCGTCTTCTCGAGCTCGCCGCTCGCAGGCGGCAGGTGATCGGCCGACCCCTACGCGGCCGCTGCACGGATTGGAAGTGCTCGCCCGACGAGCCAACGATCACGAGAAGTTGCGACCGTCGATCCTGTCCCCCTACGGGTCGAGGTAGATGGTGTCGCTGCGGCGGTACGTGAGGGTGGTGCGGAAGCCGTCGGTGGTCTGGATGGATTGCTTGACGCGCGCGACACGAAGCCAGACCTCGGCGGCGCGGCGGGGCTCGACGAGCGCGGCTGGGATGCGGAGCTCGCCGTCGTCGGGCCCGTGACACTCGATGATGTCGCCGGTGCCGTCTTGCGCGCCGAGCGAGACCTCGACGCCGTCGCCTTCGCCGGCCTCCCATTGCACCACGAGATCGCCCGAGCTCGGCCAGAGGCCGAGGCCGACACCAGGAGCCATGGGGCTCGTGATGGTGATGGCGCTCGGACGATCGGTGCTGAGCGAGAGGCTCGTGATCACGTCGCCGTCGGCCTCGCCGGGAACGCTCGTGACGCCGACCCCCGAGATGTCGCGGAGCTCGACGCACGACAGCTCGAGCCGGTCGGGCAGCGCGTCGCCGCAGCTCATGATCGTGCGGCTCTCGCCGCCGAGCGACCACGACAGCGCGCCCGCGCACGAGGGGCTCAGCGTCGAGGCGCCCGCACGCAGGGAGCGATCGAGCCCGACCACGCGGCACTCACCCTCGCCGCCGCCCACGACGCGCGAGCCTGCGCCCGTCGCCGTGACGAACGCACCGTCGAGACCACACGACTGCGAAGTGAGGTCTTCGATGCTGCGGCGATCTTCGTCGACCCACAACGCGGCAAACGTGGTGCCGGCGGACCACTCGAGCGGCACGGCAGCCTCGGCCGCGCGCACCGTCCCGCCGCCGCCGTCGTCGTCCCCGCACGCGCTCGCCGTCGCGATCGCGAGGCTCGCAAGCAGGTGGATACCCGTGCTGAGCGTGTCGAAGCACGCGACCGCGCCCCTCGACGTTGCTCGGGGCGAAGGGTTGGCCTGTCGGGTCACGACGCGCCTCCGTCGTCAGGCTCGACGTCTTCCGCTCCGCCGCGCGGTCGGATGCCCAGCGAGCGCATCTTCTTGTACAGGTGGCTCCGCTCGAGCCCGAGATCCGCTGCGGTCTTCGTGATGTGGCCGGCGTGGTGCTCGAGCGCGCGGAGCAACAGATCGCGCTCGGCCTCCTCCACCATGTCGCGCAGCGGCTTGCCCGGGACGTAGAAGCCACCGCCGCGCGCGCCGCCTCCGAGCGGCAGGAGGCCACGCACGTCCGACTCGGTGACCACGTCGTCGGGCGTGAGGATCACGAGACGCTCGACGAGGTTGCGCAGCTCGCGCACGTTGCCCGGATAGTCGTAAGCGAGCAGCAGCTTGAGCGCGCCCTCCGAGAGCGACTTGCCGCGCCGGTCGTTGGCTTCGCACGCGATGCGGAGGAACGACGACACGAGGGTCGGGATGTCCTCGCGTCGCGCGCGGAGCGGAGGCACGCGCAGCGGCAAGACGTTGAGCCGATCGAAGAGGTCGGGCCGGAACCGCTTCTCGTCGATCTCCACCTGCAGGTCGCGGTTGGTCGCCGCGACGACGCGAACGTCGACCTTGATCGTGTCGCTGCCGCCGACGCGCTCGATCTCGCCTTCCTGCAGAACGCGCAGGAGCTTCGCCTGCATCGGCGCCGGCATGTCGCCGACCTCGTCGAGGAACAACGTTCCGCCGTGCGCGCGCTCGAACTTGCCCCGCCGCTGTTTCGTCGCGCCCGTGAACGCGCCTGCTTCGTGGCCGAACAGCTCGCTCTCGATGAGCTCGCCGGGGACGGCGGCGCAGTTGAGCTTCTCGAGCGGACCCGCGTGGCGCTTGGAGGCGTCGTGAATCGCGCGCGCGATGAGCTCCTTGCCCGTGCCGCGCTCTCCGAGCACGAGCACCGGCGCGACCGCACGCGCGGCGAGGCGGATCTTGTCGCGGAGCTCGCGCATCGGAGCCGAGTCGCCGAGCAGACCGTCGGTGGCGCCCGTTCGTTCGCGCAGCTCCCGGTTCTCCGTCTTGAGACGGTAGAAACCGAGGGTGTTCTCGAGGGTCAGCAACAGCTTCTCGGTCGCGAGCGGCTTCTCGAGGAAGTCGTGCGCGCCGAGCTTCGTCGCGTTGACCGCCGTCTCGATCGAGCCGTGGCCGCTCATGACGATGGCGGGCACGTCGTTGCCCTGCTCGCGCAGCTTGCGGAGCAGCTCGATGCCGTCGCCGTCCGGCAACATGACGTCGAGAAGCAACAGATCGTAGGCGCGGCTCCGCACCTTCTCGTTGGCGATGGCCACGGAGCCGGCGACGTCGACGTCGTAGCCCTCGACGCGCAGAGCGCGCGAGAGCGTGACCAGGATGTTCTTCTCGTCGTCGACGACGAGGATGGCCGCTTTCGCCATGGCGGCCTCTCTATCAGTCGCGGAGCGACGGCGAAAGGCGTCGCGTCACGAGACCGTCGCGGAGCGTCAAGACGTTGGCGGAGCGCCGTCCGACGCTGGGACCGAATCAGATGACGGCTGAGCTCGCGAGCAAGAAGGTCCCGAGCACGGCCGAGATGGCGACGACGCCGGCCATGAGGGTGGTGCGAAGGTCGTTGTGGTTGCGGGTGCGGGTCTGCGCCATGGGGGAGGCTCCTTGAACGAACGGTCGTCGAGTCGCGTAGCGATCGACGTGCCACGGGTTTCGTCGTCAGGGCCACGAGGGTTTTCCAACGGCTCATCTGCGCGCGGCGCGATCGCGTCGTCACGATGCATCACGTCCTGCGCGTCGCCGTGGCACACTGCGGCAACGGAGCGTCAATCGACGCACGATCCGCATGACCGGAGTCCGCATCGCGCCGTCGATCTTGTCCGCCGACTTCGGGCGTCTCGCCGACGAGGTCCGCGCGGTCGAAGCGGCGGGCGCCGACTGGATCCACGTCGACGTCATGGACGGCCGTTTCGTGCCCAATCTCACGATCGGCCCGCTCGTGGTGGCTGCGCTCCGGCCGATCACGCGTCTGCCGCTGGACGTGCACCTCATGATCGTGGAGCCGGACCGATGGGTGGACGCGTTCGCCGACGCGGGCGCCGACGTCATCACGGTGCACGCCGAGGCCGCCACCCACCTGCATCGATGCCTGCAGTCCATCCGTGCACGCGGCAAGCGCGCCGGGGTCTCGCTCAATCCCGCCACGCCCGAGGACCATGTACGCTACGTGCTCGACGTGACCGACCTCGTCCTCGTCATGAGCGTCAACCCCGGCTTCGGGGGGCAGTCGTTCATCCGCTCGGCGCTACCGAAGCTCGGCGCGCTCCGCGCCATGATCGACGCGCACGTCGCACGGGGTGGCCACGCGATCGATCTCGAGGTCGACGGAGGCGTCGCGGCATCCACTGCGCGAGACGTCGTCCGGGCCGGCGCCGATGTGCTCGTCGCGGGATCCGCGGTGTTCCGCCGTGCGCCCGCGCTCGCCGGCACGCCGTGGGATCCGGTGGCCGCGTACCGAGAGTCGATCGGAGCGATTCGTGCCGCGTATGGAGTCGAGGCGCGGCAACGTGTCCCGAGCCCCACCGAGGGGCCTGTCCCGAGCCCCGCCGAGGGCCCGTCGGAGGGAACATGATCGAGGACGAGCAGCAAGACGACCCGGCGCTGACCACGATCTTCGTGGACGATCGCGCCACCGCGCGACGCCTCAAGCGCACGCGGATCGTCGTCATCGAAGGACCCGACCGCGGCAAGGAGATCTTCATCGAGCGCGAGCGCGCCACGGTGGGGCGGAGCGTGATCTGCGATCTCGAGCTGTCCGACAAAGCCGTCAGCGGCACCCACGTGGAGATCGTCGCGGGCGAAGCGGGTCACATCCTGCGCGACCTCGACTCGACCAACGGCACGTTCGTCTCGGATCACAGGATTCGCGAGATCTACCTGAAGCCGGGCACCGTGGTGCGTCTCGGCCAGACGTCGTTCCGCTTCGAGACGCTCGACGGCACGGTCGAGATCGATCTGTCACGCGAGGACCGGTTCTTCGACCTCGTCGGCAAGAGCCTCCGGATGCGCGAGATCTTCGCGACGCTCGAGAAGGTCGCGCCCACGGATCTCACCGTGTTGATCCGCGGCGAGACCGGCACCGGCAAGGAGCTCGTCGCGCGCGCCCTGCACGCGGGATCGCGGCGCACCGACAAGCCGTTCGTGGTGCAGGACTGCAGCGCCATCCCGAAGGAGCTGGTCGAGAGCACGCTCTTCGGGCACGAGAAGGGCTCCTTCACGGGCGCGACCGAGCGTCATCGAGGCTGCTTCGAGCAAGCCGACGGCGGCACCGTGTTCCTCGACGAGATCGGCGAGCTCGATCTCGCGCAGCAGCCGAAGCTCCTGCGCGTTCTGGAGAACCGCGAGGTCAAGCGCGTGGGCGGCACCCAGACGGTGGGCGTCAACGTGCGCGTGGTCGCCGCGACCAATCGCGATCTGCGTGCGATGGTCAACGAGGGCTCGTTCCGCGAAGACTTGTATTACAGGCTCGGCGTGGTGCACCTCGAGCTGCCCGCGCTCCGCGAGCGCCGCGAGGACATCCCGATCCTCGTCCGTGCGTTTCTCGACGACGCCGCGAAGCGCAAGTGGCCCGGCGAACGTCGTCAGTTCACCGTCGAGCGCGAGGCGATGGGGCGTCTGCAGGGCTACGCGTGGCCGGGCAACGTGCGCGAGCTGCGCAACGCCACCGAGCGCGCAGCGGGCCTCGCGGACAGCGACGTGCTCGGCACCAAGGACTTCCTGCCGGGCCTGCAGCGAGCGCCGATGGACGGTGCCTTCGGCAACGGCCGACCCGAGGCGTTCGTCGAGGAGGGTCTGCCGTTCAAGGAAGCCAAGCAGCGCGTGCTCGACGAGTTCGAGGCGGCGTATCTCAAGGCGCTGCTGGACAAGAACGGGGGCAACATCACGCGCAGCGCGCAGGCGGCGGGCCTGACGCGTTATCACCTGCGCGAGCTCGCGAAGCGCTACGGCATTCGCGGAACGGTCGAATGAGTCTGCGGGGGTCGAGATGACGACGACGATGCGACGACTGCTTCTCGTGCTCTGCGTTGTCGGGGTCGCGCTCGCCTGCGGCATCTCGGCGGACGCGCACGCGCAGCAACAGGGCACATCGACCGACGAGGAGGCGCGCGCACGATTCGAGGCGGGGCGCGCCCACTACGACGCGGGACGCTTTCGCGAGGCGCTGACGGAGTTCCGCGCGGCCTACGAGCTGTCGCCGCGACCGCTGCTCCTCTACAACATCTACCTCGCGTCGCTCGACCTCGGTGAGATCCACGACGCCGCCGACGCGCTACGTCGTTACCTGGCAACCGACGAGGTCGACCCCAACGAGCGCACGCAGCTGCAGGCGCGCCTGCGCGCGCTCGACGAGCGCATCGCGCGCGAAGG
>JADZFZ010000354.1 GCA_020854145.1 Deltaproteobacteria bacterium | reverse complement strand
TTGCCGATCACCCTCGACGATCTTCGTTGTAGGCTGCGCGCTCGTTCGTCGTGCACCTCGCGTTCGGCGGGGTTGCTGGGAGGGCGCCCGGCTGCACGTGGCGTGATCCCCGGGCGCAGAAGGGAATGTGGTCATGGGTCTCTTCGACATGTTCGGCGCAGGTGGCGGCAAGCTGGCGGTGCGGCTCGACTCCAGTCAGGTGAGCCCTGGCGGGATGGTGACGGGCGTCGCCGTGTTCAAGGCAGGCGCGCGGGCGCAGCAGGTCACCAAGATCGTCGCCAAGCTCACCTGCAGCATCACGCAGATGGTGCCGAGCCCCCAGGGGCCGCAGTCGCGCACCGAGACCCGAGACATGGGGGAGCTGCCGCTCTCGGGGCCCATGACGACCGCACCCGAGCAGTCGTACGAGTACCGGATCCAGCTCCAGGTGCCTCCGAACGCCATGGCGTCGATGCCTCAGCAGGTGAGCTATCGGCTGAGCGTCTCGGCCGACATCGACGGCGAGATCGATCCCGGCGCCGGCGCGGACGTCCACGTCGTCGGCGGCATGCAGCCAGGCATGATGCAACAGGGGATGATGCAGCCGGGCATGATGCAGCCGGGCATGAACCCCGGCATGATGCAGCCGGGCATGATGCAGCCGGGCATGAACCCCGGCATGATGCAGCCGGGCATGATGCAGCCAGGCATGAACCCCGGCATGCAGCCGGGCATGATGCAGCCAGGCATGATGCAGCCAGGCATGAACCCCGGCATGCAGCCGGGCATGATGCAGCCAGGCATGAACCCCGGCATGATGCAGCCAGGCATGATGCAGCCAGGCATGCAGCCAGGCATGATGCAGCCAGGCATGCAGCCAGGCATGATGCAGCCAGGCATGCAGCCGGGCATGATGCAGCAGGGGATGGCCCCTGCGCCCCTCGGTGTCGGCTCCGCCGTGATGGCGCAGTGGCAAGATGGCAACTGGCATCCGGGCAGGGTGGCCGCGATGCAGGGCGGCATGATCGGCGTCGACTGGGATAACCCAGCCCTCGGTGCCTCGTCCTGGGTGCAGCCTCACCAGATCCAGGCGGCAGGCGGCGGAGCGATGATGCAGCCGGGCATGGGCGGAGGCGACGCCGCAGCGATGGCGGCGAAGATGGCATCTCCGCAGAAGATGGACACATCCGGGAAGAACGATCCGAACTTCAAGGGAGTCCCGGCGGGCGGTGGCGCGGTGATGGCGGTAGGCGCCCGCATCTTCGCGCAGTGGCAAGACGGCAACTGGTACGCGGCGCGGGTCGCGGCATTCCAGAACGGGATGTACGGCGTCGACTGGGACGATCCGAAGCTCGGGCAATCGACTTGGGTCGCCACGCACCAAGTCCGACCAGCCTGAGTGACTGGCGGAGGGCTCAACCGCCACCGCCCGCAGGGGGGAGCATCCCGTTGGCTCGAAACCACTCGAGCGCAGCGCGGATGCCTTCCTCCGGTGGGCCGTGCCGGTAGCCGAGCTCCGTCTCCGCCTTGCGGGACGTGAAACGAAACCGCGTGCAGTACGCCCACTTCACGCTGAGTGAGTGGACGATGGTGTCTCGGCCCATCACGCGCCCGAGATCACCGATCTTGCCCACCGTGGCGGCAACCGGCCACGGCACGACGAAACGAGGCGGCCGCACTCCGGCGGTCCGAGCGATCCGGGTGAACGCCTCGAAGTAGGTCCAGTTCTCGCCGCCGAGGATGTACCGCTCTCCGGTACGACCCTTCTCGGCTGCAGCCCACATTCCCCGCACGACGTCACGCACGTCGACGAAGTTGTTCACTCCGGGCGTCCCTCCGGACATCTGCCGCCGGACGACGTCGATCAGCATCTTGCCCGAGCTCGGTCGCGCGTCGTAAGGCCCGAACATGTAGGTCGGGTTCACGATCACGGCATCGAGCCCGTCTCGTACCGCGCCCCGCACGACGTCCTCCGCGTCACGCTTCGTGATCGCATAGCCGTCCGCGAGCCCGAGCTCCGCGAAGTTCCAGCGTGCGGTCTCGTCGACGTCGGCGCCGTCCACGGACAGCCCGACGGCCGCGGTCGTCGAGCAGTGCACGAGCCGCCGGACACCCGCACGCCGCACGGCGTCGATCACGTGCCGCGTCCCGACGACGTTCGTCTCCTCGAGCTCCTTCGTGACGGTCGGCGCGATCCCGACGGCCGCGGCGCAGTGGAACACGACCTGCGCGCCCTCGAACGCCGACGCCAGCGCCGACACGTCGGCGAGCTCGGCATCCGTCCATCGCACCGCCAGGTGCCCGAGGTGCGCGACGCGACTCCCCGGACGCTTGGTGCATGTCACATCGTGGCCGTCGCCCACCAGCAGCGCGGCGAGATTGCCTCCGACGAGCCCGGAGGCTCCCGTGATCGCCATCCGCATGATGCGCGCGGTCTACTACGATTCGCACGCGAGGCCTCGTCCCGACCGTGAGCGGTCCCCTTCCCGCTCGTGCGCCAGGTCTGCTACGGATCCTCGACGGCGGGAACCTTCGACGGCATGCCCTACCGGCCCAAGCATCACGTCCGCATCGTCACCGCGGCGTCGCTCTTCGACGGCCACGATGCCGCGATCAACATCATGCGACGCATCCTGCAGGCGTCCGGCGCCGAGGTCATCCACCTCGGCCACAACCGGTCCGTCTCCGAGATCGTCGATTGCGCCATCCAGGAGGACGCCCAGGCCATCGCGATCACCTCCTACCAGGGTGGGCACGTCGAGTTCCTCAAGTACATGCGCGAGCTGCTCCGTCAGCGCGGCGCGAACATCCGCATCTTCGCCGGCGGCGGCGGGACCATCCTTCCGTCGGAGATCGAAGACCTCCACGGCCACGGGATCGACCGCGTCTACTCCCCGGACGACGGCCGGGCGATGGGCCTGCAGGGCATGATCGACGACGTGATGTCGCGCTGCGACTTCCCGACGAAGACCCCTCCGGTGGACGCGGAGATCCAGCGCCTCTCGGTCGGCGATCCGCAGGCGATCGCACAGGTCATCTCGGTCGTCGAGACCTACCCCGAGGCTGCGCCCGCCGTGATGGCGCAGATCGAGACCCGACTGCCGGCTGCCGCTGCGCCGGTCCTCGGGATCACCGGCACCGGAGGAAGCGGCAAGTCGTCGCTCGTGGACGAGCTCGTCCGCCGGTTCCTCCGCGACTTCCCCGACAAGACCGTCGCCATCCTCTCGGTCGATCCGTCCAAGCGCAAATCCGGTGGCGCGCTCCTCGGCGACCGCATCCGCATGAACGCGATCGACAGTCCGCGCGTCTACATGCGCTCGCTCGCCACGCGCCAAGCCAACCTCGCGCTCTCGCGCCACGTCCGCGAGTCCATTCTCGTCTGCAAGGCGGCCGGGTTCGACCTGGTCGTCGTCGAGACGTCGGGAATCGGCCAATCCGATACGGAGATCGTCGACCACTGCGACGTGAGCCTGTACGTGATGACCGCCGAGTACGGCGCGGCGACGCAGCTCGAGAAGATCGACATGCTCGACTTCGCGGACGTGGTCGCGATCAACAAGTTCGACAAGCGCGGGTCGCTCGACGCCCTGCGCGACGTCCGCAAGCAGGTACGGCGGGGTCGCCACCTCTTCTCCGGCCCCGACGACGAGCTGCCGGTCTTCGGCACCATCGCGTCGCAGTTCGACGACACGGGCACGCACCGTCTCTACCGCAAGCTGATGGACACTCTGGTGGACAAGACCGGTGCTCCATTCCGCTCCTCGTTCGCGGCCGGCACCGGCGCCACCGACCGTGCTCCGATCATCCCGCCCGAGCGTGTCCGTTACCTCGCCGAGGTGGCCGACGTCTGCGAGCGCCACGATGCGTTCGTCCGCGAGCAATCGGACCTCGCCCGCCGGCGCGAGCACCTGCGCGGCGCCCTCGAGCACTTCCGTTCGAGGGCCGGCGCTCGCCGCATCGACGTCACCGAGCCAGGCGCCGATTCGACCGTCCGTGCCGAGCAGCGCACCGCGGACGCGCCCGGCTGGCTGGGCGAGCTCGAGCGCGAGCACGAACGCCTGAGCGAGTCGCTCGACCCGGAGTGCCGCAAGCTGCTGGACGAGTGGCCCCAGGTCCAGAAGCGGTATCGCGCCGACAAGTACGAGTACCACGTGCGTGGCCGCGTGGTTCGACAGGACCTCTCCTCCGAGACGCTCTCGCACCTCCGCATCCCGCGCGTCTGCCTGCCTCGCTACAGGGATCCCGGAGACGTCCTGACCTGGCTCATGCGCGAGAACACGCCAGGACACTTCCCCTTCACCGGGGGAGTCTTCCCGCTGAAGCGCGAGGGCGAGGATCCCACACGGATGTTCGCGGGCGAGGGCGGCCCCGAGCGCACCAATCGACGATTCCACTTCCTGTCCCACGGCATGCCCGCCAAGCGCCTCTCGACGGCGTTCGACTCGGTGACGCTGTACGGAGAAGACCCTGCGCGACGTCCCGACATCTACGGCAAGATAGGCAACAGTGGCGTCTCCATCGCGACGGTGGACGACGCCAAGCGTCTCTACTCCGGCTTCGACCTCGCGGACGCTTCGACCTCCGTGTCCATGACCATCAATGGTCCTGCGCCGATGGTGCTGGCGTTCTTCATGAACGCCGCCATCGACCAGCAGTGCGAGCTCCATGTCCGCAACACCGGAGGCGTCGCCGCCCTCGAAGCGCGTGTCGCCGAGATCTACCGTTCGCGCGGCACGCCGCGACCTCGCTACCGGGGCGAGCTCCCCGACGGCAACGATGGACTCGGTCTGCTCATGCTCGGCGTGAGCGGCGACGAGGTCCTTCCACGCGAGACCTACGAGAAGATCAGAGCGGACACGCTACGGGTGGTGCGCGGCACCGTGCAGGCCGACATCCTCAAGGAGGATCAGGCGCAGAACACCTGTATCTTCTCCACGGAGTTCGCGCTCCGGATGCAGGGTGACATCCAGCAGTACTTCATCGATCACCGGGTCTCGAGCTTCTACTCGGTCTCGATCAGCGGCTATCACATCGCAGAAGCCGGGGCGAACCCGATCTCCCAGCTCGCGTTCACGTTGGCCAACGGGCTCACCTTCGTCGAGTGCTACCTGGCGCGAGGCATGAAGATCGACGACTTCGCGCCCAACCTGTCGTTCTTCTTCTCGAACGGGATGGACCCCGAGTACTCGGTCCTCGGCCGCGTGGCCCGCAGGATCTGGGCCCGTGCGATGCGTTTCCGCTACCAGGCCAACGAACGGTCCCAGAAGCTCAAGTATCACATCCAGACCTCCGGCCGGAGCCTCCACGCGCAGGAGATCGCGTTCAACGACATCCGTACGACCCTGCAGGCGCTCACTGCCCTGTACGACCACTGCAACTCCCTCCACACGAACGCCTACGACGAAGCGATCACGACGCCCACCGAAGAGAGCGTCCGACGCGCCATGGCGATTCAGCTCGTCATCGCGAAGGAGCACGGCCTGTCGAAGAACGAGAATCCCCTGCAGGGCTCTTTCGTGATCGAGGAGCTCACCGACCTCGTCGAGGAAGCCGTGCTGAAGGAGCTGCGAAGCATCTCCGAGCGTGGGGGTGTGCTCGGTGCCATGGAGAGGATGTACCAGCGCAGCAAGATCCAGGAGGAGTCGCTGCACTACGAGACCCTCAAGCACGATGGCACCCTCCCCATCGTCGGGGTCAACACGTTCCTCGATCCCAACGGCTCGCCCACCGTCATCCCCAAAGAGGTGATCCGTTCCACCTCGGACGAGAAGGAGGGTGCCATCTCGGCGGTGGAGGCTTTCCGCGCGCGCAACGAGGACCGCGCCCGGCGCGCGCTCGCGAGCCTCCAGAAGACCGCGATGGAGCATGGCAACGTGTTCGAGTCGCTGATGGAGGCAGCCAAGGTCTGCTCTCTGGGCCAGCTCTCGAGAGCGCTCTACGACGTCGGCGGTCAGTACCGCCGCAACATGTGAGGTGGCACGCGTGACGACCCGGTGGCGCGCAGCCGTGGAGAAGGAGCTCAAGGGGGCTTCCATCGACTCGCTGGTCGCTACGCTGCCAGGGGGGCTGCGGATCGACCCGCTCTACGAAGATCGGCCCAGCCCGCCCGTGCCGCGTCCGTTCCCGGAGAGCTCGGCTTCGCACGCTCCCGGACCGGGACACGTCGGAGCGACTGGCCGATTCCGAGTCGGCGCCTTGCTCGCGGACACGACCACGATGGCCGAGATGCGGGCGTGGCTCGACGCGGAGGCCCGAGGAGGCACGGAGGCCATCCTCGTGGAGCCGGAGGTCTGCGCCGATCCGCGATTCCCTCATCTGCTGGACTCCCTACCGCCGAAGGAGGTCGCGCTTCACGCATCGGTCGGCGCGAGCGTGGCCGCCGCTTCGTCCTTCGCGTCCTGGGCGGCAGGGCGGGGAGACGAGGTCTCCACGTTCGGCCTCGACCCGATCGGTGCGTATGCCCGCGACGGATCGCCGGAGCCCGGCCAGATCGATTGGCGAGCCATCGGTGCGTTCGCTGCCGAGGCGTCTGGCCGGCCCCTCCTCGTGTCGGCCGAGCCCTACCACGACGCAGGGGCCGACCCGGCGAGCGAGCTCGCGTATGCGCTCTCCACCACTGCGGAGATGCTCCGTCGCCTCGAGCAGCCCGCAGCGCTCGTCACCCGGCGGCTGACCTGGCGATTCGCCGTGGGCAGAGAGCTGCTCGCGGAGATTGCGAAGCTGCGGGCAGCCCGAGTTCTCTGGCGGAAGCTGTCGGTCGCCTGCCATCTCGACGACGTCGACCCAGGCTATCTCGTTGCCGTCACGTCGTCCCGGACGCTCTCGCGCCGCGACCCTTGGGTCAATGCGCTCCGCGGTACGACCCAGGCGTTCGCTGCCATCGTCGCCGGAGCCGACGTGATCGCCGTTCGGCCCTACGACTCGGCGCTCGGCGTTCCGGACTCGCAGGCGCGGAGGCTCGCCCGCAACACGCTTCTCGTGCTCCGACACGAGAGCCGGCTCGACGAGGTGCTCGACCCCGCCCGAGGCGCCTACGCCATCGAGCATCTGACGGATCGGCTGGCGCGTAGCGCCTGGGATCGATTCCGGAGCATCGAGCGCGACGGCGGGATGATCGCCCGGTTGCGCACGGGAACCGTGAAGGACGAGCTCGCCGCTCGATGGGACGAGTGGCTCGCCGGCTTCGGTGACAAGCGCTTCCCGATCATCGGTGTGACGGAGTTCCCGAACGAGGCGGAACGCCCCCTCACGCGCGCGTTGCGACAGACGCTGGCATCTTCGTTGCCCGACCGACCGTGTCCACTACCGCGTCATCGTGACGCCGCTGCGTTCGAACGTGCGGTGACCTCGGCGGACGGCTCCATGGAGTGGGCCAAGCCGTGAACCGGCATCTTCCCGACTTCTCCACCCTCGCCTTCGACGACGTCGAGCTGGCGCCGGATGCCGAGCCCGACTCGGTCGACCTCGATCATCTCGGCGGCGAGCCTGGGTTCCCACCGTTCGTGCGTGGGCCGTACCCGACCATGTACGTCCGGCAGCCATGGACGATTCGCCAGTACGCGGGCTTCTCCACGGCGGAAGACTCGAACGCGTTCTATCGTCGCAACCTGGCTCAAGGTCAGATGGGCCTCTCGATCGCGTTCGATCTCGCGACGCACCGCGGCTACGACTCCGACCACCCTCGCGTCGTCGGCGACGTGGGCATGGCCGGGGTAGCCATCGACTCCATCCTCGACATGCGCGTGCTGTTCGAAGGGATCCCGCTCGACCGCATGAGCGTGTCGATGACGATGAACGGTGCAGTGCTCCCGGTCATGGCGCTGTACGTCGTCGCAGCCGAGGAACAGGGCGTCTCGGCGGACAAGCTCTCCGGCACCATCCAGAACGACATCCTCAAAGAGTTCATGGTGCGCAACACGTATATCTATCCGCCTGCCGCCTCGATGCGGATCGTGGCAGACGTGTTCCGCTTCACGTCCGAGCGGATGCCGCGCTTCAACTCCATCTCGGTGTCCGGCTATCACATGCAGGAAGCCGGCGCGACGCCGGATCTCGAGCTCGCCTACACCCTCGCGGACGGCATCGAGTATGTCTCGGCGGGTGTCCGGGCCGGGCTCGACGTGGACGCGTTCGCGCCTCGAATCTCCTTCTTCTGGGGAATCGGGATGAGCTTCTACACGGAGGTCGCGAAGCTCCGCGCCGGACGCCTGCTGTGGGCGCGGCTCATGGAGCGCTTCTCGCCGAAGAGCCCGAAGTCGCTGGCGCTTCGTGCGCACTGCCAGACGAGCGGCTGGTCCCTGACGGCGCAGGATCCGTACAACAACGTCGTGCGCACATGCATCGAGGCGATGGCCGCGACGTTCGGCCACACTCAGTCGCTGCACACGAACTCGCTCGACGAGGCGCTCGCGCTGCCGACCGATTTCTCTGCGCGGATCGCGCGCAACACACAGCTCCAGCTCCAGCAGGAGTCGGGGATCCGTCGCACCGTCGATCCCTGGGGCGGAAGTCACCATCTGGAGAGGCTGACCCACGAGATCGCCCGCCGCGCGCAGGGTCACATCGACGAGATCGACGGTCTCGGCGGGATGGTACGAGCCATCGAGGCGGGTGTGCCCAAGATGCGGATCGAGGAGGCCTCCGCGCGCACGCAGGCCCGCATCGACTCGGGCCGCCAGGTGATCGTGGGCGTCAATCGCTGGATACCCACCGAGACCGTCTCGGTGCCCGTGTTGAAGGTGGACAACGAACGCGTCCGGCGCGAGCAAGTGCAGAAGCTCGAGCGCCTGCGGAGAGAGAGAGATGCCTCGGCCGTGGACAGGTCGCTCGGCGCGTTGACGGCGTGCGCTTCGAGCGGAGAAGGCAACCTGCTTGCGTGCTGCATCGATGCCGCTCGCGCGGGCGCTACGGTGGGAGAGATGAGCGACGCGATGGAGAAGGTCTTCGGTCGCCACCGAGCCGCGCCCCAAGCCGTATCGGGAGTCTACGTCGGCGAGCTGTCCGAGGACGGCGAGGTGGCGCGGGTACGCAAGCGCGTGGAGGACTTCGCCACGGAGGAAGGGCGACGACCGAGGATCCTGGTCGCCAAGATGGGGCAAGACGGCCACGACCGCGGACAGAAGGTGATTGCCACCGCGCTTTCCGATCTCGGGTTCGACGTCGACATCGGAACCCTCTTCCAGACTCCCGAGGAGACCGCGCGACAGGCGGTCGAGAACGACGTGCACGTGGTCGGCGTGAGCTCCTTGGCTGCCGGCCACCTCACGCTGGTACCCGCCTTGCGCGATGCGCTCGCGCGGGCTGGACGTCCCGACATCCTGGTGGTCGTCGGCGGCGTGGTCCCGCGGGACGATCACGAGGCGCTGCGCGCCGCCGGGGCAGCGTGCATCTTCGGGCCGGGCACCGTGATCACCAAAGCCGCCGACGAGCTGCTCGACGCCCTGTCGGGCTCCGGCTGAACCGTGGCGCAGCGCCGTGCGCGATTGGAGCTGCCGGAGCTCGAGCGCGGCGTGCTGGCGGGTGAGCGCGCGGTCCTGGCGCGCGCCGTCACGCTGATCGAGAGCAGCCGTCCCGAGGATCAGGCTCGATCGGACGAGCTCTTGGCGCGCATCTGGCCACGCACGGGTCGTGCGCACCGCGTCGGCGTCACCGGTCCTCCCGGAGTCGGCAAGAGCACGTTGCTCGACGCGCTCGGATCGATGTTGCTCGACCGGGATCTCTCGGTCGCCGTGCTCGCGGTCGATCCGTCGAGCCGTGTGTCGGGTGGCAGCATCCTCGGAGACAAGACCCGGATGCCGCGTCTCGCGGTGCACCCGCGGGCCTTCGTGCGACCCTCCCCGAGCGGTGGCAGCCTCGGCGGGGTCGCGAGGCGGACGCGCGAGGCGATGGCGCTGTGCGAGGCCGCCGCGTTCGACGTGGTCGTGGTGGAGACGGTGGGTGTCGGTCAATCGGAGACGGTCGTGGCGGAGATGGTCGACACGTTCGTGGCGCTCGTGCTGCCTGGCTCGGGCGACGAGCTGCAGGGCATCAAGAAAGGCGTCATCGAGCTGGCCGACGTGATCGCGGTGAACAAGGCAGATGGCGGCAATCTGCCGCGCGCGCGAGAGACCAAGACGGAGCACGAGTCGGCGCTGCGATACCTGCGTCCTCACGTCGGCGGCTGGTCACCTCCCGTCCTGCTCGTGAGCGGGGCGACGGGAGACGGGCTCGAAGAGCTGTGGAAGGCGATCACCGCACACCGCGAGACCTTGTCGAGCACGGGGGCGCTCGAGTCCCTGCGACGCGCCCAGCGAGGACGGTGGTTGTGGTCGATGCTCGAAGAGCAGCTGCTCGCGGAGCTGCGCCGACACCCCACCGTGCGCAAGCGTCTCGCGAGCATCGAGCGCGCCGTCATGGACGGGGAGATTCCTGCGACGCGCGGCGCCGAGGAGCTGCTCTCGGCGTTCCGCACGGCGATTTGACGATTCGCCGCTGGCGAGACACGAATCGTGGGCGGGTCGCTCGGCGGCCAGGAAGGGGGTTCTCGTGGAACGCATCTGCGGATGGGGAGCCGTATTGGCTTGTTGCGTGTGCCTCGGTTGCGGAGGGGGGGACGCCACGGAGCCCACCGATCCGACGCGACCGACGGGCGGCTCGACCGGCGGAGAAGAGGGAACGGGGACCGAGCAGAGCGGCGCCGTCGTCTGCGAACAGGCCGTGCGCTGCTGTTATGCGTTCGTCGCGGCGCTCACGGAGAACCGGCCCGAGGACCGCTCGACTTGCATCGACCTCGAGCAGTTCCCGACCGACGGAGCCGGCGCAGCGGACAACTGCTCCGAGATGATCGGCGGCTGGCAACAGGCACTGGCCGAGGCGCAACGAGACGCCCCGGAGTGCTCCGGCTGACGTTCGGCAGCAACGGATAGGATTTCGCAACACGCGCCTGCTATGACGAGCGCGATGCCGTCCGAGACGACGCGACGTTCGGGGCGCGGGCTGATCCTGGGGCTCCTGCTCGGCGCCCTCGGTTTGATTGGTCTCTTTGCGTACGTTGCGATCGAGGGATGGCCCTGGAGCTCGACCGACGCGCCACGCGGGCGAGCCTCATCCGACGGCAGCCCGCGTCGCGACCCGGGCGGATCGTCCGGCAGCGGTGGCGGTGCGGGAGGCAACGAGCGCCGGGATCGCTCCGATCCCCCGCGGATCGTGGTCACTCGGGACCCGAACATGACCCACGGCTCCTTCGAGGGCCGGGTCGTGAACGTGGAGACCGGTGCCGGGGTCTCGGATGCAGAGCTCACGTTCACCCACGGTCGGAGCGCATCCTCGACGCGAACGAACGAGCTGGGTTACTTCGTATTCTTGCCGAATGCCGACGGGACGCACGCCATCGCGGCCATCACGGCGCAGGGCTATCTGCCGTTCGCTCCCGCGCTCGGTCAGAGCCCGTACTCGTTCGTCGCGCGGCCCGGCGAGCGCCTACGGGACGTGGTGCTCTACTTGGATCCGGCGCGCGAGATGGTCGCGGTCGTCCTCGATCCCGAGAACCGGCCCGTCGAGGGCGCGGAGGTGCGGCTCGTCGCACGCGACCTCGCGGAGTCGGGCCTCGCGGCGATCGCGGACCGATTCGTCACCGACGCCGCCGGCGAGGCGCGCTTCTCGGCCCCGGCCGGCACGGGGCTCGAAGCACGCAAGGAGGGGTTCGCACGCGCACGCGCCCGCATCGGGCCCGACGAGGCCGAGAGCGGCAGGATCGAGCTGCGCCTCGTTCCGGGCGAGGACGAAGCACCGGGGCAGGAGCGTCTGGCCGGTCGCGTGATCGGCCCCGGCGGCGAGCCGATCGAGGGAGCCAGCGTGCGCGCGCGCACCCGACCGGGGCCACCCGTCGACGTGCGGCCTCCTCCGCCGCGCGGCGCACGAGGAGCCGTCCCTCCACACGTCGGGCCTCGATTCCGGATGGGCCCGCCCGTCACCGCGGTCACCGACGCAGAGGGCCGATTCGAGCTCGAAGGTCTGTATCCGGGCACTACGTCCGTGGTGGCCACGCACGTCGACCATCTGCCCGGGCGCGCGGACGTCGATGTTCCCACCCTCCAGCCGTTCGAGATCAGGCTCGAGGGCGGCGCGGTTCTCGAGGGAAGCGTGCGGGCGCGGGGTGGCGAGCCCATCGCGGCGTTCAACGTCGTCGTGATGTCGACTCGCGGGCTCGAGCGACACACGGTCGCGCGCCGCACGTTCCTCGACTCGCAGGGACGCTTCGAGATGCGCGGCTTGCGTGGGGGCGACTTCGTGGTGACCGTCGCGGCGAGCGGTTACGCGCAGGCCGAGCCACAGCAGGTGCGAATCGCGGACGGCGCGACCTCCCGCACATCGGTGCGTTTCGAGCTCGGCCGCGGGGGACGGGTCTCGGGGACGGTGACCGCAGAGGGATCGCGCCAACCGGTCGCGGGAGCACGCGTCTCGGTCTCGTCGGCGCTCTTCGCCGACGACGAGGAGCGCGTGCCCACCTCGATGTCGGCGGTCACGGGGATCGACGGCCGATTCGTGCTCGAGGGCGTGACGCCCGGCGCGCGATCGTTGGACGTGCGGGCGCCGGGATACCACCAGCTCGCGCGCTCGGGAGTGCAGGTGGCCGAAGGCCGCGACACCCCCGCCCTCGACGTCGTGCTGCGACCGCAGCTCGAGGGCGAAGCGCGAGGTCAGGAGCTCGTCGGGATCGGCGCGATCCTCGGCGCCGAGGGCGACCGAATCGTCGTGCGACGCGTGATCGAAGGCGGCGGCGCGGCCGACGCCGGCCTCGTCGCGGGAGACGTCATCCTCCGCGTCGATGGAGTCGCGGTGGGCACGCTCGGCTTCGAGCAGACGATGGAGCACATCCGCGGCATCGAGGGCACGGCCGTGACCCTCGGCCTGCTACGGGCGGACGGGCGCGAGAGCGACCTCGTGATCCGACGCCGGCGCGTGAGGATCTGACGACGCGGCAACTGTGCCGCGGTTTCGGATAACCTCTTGCCAGCGTCTTGGGGAAGGTCTCTCTGGTTCACCTGGCGATCGCGGGCGGCATCGTGCTGGTCGCCGTGGTCATCGTGCGCGCCATGATTCGCGGCCTCACCTCGGGCGACGACCGCGCGGACGAGAAGCGTCTGCGCGAAGCGACCCAGAGCGGCGACCTGCGCCGCGCCGGAGACATCCAGGCCAAACGCGGGATGTTCCGCGAGGCCGCACGTCTGTACACCCAGACCGGCGAGCACTTGAGGGCCGCGAGGGCGCTCCTCAAGGTGGGTGACGCGAAGGCGGCGGCGGAGGCCTTCGAGAAGGCGGGCGATCACGCGGCGGCCGGCGAGCAATACCGCGCGGCAGGAGAGCTCCTGAAGGCCGCCGAGGCTTATCAACGGTGTGACGGCAAGGCCGAGCGCCACGCCGCGGGCGAGTGTTTCCACGCCGCGGCGGACTATCTGCAAGCGGGACGTGCGTTCCAGGAGGCGGGCGAGTTCGAGAAGGCTGCGGATGCCTTCACGCGCGTCCCGAAGCTCGAGCCGCCCGACCTCGTGCTGACCATGCTCGAGAATGCCGCGCTCGGGCTCCCGACCGATCACCCGAAGCGCGAGCGGCTGTGGGCTCGGGCGGGCGAGGTGGCCTACACGCTCGGGGCGCACGAGCGTGCGGCGCGTGCGTTCGACGAGTCGGGCGATCCCCAGCGCGCAGCGCAGATCTACGAGCATGCGCTGAAACGGTTCGACGTCGCGGCCGCGCTGTGCGCCGAGCTCGGCGACTCGAAGGAAGCCGACCGGCTCACGGTCGCGGCCGGCGGACGCGCCGCCGTGCTGAGCGTGCGCGAGCAGCGCGCCCGGGAACGTGGCGACAAGCAGCTCGCGGCGCGGCTTCGCGCCGAGCTCGAGGCCGTGCGCGCCAAACCCGACTCGTTGGCGCCTGCGCCGATGGCCGCTCGGCAGGAACCGATGGGAGCGGCGAGCACGGTCGCGTACGGAGGCGCCGTGCCGCTCGAGCTCGAGAACGAAGCACCACGACCCTCTCCGGCGAAGCCGGCGGCGCGGCCGACGCTGGATGCGAGCTCGAGCCGGTACGAGCTCCGCGGTGAGCTCGGTCGAGGTGGGATGGGAATCGTCTACAAGGCGTTCGATCGCACGCTGAGCCGACCCGTCGCCCTGAAGCTGCTGCCGAGCGACCTCGATCCCGACTCACCGCTCGTCGCCGTGTTCCGCCGTGAGGCGCGCGCGGCCGCTGCGTTGTCGCATCCGGGGATCGTCACGGTCTACGACTTCGGGACGCAGGACGGACGCGAGTACATCGCCATGGAGCTCCTCGACGGCACGACGCTCGACCACGTGGTGCAAGATCGGCCCATGCCCGTGATGGATGCGCTCGACGTCATGGAGAAGGTGCTCGACGCCGTCGCGTACGCGCACGGGCGCGGCGTGGTGCACCGTGACCTGAAGCCGGCGAACCTGATGCGCGTGCGCGCCGGCGGCGTGAAAGTCATGGACTTCGGCCTCGCCAAGGCGTTCGGACACGCCACGAAGCACACCGTGCAAGGCGGTACGCCCGCGTACATGCCGCCCGAGCAGCTGCGCGGCAGCGCCGACCACCGCTCCGACGTGTTCGCGCTCGGAGCCACCTTCTACGAGCTGCTCACGTCGGCCCTGCCCGGCACGACGACCCAAGCCGCGAGCACGGCGTCGGGCTACCCATCTCCGCGCGAGCGCGTCCCCGCGGGTCCCGCACGTCTCTCCGATCTGGTGATGCGGTGCCTCGAGCACGATCCGGCGCTGCGTCCTACCGACGTACCCTCCGTGCTGAGCGAGGTGCGCTCGATTCGCCAGGCGATCATCAGCGAGCTGAGAGCCTTCGTGAAAGACGAACGAGTCCCCGAGCCGAGCGTGTCGCCGGAGCGGGCTGCCGGCGCTCCGCAAAAAGTAGGTAAGATAGTCGAGATCGTGGAGCGACCGGCTCCGCGACCGAAACGTTGATGCCCTCGGCTCGGCTCATCCTGCTTCTTCCCGCTGTGCTCGCTTCTGGCGCGTGCGACGTCTACGACGCGTCGTTGCTGTCGCGTGCCCGTGATGCCGGTCGCGATGCCCGGGCCGACACCGGCATCGACGGTGCCCTCGATCCCGACGGCGAGACACCGCCGGTGCCGCCGCCTCCGGTTCCGCCGCCTCCCGATCCCGACATGGGGATGCCGGACCCGGACGCAGGATCCGGGTGCATGCCGCGTCGCCCTCCGGAGCGCCCGGTGCTCGCGGACGGGCCCTCGATGCCGGTTCGCTGGTACGCCCTGCGCGACCTGCGCTTCGGTGTCGGCGTGGCGTGGCGAGAGATTGGCTACGACCTGGACGGTCGGTGCACCACGTCGATGTCGACCGGCGACGAGGTCGAGTGTGCTCCACCTCCGGGCTTCACGCCTGCGGACGACGCACCCAACGGGCTCGACAACACGTTCGGCCAGACGTTCATCCCGCTCCTGACGCTGGTCGAGCCGGACTACGAGGGCACCATCAATCGGCACGTCGAACGCGGCGAGTACGGCATCCTGATTCGGCTCGCAGAGTGGAACGGGACGCAGAACGACCCCGTGGTCGATTTCGCCATCGTCGACTCGATCCGCGGCTTCGCACAGGCCTCGGATCCCGAGGGCCCCGACCCGATCGAGCCGCCTGCGTGGGACGGCACGGACGAGTGGTACGCGAGCCGCCGATCGTTCGTGTCGGGCGACTTCTCGCGCCCGCTCGCGCGCGACACGGCGGCGTACATCGTGGACGGATTGCTGGTCGCACGGCCGCGCGACGGCACCGAGGTCAACATCACGGGCCACATCACGCTCACGTTGAAGGTGACGGGAGCGACCGTGACCGCGCGTCTGACCGACGGCAACCGAGCGCTCGAGGGCGGCATCCTCGCCGGTCGTTGGGCGCTCGACGACGTGTTCAACACGCTGCCGCGGCTCGACGTGTGTCCCGACAGCGACACGTACACCGCCATCTCGGAAGCGCTGCGTCGCTCCGCCGACGTGACCACCGACGGCGACGCAACGCCATTTCTGCTGTGTGAGGCCATCAGCCTCGGGATCGGGTTCGGCGGCGTGACGACGAGCGTCGCGCAGGTGGTCGAAGCACGACCGCTTCTGGACTACTGCGACGACGTCGACGAGATGCTCTGTCTCGAGACGTGCCCGACGAGCAACGACGGGATCTGCGACGACGGCGGCACGGGCTCCCGGAGGTTGTCCTGTGACCTGGGCACCGACTGCAGCGACTGCGGCTGGCGCCCAGGCTGACCCGCCTCGCGATCTCGGCTCGCCTGGAGCGGCGATCGACCCAGGGGCTGTTCCCCCCTTCTCGGGGGGAACGTCCGGTTGCCGTCGAGCTGGCCCTGGTCAGAGCGAGATGACGCGGTCGTTGAAGCAGAAGCGCATGCCTCGCGACGGGAAGAAGTAGCCGACTGCCATGCACATCTCGTCGGTCTCGGCGCTGTCGCCCGTCCGAATCGTGCTGCGCGTCGGGTTCTGGTACTCGCACTCGTAGCGCAGGCGTCCCGAGGTGAATCGATAGAACGGCTCGGCGTTCCACTGTTGCACTGCCGGGTGCTCCCAGTCGTCCGTGTCGACCAGCATGTTGTCGCCGTCGAAGACACGTGCGGAGGTCGTGAACTGATGGGAGTGCGTCGAGAGCATGAAGAAGTTCTCGTCGCCGGTGACCTCGCAGTTGCCGCCGGCGGAGCCCGTCTCGCCGGGCGGAACCTCGATCTCGGTGTTGAACGTCGCGAAGACGCCGGCGCGAATGTACTCCTGGCCTTGCGGGTAGCTCCGCCCCGTGATTCGCACGTTCGGGCGAATCGTCTCCCCCGTCGCATTGAGATAGTGCATCTGCACGAACAGATGCTGCTCCGTGGTGAACGGGAAGCCGACGCCGGGCGGGTACTGAATGGATGCCTCCGGCTCCTGTGCCGCGTACGCCCAGATCGGGACGCCGCCCGTCAGGTCACCGGCGATGCCGGTCAGGCCGCACTCCTCCAGCGTGCCGTCCGGCCGTGAAGCGGATCGCGTGAAGAACATGATGAGATGGTGGCTGCCCGCAGTCATGGTCGATTCCCATCCACGGATGCCGAGCTCGCCATCGACGCGGACGGTCGTGTAGTAACAGAGCGTGTTCTCTTCGTAGGGGCCGAGCTCGAACTCGGGCATGACGATGTCGACGGTTGCCTCCATCCCGGGAGGTGGCGTCGGCACGATGACTCCCGCGTCGCCGCCTGGCGGCGGAGGCGGCTGCGGGGTGGGCGGCGTAGGCGTCGGGACCGCGCCGTCCTCTCCCGGCGGAGGGGGCGTCATGCTGGGATTGTCGTCGTCTCCGCACGAGCCGACCAGCAGCGACGCGGCGACCAACGACACGTGGAGTCCGTTACGCATGCGCATCATCCTCCCTGAGGTGGAACCGGCCCCGGTGACCCGGCCCAGGCGACCCAACCGGTGGGCGAGGGCGTCCGGTTGACGAAGGTCAACAATGCTATCGCGCAGTCGTGAACGGGCCACTCGCGTTCGCCGCGTATCCTCACGATGGGTGGGCGAGGGTGGGTATGTGGGCGAATCGAGCCCCTTCTCGTGCGGCACGGGGGAAGACTCGGGGTAGGCTGCCGCGCGTGACCCGACATCTGCATCGAGCGCTCGCATCCTGGGTCGTCCTGCTCGTGGCCTGCGGGGCCGCGCAGCCCGCCGCCACACCTTCGCGGGCGCCTGCCTCCTGCCCCGATGCCGGGCCGCCCGCCGCCGACGCGGGCGTCGCCGCCGACGCATCCGCGCCCGCGGCGGCTGCCGACGAGACCGTCGTGTTCGATGGAATCCCCGACGTACCCGCCTCGCTCACGACTCGGGTGAATCGCTACCTCAACACGCGGAGCGCTTGGCTCGAATCGATGTCCGACGACGGTCGGGCGATCCTCATCACGACGCGGTTCCACGAGACTCCGCAGCTCCATCGGCTGCTCATGCCTGGCGGCGATCGACAGCAGATCACCTTCGCGGAGGAACCGATCGGCGCGGGCGAGCTCGTGCCGGGTGACGGCGACTCCGTCCTCTACACGAGCGACGTCGGCGGCAACGAGCAGATCCAGCTCTATCGCCTGC
>JADZFZ010000353.1 GCA_020854145.1 Deltaproteobacteria bacterium | reverse complement strand
GACGAGCACGGCGAGCACACCGGCGCCGAGCGCGAGCCATGGCGACCGGGGGTGTTGCGTCGAGGTCACGTCGGGCATGCGCGGCGGCGGCGGAAGCTTCTCCACCGCGAGGCGGAGAGGCGCACCACCTCGCGGCGGAGTCACCGACGGCGCGCCGCTCGCGGAGAGCCGCGGCGCGGTGCGGTAGACGCTGAAGCCGTCGTCGTCCGAGAGCCGATCGAGCTGTCTTCCGAGGATCACGTCGAACGCATCGGTGCTCGACACGCCGCGGCTCGCGTCGCCGCTCGCCGTCGTCGTCGAGATCGCGGCCTCGCCGTCGGCGGTGCGCACCGGCGCGGACGCCGAGCCACCGGTCACGGCGAGCCAACCCGTCGACGCCGCGCGGCGCGACGCGTCCTCGGGATCGGCATCGCGCGTCTGCTGAACGAGCTCCGCGAGATCGGTCACGGCCAGCATCCAACCGAGCGCCATCGCGAGCTCCTCGAGCTCTTGCCGCATGGCGGCGGCGTTCGGGAACCGACGCTCGCGATCGACCTCGAGCGCGCGCTCCACCACCTGGGCGAGCCGCTCCGGGACGTCATCGCGCAGATCACGGAGCCGCGGTCTGCGCCCTTCGACGACCTCGGGGACGACGTCGGGGTACGAGCCCACGAACGGGCGTCTGCCCGCGAGCATCTCGAAGAGCACCACGCCCATCGCCCAGACGTCCGCGCGACGGTCGAGCGGCTCTCCGCGCAGCTGCTCGGGCGCCATGTACTCGACCTTGCCGGCGAGGGTGCCCGCCATCGAGCGCCACGACCGCAGAGCGCTCGTCGCGATCCCGAAGTCCGCGACCTTCACCTCGCCCTCGGCGCTCACGAGCACGTTCGACGGCGAGACGTCGCGGTGCACGAGCCCCAGAGGGCGGCCATCGGGCCCGCGTCTGCGGTGCGCGTAGTCGAGACCCTTCAGCGCCTCGACCGCGATGGTGACCGCGTGTCGATCCGACCATGCGAGCTCGACGCCGTCTTCGCGGGCGTCGAGGAGCCCGGCGAGGGTGGTGCCGTCGACGAGCTCCATCGCGAGGAAGTAGCGATCGTCGATGCGACCGACGTCGAACGTCTGCACCACGTTCGCGTGCGACAACGTGAGCGCGACTTTCATCTCCTCGACGAAGAGCGCCGCGAAGTCCTCGCGCGTCGCGAGCTCCGGCAAGAGCACCTTGAGCGCGACCTCCTTCGCGACGCCGTCGACGGCCTCCGCGCTCGCGCGATAGACCTCGCCCATCCCGCCTGCGGCGATGCGCTCGACGATGCGATACCGACCGATCGAGAGAGCCACGCCCGGGGAATCCTGACGCTTCCCCGCCGCGCGCGCGACTCTCGCGCAACTACCAGCCGGCATCGATCAGCGCGAGCGGGACCGCGAGGTCGCGGCGCCGAGCGAGCGCGTCGAGCCGATCGCGGCGCGCGCCCTCCGCACGCGCGAACGACGAAGCGCCGAGCGCACGCGCGATCACGGCGAGCCACGCCGCCTCCTGCGCGGCGGCCCGTGGACGGAAGCTCACTCCGACCTCGCGGATGCCGTGCTCGAGCCACGCCACGAGCGGCGCTGGCCGCGCGCGCATGCGCGGCGCGAGCAGCCGCAGGAGCAACCTGCTCGTATCGTCCAGGTGGTGCGTGTGCATCCAGTACGCGACGCGATCGGCGCGCCCTCGAGCACCGGCCTCCCAGACGGCCCAGGCGCGCTCCTCGAGCGGAGACCAACGGTCGATCTTCCCGCGGAGCTCGCGCAGCTCGCCGCCCTCGGCCGCCACGAGCAGGGCGTGGAGCTCGGCGTGGGCACGGATGAGGCGCGTGCTTCGCAGTCGCGAGAGCTGCGCACGCGTCTCGCCGAACCGACCCGCCAGCAGCGCGACGAGCGGCGCGACCACCGCCAGCCGGTCGGCCTGCTCGGGTCGAACCGAGGAACCGAGCGACTGCTCGTCGGCGCGCATCGTGGTCAGCCAGCGCGCCGCCGCTTCGTCGCGGCCCATCAGCGCCTCGTGCAGCGCGAGCTCCGCCGCGAGCGAGGCGCGAACCAATCGATCGTGCGCGCTCGGCGACTGCGCGCGTGCGAGCCGCGCGAGCGTGCGCTCGTGGATCGCGACGACGGCCTCCGGGTGCCGCGCCATCGAGCGCAACCAGAGGATCGGGCTCTCGGCGAGCACCAGCTTCGCGTCCTCGTGCAACGTCTCGATCGCCGCAGCGTCCACGGGCGCGCTCGCATCGCGCGGGGCAGCCTCCATCTCGGCTTCGAGCCGGAGCGCGCGACCGATGGCGCGTCCGACCGGCAGCTCGGGGCCGACCACCGAACGAAGCAGCTCCGCACGCTCCACGGGGCTCGGCGTCGATTCCGCGAGCATCAGCCGACAGGCCCACCGCTCCGGCTCGCCGAGGGCGCGGCGCAACGACGACACGGCTGGGCCGCTCGGCTCGGCACGAGCGGCGAGACCGTCGGCCACGCACTCCAGCGTCGCCGCCCGCTGTCCCAGATCCGTGCGAGCCGACGCCATCGGCGTGCCGGTCGCCAGCGCACGAGCCCGCGATGCGAGCGCTCGGGCACGCGTGACGGCGACGCGATCGCCTGCCGCTGGCGTCACGGGCGACGCGGCGAGCGCCGCGACGACTCCGCCCGCCAATCGGTATGCATCGGTCCGCGCGACGGGCAGGCCCGAGAGCACGCGGTTCGCGTCGCGCCACCGCGCTGCGACGAGCCATGCGTCGGCCGCGCGGGCCCGCGTGCCCTCGCACGTCTCACCGCGCCGCGCCGCAGTCGCGAGCCGATGGTGGTTGAGCAGGACGTTGACCTCGGTCTCGCAATCGTCGGTCAGGCGGGCCAGCGCGAGGAGCGTCGCGACGGTCTCCGCGTCGTGGACCGCGCGCGATGCGTGCACCTCGCGAATGAGCTGAAGCGCCACGTCGCGATGAAGCGGCGTGGCGGCTGCGAGGGTCGCTGCGAACGGAGGCTCGCCGCGCGAGAAGAGGCGCTGGCTCGGGTCCCCTTCGTCTCTCACGAGCTCGGGCAGCGCACCCCTCGCAGCCGCGATGGCCCACTTGCCGCCGAGCCCGAACACGAGCCCGAAGCACGCGAGCCCGACCAT
>JADZFZ010000352.1 GCA_020854145.1 Deltaproteobacteria bacterium | reverse complement strand
GGCGCGTCATCGACTGACAGGTGCTCGTGCAATACGTCGGCGACGCGCAGCTCGGCATGCTCGGCGGATCGCACGTCTCGCCCACGTCGATCGCGCCGTTGCCGCAGTTGAGCGAGCACGTGCACGTGCCGACGTTGCAGCTCGATCCCGACGCGCAGCTCACGCCGGGCTCACCGCACTCCTCGCCGGCGTTGACCTCTCCGTTGCCGCACTCGTTGCGACAGACGCAGCCGACGCACTCGCGGAACGCGCCGCAGAGCGGCAGACCAGGCTCGCCGCACGTCTCGCCGGCGTTGACCGTCCCGTTGCCGCAGGAAGCCGATGGGACCTCGCACCGACACGAGCCGATGCCGCACGTCTGCCCCGCCGGGCACGTGCCCAGCCCCGGCTCTCCACACTGCTCACCGAGGTCGATGGAGCCGTCGCCGCACACGGCCGGCGTGCACTGGCAATCGACGCAGGTCTTGCCCGCGCCGCACATGCGCCCGGGCTCGCCGCAGTATTCGCCGCTGTGCGCGATGCCGTCGCCGCACCGCGGCGCCTGACACGTGCAATCGAGGCAGCGGAAGCCATCGGCGCAATCGGGCAGGCCGGGCTCGCCGCACTCCTCTTCGCCGTCGGTGCAGCCGTCGCCGCACGCCGGCGCGGCGGGCACGATCAGGCACGCGTCGCTGCAGCTCGGCTCGCCGCAGCCGCCGGCCATCGGCGGGTCGCAACCTTCGCCGGCCTCGATCACGCCGTTGCCGCACTCCACACCGGGTCCCGCGTCGGGTCGCGGTCCGGAGTCCGATCCCGGCCCCCCATCGACGCCGGGCCCTGCGTCGCCGCCGGGAGGCGGGCCGCCGGAGTCCGTGCCGGCCGCGTCGGTCCCCGGTCCGCCGGCGTCGTCGGTGGATCCGCCCGCGTCGTCGGTGGATCCGCCACCGTCGTCGCCGGTCGGCGGCCCCATGTCGGTCATCCCGTCGCCGTCGCACCCCATCGCGCCGCAGCCGTACGGGCACGTTCGACACGCGGGCGTGCCGCTCGAGCAGTCGAGCTCGGTGTTGCCGAAGCACGCGATGGGCGCAGCGCCGAGCGCCTCACGCGCCGCCGCGCAGTAGCTCGGCGGGTCGTCGCACGGCATCGTCGTCGGAGGCGTGGGGACGCAGGCGCTTCGGGTCCCCGAGCGCACGCACGTCTGCCCGGCGGGGCACTCCGAGTCGCTCGTGCAACCTCGGCAATAGCCGCCCGAGCAGGTGAGGCCCGGCGCACAGTCGATGTCGCTCGAGCAGTTGCCCGTGGTCGTGCCCGAGGAGCCGCTGCAGCCAGCGAACGACCCGAGCGCGACGAGAACGAGACCCGATAGGTGAACGAGACTACCCGCGTTCATCATGACTCCTGGCGCAAGGCGACCCGTGATCGAGCCGCGATCGCAGCGCGGCAACGACCCATGCGCGACCCGAATCATATCGCGGCGAGACGCCGCGCGACGACCAGGATCACGGTTTTTTTCCGGCGGTCCGTGGACTACACGCGCGCCCGATGTGCCGTCGGGTGGGCCCGCATCAGCCGATGATCGGCTCGCAGATCCCCGCAACGGTCACGTCGAAGATGCGCGGCGCCGCGCGTCGATCGTCGGTCCGCAGGCGGAGCTCGACCTCGAGGAACCGCCGCTCGGGGACGGGCCCGGGCGCCGCGGTGAGGTTGGCCGGGTTCGTCACGAAGGGGCCGATCCACTCCTCGGCGGTGAGGCCGTCGCGCGTGTCGGCGCTGCGGACCCAGATCTCGACGGCCGTCATCGGGGGCAGCTCGCCGTCGAAGCGCAGGCCTTGCCACACGTTCGTGCCCGTCGAGCAGCCTTCGACGACGAAGCGATAACGCCCGCGCGGCTCGGAGAAGACGTTGAGGCCGTAGCCGATGAAGTCTGAGTAGGTGTACGGATGGAGGCCGACGGTGCGCTCGGTCCACGCGCCCGTGGCGGGATCGAGGCGCGCCGCGAGATTGTTGGACTGCGCGATGGCCCAGACGGAGCCGTCGAACGAGACGCCACATCCGACGGGAGCGAGCCCCGTGGGCAGGTGGTGCGTCGCGACGTGTCCGAGGTCCGCGAGACGGAACTGCTCGACCCGGTTGTCCTCGCCGCCGTCGAAGTTGTCTCCGCCGTGGCTCACGCACGCCCAGAGGTGCGCCTCGTCCGCAGCGACTCCGCGCACCGACGCGGCCGACGGAGTCGAGAAACCGAGCCACGAGTCGGTGCTCGGTTGGTACCGATAGATGTTCGGCCTGCAGCCGTTGTTCGCGAGGAAGATGCTGCCGTCCGGCGACACGGTCATGCCGTAGGGGACGGCCTCGCACGCCGCGGCGGGCATCGGCGAGACGATCGTGAACGCGGTCGAGACGGGATCGAGCCACCCGAGGATGTCGCGTCCCGGGCGGACCGAGCGGTCCACCATCCAGATGCGCCCATCGCCGTCCGTCGCGGCGCCGTACGGATGGAAGCCGCCGATGTCGTAGCAGCCGACCGTCGCGCCCGTCGCAGAGCTCAGCCTGCAGGCCTGCGTCTGGTTGAAGAGACCGACCCAGACGTCGCCGACGATCCCGTCGGGAGGCGCGAGCCCGATGCTCATCGCGCGCGGCACGCCGTTGGCTCCGCCGACGGAGGCCGTCCACAAGATGCACTCGTCGTCCGGGCCCACGAACTCCGCGGGGTTCGAGATGTCGATGGAACCGTCGCCGTTGGCGTCGCGGCTCGTGTCGATGGTCCCGTTCGCGTTGCGGTCGATGCAGTCCTCTTCGCGGTTCGCGTACTTCGTCACGCTGCCCTGGTTGCCGAACGCGCGGTTGGCGACGAACGCGTCGAAGTTCTGATCGACCGCGGTGCGCGACGGGCAGTTGCCCTGATCCATCCAGTTACACGCTTCGTTCCACGGGCGCGTGCCCGCGGGGGCCATCGCGCCGACGGCCGGGTAACGCGCGACCTCCATGTTCGTGCGCGAGTCGAGCTTCGAGACCGTGCCCTCGTCCATGGCGGCGACCCAGACGAAGAAGGACATCGTCTCCATGCGTCCGAGCGTGAGCGCGCCCTCTTCGTCGACGATCACGCCTTCCGCGTTGTCGGCTCCGGGCATCCAACCGGGATCCCCGGGCGTCTCGGTGGCCTCGCAGCCGGGCACGCACTCGGCGCAGATGTCGATGAGGCCCTCGTCGGTCTCGCCGTCGCAATCGTTGTCGATCCGGTCGCAGAGCTCGACGCCGCCGCGCATCGCGTTGGTGTCGTCGCAGTCCTCACCGAGCGGGCAGCCGCCGGCGCCACGCCGGTCCCCGTCGAGGTCCACGCAACCAGTCGGTGGAGCGTCGGGGGACCCGAAGTCGGCAAGCGTTCCGAGGTCGACCGCGCCGGTGTCGGGTCCACCGTCCGTGCCCGGCGCGCTGCTGCACATGCCGTCGCGGCAGACCAGCCCGCCCGCGCAGTCCGCGGAGCTCGAGCACGGACGCGCCGCGACCATCTTCGAGCCTGCGTTGCAGCCGCAGACCGACGGCAACACGAGCAGCCCCAACCACAAGACTCCGGCGAGCTTCGTGCGCACGACGACGACCTCCGAGCGCGAAGCTTAGTGGAGCGCGACGGAGACGGCGAGCAAGCGCTGCCCTTCACGGTTGCCCGGCACCCCGAAGGCCACGTCGGCACCTCGGTGGGGTCACGCTCCGTCCGAGCGGCTAAGCTGATCGGGTGCGCATCGTGGGCTCGTGCGCGCTCGTGCTGATCGTGGCTGGCTGTCGTGTCGGCTACGACGCCGTCCCGTGCGGACCCGGTGCGCCCGATTGTCCGCTCGGCACGCGCTGCGACGACGGCCGCTGCGTGCCGCGGGACGCGTGCGTCGGCGATTCCGACTGCGCAGCGAACGAGCGTTGCGCGGCGGGCTCGAAGCGGTGCCTTCGGCTCGGCTCGTGTCTGGCCGATTCGGATTGTCCCGACGGCATCGAGTGCACCCCGGACGGGATATGCGGCGAGTGCGGCGGGACGAGCATCGGATTGTTGCCCGGCAATCTGATGATCGTCCTCGACCGAACCGCGAGCATGGGAATGCCGCTCGGCGGCAGCACGCGCTGGGAGGTCGCAAAAACCGCAATCGAACGAATCACGACCGCGTTCGAAGGGCGAATCCGATTCGGCCTCACGACGTACTCGGCGTGTCTGCCCGGGGGCTGCTCACCCGGAGCGGTCGTCGTCCCGATCACCGACGATCCCGCGGCGGTCAACGACTATCTGCGTCCATTGCAGGGCACCGGCAGCGCCACCGGCGCGGCGCCCGACTACCTCTGCGAGACGATGCTCTCCGAGACGAGCACCGGCGCGACGCTGCGATCGCTCGTGGGCTCGCCGGCGCTCTCGGAGGCCAATCGCAACCCGGCGGTCTTGCTGCTGACCGACGGTGCCAACAGTGCCGAGTGCGCCCCTCCGGGCCCCGACGGTGCCGCGGCATTGCTCGGCCAACGCGTGGCCGTGCGCACCTTCGCGATTGGCGTCGGCGACGATGCGCTCATGAGCGAGCTCGATGCGATCGCCGCGGCCGGCGGAACCACGACCGCGTTTCGTGCGAGCGCCGTGGACGAGCTCGATTCCGCGCTCGACGTGATCGCCGGCGACGTCGCAGCGTGCACCTACGGACTGCCGGCTCTGCCTCCCGATCCCGCGCTCGCCTATGTCTTCGCGGACGGCACGCGGGTGCCCGAGAGCGCCGAGGACGGCTACGTCATCGACGCGGCGAGCCGGCAGCTGCGATTACACGGTGGGATCTGTCGGCGTCTGCAATCCGGCGCGGTCGAACGGATCGAGGTCGTGTTCGCCTGCGCGGAGTGACGCTCGAGGCAGCTCGCCTCCCGAGAGAAGGGGAACCAATCGCGCGTCGCGACGTCCAAGGTGCATGCGGGCTCGTGAATCGGGACTCGTCTCGTCGGGGGGTCGTAGGGGGGCGCTCGCGCTCGTGACGTCGCTCGCCGTGATCGCAGCCGCGAGCGTCTCGTCGCCGGTCGGAGCCGAGAGCATCGCGCGCGATCCGATCCAGCAGGAGGTCCGCCGCTCGTTGCCGTCGATTCGCCGGTGTTACGACCAAGCGCTCGTCCGCAATCCCGCGACCGCCGGCCGCGTCACGCTGCAGTTCGTCATCGGCACCGACGGACGCGTCCGATCCGTCTTCGTGAGCACGACGACGATCACCGACTCGGCGATGCTCGATTGTCTCGTGGAGCGCGCGCGGCGCTGGCGATTCCTGCCCAACGAGGCCGGCGACGTGACCGTGCGTTACCCGTTCCACTTCGCACCCGCGCGCTGAACGATCGAGCACCACGTGACGTCTGGTCGAGAGACTGGGCTCGACCAGTACCGCTGCCCAGGAGTTCGTTCCTGGTTCTGATTCGAGCTGATGGTCGGGCAGCGGTACGGCGGCCGCGCAGCGGACGCCCGCGGGGGTAGCGAGCGCAGCGAGCGCACGGGGGCGCGCGGCGCCCCCCAACCAAGCACAGATCGTCGAGGTGAGTCGGGATTGGCTGCGGCCGTAGGGAATCGGAAACCCGGACTGAGCTGTCGTACTAAAGTGCGCGCTCGATGAGCGAAACGACCGCCGCACCCCGCAAAGGCTGGCTGGGCACGATCGAGCGCATCGGCAATGCGCTGCCCGATCCCGTCTTCCTGTTCCTCTACCTCGTGCTCGCGCTCGTCGCGATCAGTCTGGTCGCGAGCTGGCTGGGCTGGTCCGTCGTACACCCGTCGAGCCGCGAGACGGTCGTCGCGACCAGCCTGCTGGCGCCCGCTAACCTCCAGAAGCTGCTCGTCGAGATGCCGACGACCTTCTCGCACTTCCACCCGCTCGGCTACGTCTTGACCGTCATGCTCGGCGCCGGCGTCGCCGAGCGCACGGGGCTCTTCGCCGCGGCCATGCGGCTCGCGGTGCAGGGCGCGCCGCGCATGCTCCTGACGCCTGCCGTCGCGTTCGCGGCGATGATGGGCAACCTCGCGGCGGATGCGGCCTACGTGGTCCTCGTGCCGCTCGCAGGCGCGCTCTTCGCCGCGGCCAAGCGGCATCCCGTCGCGGGGATCGTCGCTGCGTTCGCAGGGGTCTCGGGGGGTTTCTCCGCGAACCTGGTGCCGGGTCAGCTCGACGCGCTGCTCTTCGGGATCACGCAGTCCGCCGCGGTCACGGTGCAGCCTGGCTGGCAGGCCAACATCGCGGGCAACTGGTACTTCATCGCCGCGATGCTCGCGGTCTTCTTGCCGGTCATCTGGTGGGTGACCGACAAGGTGGTCGAGCCGCGCCTCGGCAAGTGGGAGCCCGCCGAGGGAGCCGCCGAAGAGAAGTCGGCCGCGTCGGGTCCGCTGACGGCCGCGGAGCGCAAGGGCCTTCGGGCGGCGGCGGTCGCGACGCTCCTGGTCGTTGCGCTGTGGGTGCTCATGGTCGTCGGCATCGGCACGCCGCTCTACGACGAGGCGGCCGCATCGGAGGCGCGGCTCACGCCGTTCTATCGGTCGCTCGTCGCGGGGTTCCTCGTGCTCTTCCTCGCCGCGGGCTGGGCGTACGGCGCGGTGGCCGGGACCGCACGCGGGCATCGCGCGATCGTGAAGATGATGAGCGAGTCGATGGCCGAGCTCGCCTACTACCTCGTGCTCGCGTTCGCGGCCGCCCACTTCGTCGCGATGTTCCAGTGGTCGAACCTCGGGCTCATCTTCGCCGTCAATGGCGCCGAGACGTTGCGCGCGACGGGAGCTCCCGCCCCCGTGCTCGTGGGCGGCATCGTGCTGCTCACCGCGCTCGTGAACCTCTTCGTCGGCTCGGCGTCGGCCAAGTGGGCGCTGCTCGCGCCGGTGCTGGTGCCGATGATGATGCTGCTCGGCATCTCGCCGGAGGCGACGACCGCCGTCTATCGCGTCGGCGACTCGGTGACGAACATCATCACGCCGCTGATGGTCTACTTCCCGCTCGTGCTCGCGTTCTGCCAGCGGTGGATACCCGGTTACGGTCTCGGGAGCCTGATGGCGTCCATGATCCCGTACTCCGGGTGGCTGCTGCTGGTCGGCCTCGCGCTCGCGGTCGGATGGGTCGCGCTCGAGCTTCCGCTCGGTCCCGACGCGAACGTCGGATGGAGCGCGCCACCGCGCCCGGCACGCTGACGATCGGTCAACGCATTCGCCACCGCGGGTCGAAGAAGCCCGCCGTGAGGTACTGGGCGCCCGTGCCGCCGGCGGCCCAACGGTCGCGCGCGGGGGCGATGCGCGCGTCGAAGACGACGTAGTCCGGCAGGATGTCGGGCAAGAACGTCGAGCGCCACGTCCCGAGCGGAGTCGGTCCCGCGATGACGAGCACGCTGCGGTCCGGTGCGTCGGGGCACGGCGCGACGAACACGGTGCCCACCTCGTCGCCATCGAAGCGGTGCGCCTGCCCGAGACCCGGTCGAGGGGCGCCGACCACGATGCCGCGCGCGTCGATGCGGATCGGCAGCTGCGATGCCCAACGCGCGAGGAGCGCATTGCTGCGCGGCGGGCCCACGAGCACGAGCGTGCGCGTGCGAATCATCTCTTCGGTGACGTCGGCGTCGCGCACGATGGGGTAGTGCACGTCCCAGCCGACGGGATGCGCCCAATGATGCGCGACCAGGCGGTTGACGAGCTCGTGATCGGGGTCGCGCGTTCCGACGACGAAGACCAGCGCGTCGTGGAAGACGTCGCGGATCGGACCCGAGACGCCGGGCCGCTTGCGCGCCGATGGCTCTCTCGACGGCGTCGGCACGAGCGCCCACGACGCGCCTTCGCGGCGCACGCGCAGCGGCGGCGGGCCCGTGACCGCGGCGCCGTCGATGATCGCGCGCATGGGCTCGGTCCGCGAGGCGAGCGAGGGTGGGCGCTCCATCGTGAACGCAGCCGTGCCTTCGGTGCGGACCGTGATCGCGCCGGTCGTCGCGTCGACGCGGGCATCGACCTCCGCGAACGCGTCGGACGCGACGCGCTCGTCGATGGTGACCCACCACGCGCGCCGGTGACGGTCGTCGCCGGTGCGCAGGCGCACGCGTTCGGGCGCGACGGGGCGTCGGTGGCGGGCGAACCAGCGGAACGCACCGCCCGCGCGGTACGTCTCGGTCCACACGTTGTGCCCGAGCGCGGGCTCGCGGTGCTCGTGGCGATAACCGAGCTCCCGAAGGCGCGTCACGAGGCTGCGCGTCCACGCGAGCGGCCGGTCGCGCGTGCCGCGCACGAGGAGCATCGGCAAGTGCAGCGCGTTCTCGGCCCAATCGACGTCGCTGCGTGCGGCGCGCAGGAACTGCTCCCAGGGAGCGAGGGCGTCCTGCCGCGTGTCGTTGCGTACACGCTGGTCGTGGTAGCCGGCGAGCGCGATGGAGGCCGCGAAGAGATCCGGGTTGCGGAAGGGAAGGTACGCGGCGCCGGTGCCGCCCATCGAGCCGCCGGTCACGTAGATGCGCTCGGGATCGATGCGGAAGCGCGCGCGCACGTCGGCCATGGCCTCGTGCACGTCCGACTCGCCGACGTAGCGGTAGTGCGTCTGGCCGCGTGCGGTCGGCGCCATGACGATCATCGGCGCATCGCGCGGCGTCTGACCGTGGCGACCGTGCTCCTCGAGCGATTGGCTCGGCGGGCGCGGCAGCCCGAGCGTGTTGCGGAAGTAGTCGCCCGCGTTGCCTTCGAAGCCGTGCAACGTGACGACGAGCGGCCATGCGCGCGTCGAGCCTTCTCGCCGATACGCAGGCGGCACGAAGAGCTCGTACGTCTGCGCGCTGTCGTCGATGCGCGAGCGGAACCCCATGCGCACGTATCCGCGCGGGTCGGCGAACGGATCGCGCGTCGCGTCGATCCGACGTGCGAGCGACGTCGCCTCGGTCACGAGCACGCGGCGCCACGCTTCGTCGCGATCACCGTCGGCGACGATCCGCTCGAGCTCCGCGATCCGCCATTGCAGCGGCCCGTGCGAGCGTTCGGACGCGCTCGCGAGCGCAGCCCGCAACGCGACCGCAGCGTTCGCGACGCGCACATCCGACGAAAGGTCGCGACCGAACGGCTCGGTGCGCGACTCGACGCGTGCCGTGCGTGCGAGGTCGCCGCGGGCCGGCGCCTCGAAGGTGTGCCCTGCGCTGGCGGTCCACACGCCGTCGTCCGAGGGTGTGAGCGTCGTCGGCGCGCCCGCGACGTCCGCGGTCACGGCGCGCATCGGGCCGCCACCGGGGAACGACACCCGCGCCGTGACGTGCAGCCCCGAAGGCCCGACTGCGCGCCGCTCCTCGATGCGCGCCGCGCGCTCCGACAGTCGCCGCATCGTCTCGTCGTCGAGCGCGCCGACGGAGATGCGCACCCCCGTCGAGCGCGGCCGGAAGCGCGCATCGAGCCAGCGCACGCCGAGCCGCCAGCGTGCGTTGGCCGGACGCGAGAGCCGCAGCACGAGCACGTGACGCCCTGGGCTCAGCGAGAGTCTGGCGAGCGCGTCGTCGTGTCGGTACCGCCGGCTCGAGCGCGACAGCACGATGACATCGTCGAGGTGCCCGGTGACGTCGCCCGCCGCGCCGACCAAGAGGTGCACGCGTGTCGTCTCGCGCACGTGAAGCTCTGCGCCGAGACGAACCGTCGTGACCTCGGGCCCCACGACGCGCTCGAGGTCGAGCGTCTCCCGGTCGCCCACGGCGAAGGCCTCCAGCGAGCCTGGGCGCGGCGGTGCCTCGAACGACGTCGGCTCCGACACAGCCGGCGCTGCCGTACCCGCGTCCCCCGCGCTCGGCGGCGGCGCGCTCGACGTGGAGAGCAGACGCCAGGTGGAGAGCATCCCCTCGGGACCGATCGCGATGCGCGGTCCATCGACCGAGGTCGCCGGCGGCGACGGCGGGGCAGCGGCTACCGTCGGCCTCGTCGATGGTCGGACCGAGGCATCGGCGCTCGAAGCGGAGGCGCGCGCGCGGATCTCGTCGCCGCACGAGGCGACGAACAGGGCGCTCGCCGCGACGAGCGCACATCCGTTCGCCAGGATCCCGCACCGGGTCACCCCGACAGCGTGAGCGCATCGGCCAGGAGGCGCGAGTGGGCCCCCGCGTGGGCACCTGCCCGGGTAGTCCGCTTTCTTGCGCACATTGGATCCCTCCTCCTAGGGTCCGGCCGTCATGCAAGGTGCGCCCAGCCGGTCGGAGACCAGCGCAGCACCGGTCCCCCGAAGGAGTCGGGGGATCGTCGGGATCCTCATCGTCGCCGTCGCGCTCGCGGCGGGCATCGCGCTCGCCGCGAAGGCGGTGTTCGCGGACCCTGCGCCGAGTGAACGTGCGGACCTCGAATCGCGCCTTCGCCAAGGGGGCAGCGGCGCGACTCCGTCCGCGTTGCTCGAAGGGCTCGACTTGCGTCGCGCTCGTTCGCGCGATGGCGCGCTCGAGGCCGACCTCGCGGACGGTCGTCGCGCCAAGCTGACGCTCGACCCGGACCTGCAGCGCGCGGTGAAACGACTCCTCGCGCGCTACGAGCTGCCGTACGCTTCCGTCGTCGCGATGGAGCCGACGACGGGTCGCGTGCTCGCGTACGTGAGCCACTCGTCCGCGAACCCGAGCGCGCCCGACCTCGCGCTCGACGGCTCACCGCCGGCGGCGTCGGTGTTCAAGATCGTCACCGGCTCCGCGCTCGTCGATGCGGGCGTCGACCCCGATGCGCGCGTCTGTTACGGAGGCGGCTTCAATCGGCTGGAGCTCGCCGACCTCGAGGAGAACCAGTCGCGCGATCGATGGTGCTCGTCGCTCGCGGGCGCGATGGGCTCGAGCATCAACGCCATCTTCGCGCGCCTCGCGCTGCGCCACCTGACGCCGCAGACGCTCGGTCGGTACGCGCGCGCCTTCGGCTTCGGTGAGGCCATCCCGTTCGATCTGCCGACCCGCGCCAACGACGCGACCGTGCCCGAGGACCGGCTGGAGTTCGCCCGGACCTCGGCCGGGTTCTGGCACATGCATCTCTCACCGCTACACGGCGCGGTGCTCGGCTCGACCATCGCGTCGCGCGGTCTGATGCTGCGTCCGCAGATCATCGACGAGGTGCGCGCCGCAGACGGCAGCCTGCTGCACCGATCGACCCCCGTGCTCGTGCGACGTGTGCTCGCAGAGCAGAGCGCGCGCATCGTCAATCGGATGATGCGACGCACGGTCACGGAAGGGACGTCGCGGCGCACGTTCTTCGATCCGCAGGGAGTGGCGTTTCTTCCGGGCATCGAGATCGCGGGCAAGACGGGGACGCTCAACGGGTCGAACCCGTTTCGCGGCTACACGTGGTGGGTCGGCTTCGCGCCCGCCGATGCGCCGCGCATCGCTCTCGCGGTGCTCGTCGTGAACACGCCCATCTGGCGCGTGAAGGCGAACTTCGTCGCCCGCGAGACGCTGCGCGCGTTCTTCGGCGCGCACCCCGTCCACGGCGCTGCGGACGCTGGTGTGCACGCGACCGACGCCGGCGTTCGTCGATAAGGCGCCAGATGGGAGCCCCCCGCCAATGGCTCAGCCGACGACGCGGTTGCGGCCGCCGCGCTTGGCGGCGTAGAGCTTCTCGTCGGCGGCTTTGACGAACTGTGCGGCGTCCCATGCTGGGTTCGCCAGGATCGCGGCGCCGATGCTGATCGTCACCGCGATGGGCTCGCCGTCGAACGTGATCTTCGCGTTCTCGATGAGCTTGCGGATGTCCTCGCCGAGCGCCATCGCACCGGCGAGGTCCGTCTCCGGCAGCACGACGGTGAACTCCTCGCCGCCGTAGCGACCGAGCACGTCGTCGGGCCGCAGCCGCGACTGCATGACGTGCGACACCTCTTTGAGCACGTGGTCGCCCGCGAGGTGCCCGAACGTGTCGTTGATCTTCTTGAAGTGATCGATGTCGAGCATCAGCAGGCCGAGCGGGCGGCCGTGCCGTCGTGCACGCGGGATCTCGCGCGTCAGCTGCTCCATCAAGTGCCGGCGGTTCGACGCGCCCGTGAGGCCGTCCACCATCATGACCTTGTGGATGGTCTCGTGGTACTGGGCCTCGATGTCGGTGCCGCTCAGGTACTTGAAGATCGTGTCGCCGATCTTGACCTGATCGCCGCGGCGCAGCTGTCGCTCGCGCACGGGCTCGGGGTCGTCGTTGATGTACGTGCCGTTCGTCGAGCCGAGGTCCGTCACGTACCAATGACGGCCGCGCCGCTCGAAGCGTGCGTGACGCCGCGACACCGAGTCGCTGTCGAGCACCAGATGGTTCTCGCTGCCGCGGCCGACGTTCATCGCCGTGCCCTCGAGCAGCACGCGCTTGCTCAGGCGCGTCGGGTCGCTCGAGTAGATGACGACGAGGCAGTCGTTGCCCTCGGCCAGCTCGACACCGACCTTGTCGACGGGCGTGATCCGCGTCTTGATCTCGCTGTCCACGCGCTACCCGACACGATACGGAGAGCCGACGGCGAGCGTCAAGCTGC
>JADZFZ010000351.1 GCA_020854145.1 Deltaproteobacteria bacterium | reverse complement strand
GGGGAACGCGAAGGCCATCCCACCTCCCTTCGTCGCCAGCGGAAACATGCTCGCCTCCTCCGGTTCGCTCAGAGCACCGTTCGCCCCGAGCGAGTCGAGGGGCGCGATTCCGTGCTTCGACGAGCCCCGCACGAACGGTATCTGTCAGACACTCAGGCCAGGTGGATCTTCTTGCCCTTCAGCTTGACGTCTTCTTCGGCCTTCACGATCGCCGTGCCGGCGAGCACGTGGAAGGTCGTTTCGACGACGGTCCGCACCCGCCCCGCACGCGTCTGGGCGAGGTCCTCGGCATCGCGATACGTGGCCTTCGCGCGCTCGACGATCCGCCTGGCCTGCACCTCGAGGATCCCCGTCGCGTGACGCGCCGTCTCGAAGGCAGTGCGAAGCGACTTGCCGACGACGCGCACGTCGCCGACGAGCGCCTCGACGCGCGCCGCGCTCGCACCGAGCGTCGCGCCCGAGAGATCGAGCCGCCGCTTGCCGTGGAGCTTCACGTCGTCTCGCGCGACCACCGTCACGCTGCCGTGATCGGCGCGCAGCTCGAGGTCCCCTTCCGGCGCGTGCAGGACGATCTTGCCGCGCTCCGGGTCGTGCTCGAGGACCGCCCTTCCGGCGCGATCCCGAATGACGACGGGCCCCTCGACCGAGCCAGGGGCGGGCCCCTCGACACGGCTCGGAGCACGCCCTGGATCCGCGTCGTCGGTCACTGCGCGCAACGCCGTGACGACGCCGATCACGTAGAGGTCTGCCGCGTCGGTCTCCGCCGTGAGCACCACGTCGCCCGCACGCGCCGCGTAACCGCCGAAGACCGCGATCGTCGCGGGCCGAGGGGTCGCCGCTGCGCCGCGCGACACGGTCACGCGGGTGCTCGACGCGACCCCCGTCACCGTGGCGAGCGCGATCCCCGTCGCTTGCTCGCTCCACCCCGCCGCATCGGTCCGCAAAGTGGAATCTTTAGTAACACGGTCGGCGTTCATGCGGCGTCCTTTGTCCGTCGTACGTCGACTGAGCTCCGAGTGAGCCCGAGCCCGCGGAGCGGCAGAAGGTTTCCCACCCTGCGGGTGGGGGAGAAACCGAGTGAGCCCGAGGCCGCGAAGGCGGGCGACGGCGAAGTCGCAACACGCCCGAGCGTCGAGCGAAGGGCGTGAATTCGGGACCAGGCTCCCTCTCCCCGAATGGGGAGAGGGTCGGGGTGAGCGGTGAGCGCCCAGCGAATTTCGCCTTCCGACCAGGGTGCTTCGGTTGTGGGGCGTGGGAGGCTCGGAAGGCGAATTCCACACGTGCGCCGTGACCACGGCGGGTGATCTCTTTCCCACGCTGCGGGTGGGCTGCGGGTGCGGGAGATTCTCGCCTTGCCTCTGCACGCCTCGCCTCGTAGCTTCGCGTGTCTCAGTCCTGAGTTACTCCGAGGGTCCATGTCGTCTCCTGCAGTCTCCCTCGTTCGAACATGGGTCACGCGCGCCGGCATTGCGGTCGTCTTCGCAGCGGCGCTCGCGATGCCGTTGCGCGTCCGTGCGGTCGAGCCGTTCTCGTCGTGGTCGTCGCTCACGACGGGCAACGGCTACGGCTTCGCGGTCTACGACGTCGGCCGCGCGCGGCTCAGCTGGCTCACGGAACGCCCGTACTACGCGCGCGATGCCACGCGCCGCACGCGCGATCTCGCCTACGACGCGTACTTCGGGATCCGCGCCTCGGGCGGTGCCGGCTGGCTGTCGGACGTGGCGGTCGACTCCGCGCGTTACGCGGGCCAGTCGCACGTCATCGAGGTCGATCAACGTTTCGGCCCGATCCGCGCGCGCACGCACGTGCTCGCTCCGTGGGGGCTCGACGCACCCGCGGTCGTGCTCGCGTTGCGCGTGACCAACGCGTCGTCCGTCCCGCAGCCGAACGCGGCAGCCTACGCGCTCCTCAACTTCCACCTCGGCGGCGGCGCGCCCGATCCCGGCAACGCCGGCGAGTCGGTGCGCTGGGACGGGGACGCCTACGTCGAGACGGGGCCGTCGGGCCTGTCGCTCCGTTACGTGCCGCTCGTCGCACCGAGCTTCCGCGGCGCGTCTCCGGAGAACCCGCACCCGACGGGACGACTCGGTGGCAACCTCGTCGCCGTCGACGACAGCGGCGTGCGCGACGACGCCGTCGCCGGCTACCAGTGGGAGCTCGACGACCTCGCGCCCTTCGAGACGCGTTGGGTCGGCGTGCTCGTGACGCTCGCTCCGTCGGACGCGGCGACGGCGTGGATCGCGGGACGCGGCCCCGAGGCCATCGTCCTCGACGAGCTCGCGGCGTGGGAGTCGTGGCGCGTCGCGCCCCCCGCGGACCTCTCCGACGCGGAGCGGCTCGTGTGGCGTCAGAGCGAGAGCGTCCTTCGCATGGGGCAGGTGCGCGAGGAGGGCCGCGGGCACGGAGCGATCCTCGCGGCGTTGCCGCCGGGCGTCTGGTGGATCGCGTGGGTGCGCGACATGAGCTACGCGACCGCGGCGCTCGCGCGCATGGGTCACGCCGCCGAGGCCGCCGCCGCCGTCGCGTTCTTCGATGGCGC
>JADZFZ010000350.1 GCA_020854145.1 Deltaproteobacteria bacterium | reverse complement strand
CGGCAACGTCAGCGACGTTACAAACGCTGGCCTCGTGTCGTGATGCCGATCTGGAACTGGTCGGGTGCGATGGCGAGTGCTCCGTTCATCCATACGCGGCAGCGCTCTGGCGGGTCGCCATTCTTGCGGCGTGCATCACGCGCGGGTGCCGTCGTCGGCAGTGACGGATAAGGCGGTCCTCACAGCCCCTCGAGCGGTTGCCAGTTGCGATCGAAGCATTCGACGGTTTCGGGATGTTGTTCGCGGTAGGCCAGGCACGACGACCCGACGACGAAGTATCCGACGGGTCGCGGCGCATCAGCGGGCAGGTCGGGCTGGGGTTGGAGCACCATGCAGGCGCACGACTCGCCGTAGTTCTCGTCACAGTTGCGGTCGTAGGCGTATCCCGGGTGGCAGAACACGACGGCGAGTGCACAGACGCCAAAGCCGCGGGTATCGGAGAAGCCCAGGCAGGGCGTCTCGACGGACATGCCGAGGAGGTCTGCGGGCGGGCACGTAACGCCGCCGCAGGCACCGCCGCAGAAGGGCGCGCGAGGATCGCTGGATGGGGGGCACGTGGCGTCGGGCGGCCCCGTCACGACAGGGGTGCTGTCGGCGTACCGGCAGGACTCGAATGGCAGTCCGGCATCTTGGGCGTCGAGACAAAACGCCGGATCGACGCAGAGCCCGTTGAATGTGTCGTCGCGCTGGGTGCCGGCGCACGGGGATCCCGACCGGCACGCCGAGCCGCCACCAGGGAACGCGCTCATGTCGCACGCGTCGCTGTCGCGAGGGGCGCACACGCCGATCATGGCGAGGCAGGTCTGGCCGACAGGGCAGCGATCGGGGCAGCGGTCGCAGCGCCGGAGGTCGCCGATCTCGGAGCAGTCCCGTGGACCAGTGTCGATGGAAGCGTCGGGAGTTTGCGCGTCGCGGCCACCTTCCGCATCGGTGCTCGTGTCCGATGACCCAGACTCGGGCACGCTGGTGTCGCTCGCGTCGTCCGGGGGACGGTGGTCCGTGTCGGGACAGCCGACCAGCAACGCAGCGAAGACCCAGAGTGCTCGCGTCACGGCGGGGGGACGGTGACCGGACCGAGCTGGCCGCGCAGCGGTGCCAGAGGAATGTCCACCGCTCCGCGCTGGTTGCCGCAGAGCAGCGCCGCCACGAGCGCGTTCCTCCGGAACACGCCGTCTTGGGGGTCCGCGCGTGTCTCTTCCAGCACGACCTCGAGCCCGTCCGGCCGGACGTTCAAGCGGTCGGGCTCGAGCTGGATCCAGCACTCTCCGACGCTAGCACCGTCGGGAAACACGCACCGGTGACGGCGTCCAGGGTACGCGGGCCCACCGAAGCCGAACTCGTTGCAGTCCGTGTCGCATGCACACGGACGAACCTCGGTCACGTCGTAGCCGACCTCGACGGGATCACGAAGCGTCGCGGCCTGGATGGCGCGCACAACGGAGTCGGGAAGGCTCTCCGCGATGTTGTCCCCCAACCCGCTCGTGATCGCGTCGGAGAGCACGCAGCCTTCCGAGTCGTGGTTGACGCGGACGCTGTGGACGACGCCATCGAAGTCGAACGAGAAACCGTCGTCCAAGAGCAGCGCCCCGCCGGAGGTCGAGCATGGCGGGAACTCCAACACGCCGGCGCTGCGTCGGAAGCCAACCTCGATGTTGATCGTGACGGTCGAGTCATCGCATCCGAGCGTGCCGATCGGTTCGCCGATGCGGTCCGCGTGGAACTCCGCATGAATCGCGATGCGGTCGTCGTCGACATTCAAGATGCGGCCGTCGGCGCCGGTCGCGTGCAGCATCGGAAGCACCGACGCCTCGCCGACACGCGAGCCGTTCGTCACGCGGGGGCTGTTCACGAACCCATCCGTGAGTCCCTGCACGAGCACGGGCGCGAGGACCGACCAGGGCTGCATCTGCGAGCACGCGCCGGCGTCGTACACACGGAACGACTGCCACTTCGGCGTGTCATCCGGGACGATCGTCACCACGCGAGGGGTGGGCGTCGAGGCCTCCATGCGCGGCAGGTGGAGGTACTCTCCCGAGAACACGAAGTCGGTCAGGTTGACCGGCAGCAGGAACGCCCGCATCTGCTCGTCGAGGTCGTATTGAACCTCGCCCATGTTGCCGGCGATCGGCCCGAGGGCGAGTGAGCTGCCCCCAGTGTTCTGCATGTCGGGCAGCAGAAACGCCCGCCCGATGCCCAGGTCGGACGCGGCGCGGAACTCGATGTAGTGGACCTCGGTGCCCGGGTCGCACGCTCCACCGGCCAGAGCCATCCAGACCAGCGCGACCCGCATGCACGTCCAACCCGCCTGTCTTCGTGTCGCCAACTGACCCTCCATGCCCGCGAGCGTCGGGACCGGACCCGCCGCAGCGAGCAGACCAGCAACCGAGCCGCGGAACAACCCACCCCCAGGGGTGGGTTGTTCGTCTGCTCACGTCCTTCTGCGCCGCGGATCAGCGCATGCGGCGTCTCGAGGTATCCATCGGAGCCCACCCCAAGGGTGGTTTGGTTTGTCCCCCGCGCGACCCGCCACGGCACGCGATCGAACGACGGGTTGACGGAGCGCAGCCGCGCTATTGCATATGATAATCATTTTCATTATGGTCAGGGCATGTCCGAGATCTGTCGCCATCGAACGCTCGCTCGCGGCCCCCTCGCCCACGTCCAGCAGTGCACCGGGTGCGGGTGCGTCTCGATCCACTTCGGCGCGACCACCGTCCGCGTTGACGCGGGGGCGCTCCGCTCCATCGCGACTGTCCTCCACGACGCCACCGCACACCTCAGCGTCGAGCCCGTCACGCGATGGACCACCGCACCTCCGGGCACCGCATGAGCACTCGCGCGCAGCGCGCGATCATCGCGACCGGCACGATCGGCATCGTCGGATTCGCGCTGGCCGTGCTCGCGATCACGACGAAGCTCGTGCCTGCCGATCTCGGGCTGAGCGTGATCGGCGCATCGCTCGTCGGCTACACCGGAGCGCTTGCGATCGGCGTCTTGCTCCTCCGACGGGCCGAACAACGCCGCGCTCCTCGAGTCGCGCCTCGTGCGCGGCTGCGCGCTCGGCGCCGCCGATGGGACCAACGCGTCGCGCTTCAGTAGCTCAGCGGCGTCCGCGGCGGATCGTTACCACGAGATCGTCCACGTTGAACGGCTTGAGCACGACAGGGTCTGGCGAGCGGTCCACGTCACCGCCAGTGGCGAGGATGCGCACGACCGACGGAAAGCGTTCGCGGATGTCCCGAAGCACGGCACGGCCGTCGCGCGTCGCGAGCAACCGATCCACCACGACTGCATCGGCTCCGGCGGCTTCGGTGTGCGCGATTGCGACGTCTGGATCGTCGAAGCCGACCGCGTCGTGACCGCGATGCTGGAGCAAGCGCACGACCGCCCGCCGGTATTGCTCGTCGTCGTCCACGACAACGATGCGCAGCGACCCCTCCCCCACGAGTCGAGTGTCCCCCCGATGGCGCGCATCTGACCAGCCTCTCGACGAGCTCGGTGACGGGCGCAGCCGACCACGAACGCCCCGTCCTCCCTCTGAACGCCGCGCTTGTCGGGTGCGGCCGGCACGAGCACCGCGCCCACCACGCCGGCCATCACGAGCACACCGCTACCGGTGGGCGCGGAACCGGCGAATCGCAGATCAGCGGTTGAGACGAGAGGACACGTCCGCGGTCGTGCTGCGTTGCCACCAGTCGCGCGGCAGTGGCACGGTCGGGTCCTCCACCTCGAGCACGGTAATCGGCTCTCGGCGGGCCGGAACCGTCGGCCGATCCGTTGCGCTCCGTTCGGTTCGCATGCTGAGATCATCGGCCAGCGGAGCCCGAAGTTGAGGGGCTGGACACGCCCGGCGAGATCAGGCACGGCTGCGCGTCATGGACGAGCTCGACCAGTTGCTCACCCGCGCGAGGGCCGCCATGCCGTCGTGGCAAGTGCGCGCCCTGTTCCTCGGCGCGAGCGCCAGCACCAACACCCGCCTCGGCCCGCACCACCTCCTCGACCGCATCTTCACCGACGGTCTCCCCGGCAACTCGATCCAAGAAGCGAACACCGCCATTCAAGTCCTGGGGATGGTCTGGAACGGCATCCAGGATGACCGCATGGCCGGCCACGTCCGCCTCAGCACGATGGCCCTCTCGTCGCCGCCCACGCACGACGAGCTCCGTGCCATGGCGCAACGGCGTCACGACGAGGTGCTCTGGTTCATCCGCGGCATCGACGCGGGAGGCGACGACCCCATCGAGTTCGGCCCCGACGGCCAAGACCTCCTCACCAAGCTCGGCGAGGCCAGCGGCTTCTGCGAGGCCTACACCCGCATGCTCGACAAGGACTCCACCGCCGACGAGCAAGCCCGAATCGGCGCCGCCCAAGCACTCGGCCAACTCACAGCGACGATCGAGAACCTCATGCTCGACCTCACCGAGATCACCACCCGCGTCCGTATGGAAGCCATCGACGCCCTCCACGAACGTGCCGCCTCGGGAGCGCCCACCGACGACGGCGCGCCACCCCTTCGCGTCCAACGAGTCGGCCGCAACGAGATCTGTCCCTGCGGTTCGGGAAAGAAGTTCAAGAAGTGCTGCGGTGCACCCGACCGCGTGCAGTGAGGTCACGGCTCGAGACGCAAGCCCTGCGTGGCGCCGAGCCGCTCCATCGCGGATGAGCACGGCGCAGGAAACGGCGTCAGCACGACCGTCGCGTCTTCATGGACGTCCAGCGTCTTCGACGAGCGCGGGCCGTCCGTGCAGACCGCGCGGCGATAGACGAGCTCGACGCGACCGCGCGGCAGGACCGCGGAGAACCGCGTCGTTCCGAGCACACGCGTCACGTCGATACGCTCCGGAACACCGACGACGACGGGCACGGCGCTCTCGAAGCGAACGCGCGCCGTTGTTGGCGGTGGATCAGCCCCACATGCCGCGACGGTCGCGACGATCACCATTCCGCGGCCGAAGGTCACGGCGACCGGCACGTGCGCGTCGCCATCCACAAGTCCTGCGCTCCCGCACCTCCGGCGCGGTCCGAGGTGAAGTAGACCGTCTGGCCGTCGGACGAGAGCCACGGGTCGCGATCGTTGCCATCGGAGTTCAGCTCGGCCACGAGCGCGGGCGTGCCGAACGGTCCCAACGGGCCCGCAGCGTCCGCCTGGAGAATCTCCATACCCCGGGCACCCCGCTGGGACGAGAACAGCACGGTCCTCGCGTCCGCCGAGAACGTCACGCAGCAGTCCGGTGCGGGCGAGCTGAGCTCAGGCACGTGCTCGATCGAGCCAAACGATCCCGCGGGCGTGGCGCGCCGCGCCCGCCAGATATCCGTCCCACCCATGCCACCCGGACGATCGCTGCCCCAGTAGACGACGAGGCCGTCTGGCGACAGTCGGGCGCGTTCGTCAATGCCGTCGGTGCTCAGGCCGGGGGGACTCCCGCCGAGCAGCATCGCTGGACCGAATGGGCTCGCCGTGTCCGCACGCGTCGCGACGTAGAGGTCAATGCTCCCAACGATGCCGGCGTTGTTGTCGAGGTAGAGCACCAGACCATCGCCCGACAGACCCGTGGGGACGAGGTTGTCCCCGAGCGCCTGGGAGATGCCGGCGAAGCTCACGTCAGGGGTGGCCCGCGAAGCGCGTCGGACTACCCAGTTGCTGGTGCCCTCTCGATGGCCGTAGTGGATCTCCAGCCCATCAGCGCGGACGACCGACGATGCTTCCTGCTCGCTCGTGTCGAGCTCCGCTACCGGCCGCAGCGTTCCCCACGGGCCGCACCGTGTGCAGCGCGTCGTGTCGAGCGTGCAGTCCGGCCGGCACGCGATCATGCCGCCGCCGAAGCCACGCGACTCGCAGGTCGCACCGCCGAGCGCCGAGCCGTCGCACTCTTCGAACGCGTCGATGCGTCCGTTCCCGCAGGTCTCGCACGCGGTCGTGTTCCACGTGCAGTCCGCGGCGCAGGTCGCAGTGCCGGAGGCGAAACCCATCGATGCGCAGTCCGCGGTCGCGCCAGAGCAACACATCGCACCGTTGTCGCATGTGCCGTCGCAATCGTCGTCGCGCCCGTTGCACGACTCCATTGGCGGCGTACACGCGCCAGCCGTGCAGCTGGGCGAGCACGTCGTCGTGCCCGTCGATCCGCAGCTCGTCATGCACGTGCTCGTCATCCCCGCGACGCACGCGAAGTCCTCATCCGCGGTGGCATCGCAGTCGTCGTCCGCGCCGTTGCAGGTCTCCTCCGGCGGCGTGCAGTCCGTCCACGCGCAGTCCTCGCAGCGCTGCATCCCCATCGTGCCGCACGCGCTCATGCACGGCCGCGTTTCGGCCGCGCGGCAGTCGAAGCCCTCGTCCACGTCGCCGTCGCAGTCGTCATCGCGGTCGTTGCACGCCTCCGCCGGAGGGAGGCAAGGGCACTCCATCCCGTCGAGCGTGAGCTGGCCGGTCGAGCCGCAAGCGGTCATGCACATGGCACCGGTGTCGCAGCATCCCTCGTTGATGTCGCCGTCGCAGTCATCGTCGACCGCGTTCTCGCATCTCTCGGGAGCCGACCCGTGGCGCGTCCGGTCGTGGTCGTCGCAGTCGTGACCACCACACTCGATGGGCACGTCCCCGTCGCCGTCTGCATCGACCAGCACGTTTGCGCACCCATCACTCCCGTCGCACTCGTCCGTCGTGCATGCGTCCCCATCGTCGCAGTCGATCACCCCGTCGAGCTGGCAGCCGAACTCGGGCTCGCAGTGGAAGCGCAAGCAGCGGTTCGCCGTCCGGCAGTCATCGTCTGTCACGCAAGGCGGCGGCCGCTCCGTGCATCCGGCCGTCGTGCAGATCTGACCGGGCGGGCAGAGCTCCGACTGCGGCTGGTTCTCGCACGAGGTCTCGTCCACGCAGCTATCGAGCGTGCAGTCCACCTCGTCGTCGCAGTCGTCGTCGCGGGTGCAGATCCGCGGCGCCCGAACGCACCCACTTCCGACGCGACACGCGAGGCCATCGCCGCAGCAGCCCTCGCAGGGCTCGTGCGTGCACACGCCGGCCGCGCAGTGATCCACCGTGCACGCCACGTGGTCGTTGCACTCGCGATCCGCATCGCAATCGTCGCCAGCATCCGCAGCCGGAGCGACATCGGGCGCGGCCCCCACGTCCATGACCGCACGATCGGCCACGGCCGCATCGCGGCCGGACGGATCCGCGCCGGCAGAGCACGCCGCGACGAAGATCGGAACGACGAGCAGTTGAGCGCGCATCGGCTACCTCGTCTCCGGCACACATCTGCCGTATCCGTCGCAAAGGTTTCCGGGCTCACAGTCGCGATCCTCGCGACACTCCACGACGCATCGCCCGGCGCGGCAGACCTGGCCCATTTGGCAGTCGCTGTTGAGCCGACACTCCGCGGACTCGACCTCGGGCGACCTCGTAGGAGCCGTCTCGGGCACGGCTCCGTCGCCCGCTTGGACGCACGCACCGTGCTCGCAGACGCCGTCGTCGGGACACTCCGTGTCGCTGGCGCAGCCGTCGTGCCGTGCGGGCGTTGCGGATGGCGCGCGACGCTCCTCGCGGCACCGGAGCTGCGCGTCAGGCAGCGCGTGAGTGCACGTGAAGGACGAGTCGTCGTGGGCATCGAGCTCGACGTCGCGCAGGAGGCGGACGACGCGGACGTAGTTACGGTCCTCGTAGATCAGGCGGACCTGCAGCTGCTCCGGTGGGATGGCGATCTCCAGCGTGTTGTCGTCGATGACTTCTGGCGCAGCCTCCTCGTAGCGATCCTGTCCGCGCCGGAGCACGCCGATGAAGACGCGGTGCTCCCAGTAGCCCTCGGCGAGCACGCCGCGCTCGATGCGCACGCGGACGTTCTCCGGCGGTGCCGTGCTGGGCGCGTACGCGGGGTTCGGCGGGCGAACGCACGCCGCGACGAGTGCGAGCGTCACAGCGAGGTGGCGCACGTTCGTCCCCCCGGACCTGGGACGCAATGCTGATCCGACCGGCAGTCCGGGTCCGAGGCGCACGGCACGCCGCACCACCGCCGACCGATGCACCGCTGGCCTGCATTGCACTGCGCGTCCGCAATGCAGGAACGGGAACAGATGGCCGTCGTCCCGGCTCGCGGGCCGTCGATGTCGCCCGCGGGGATGCTGTCATCGAAGCAGGTCAAGCCGGACGAGCACGGGGCGTCCGCACTCCATCCACCTTGGGGAACGCCGTCGCAGCAGTTGTCGAGATCTCGGGCACACGAGCGAATCGACCGGAGGCTCGCGCACGACGTGTCCCCCACCGTGCAGTCCCTGCCAGGCGGTGGCGGGATGCACTCGCCGCAATCGTTGCGGCACGGCGCGCAGGTCTCCCCGCTGTGCTCGGGCGTGGGCTCGGTGTTCTTGCAGCCGAGCACCAGGACCATCACGAGAAGCCAGCGCAGCGTGCCCATGTAGACGCCGGCTCCTACCAGCGCCGCGCCAGATGGAGGTCGGCGGGCTCGGCCGTCGCGCTGACGCCAACCCGTGCCCGACGCTCGTCGTTGTACGCGCTCGCCTGAACACCGGCGTCGATTGGCGCGTAGACGCGGAGGACGACGGAGAGGATGGCGAAGGGCAGCCACAACAGCGTGGGCGGTGGGTCGTCCGTCGCAAACCCGACCAGGCCGACGATCGAGATGAGGTCGCAGATCGCCGTCGCGATGCCACCCGCAACGCCTGGAGCGACACGCCGACCGACGTAGAGCTGCCCTGCGCCCGGAAAGAAGATGGAGAGCGTCACGGCGAGCGCGACCGACTTGTCGCTCGCGATGGCGAAGGTGGGCTCTGCGTCCGGCTCCTGAGCCTGGGGCATGCACACGTGCATCGCGCACCGTCGGCCACCGCCGCAGTCACCATCGCCAGAACACGCGCCCACACTCGCGGCATCACATGCGCCGCGGACGCAGACGCGACCGTGCCGGCACTGGTCGTCGCGGTCACACGCGTGCGCGCAGGACGATCCCGCTTCCAGTCCCACTGCCAGCACCACTACCGCCGCGAGTGCGCCGCAGATTCGTGTACCCATCGACCCCTCCACCCCCTCCACACGATGGATCGTGCAGATCCAGCCAGGTTCTCACCATACACCGTCAGTGATCACGGGCAAGCTCACGATAGGTCGTGACCGGAGCCCCGGCCGCAACCGGTAGAACGCTCGGCGACGCTAACGCGATGCCGCGAAAAGCCCGAGCAAAGCCTGAGGACGACTACATCCGCCAGGTCGGCGCGACCATCCGCGACCTCCGCGTCGAGCGGGGTCTCCAACAAGAGCAGCTCGGCGCCCGCGCCGGCATCGCCGGCTCACGCATCAGCGAGATCGAGCGCGGCATCGTCGACACCAGCCTCACCCGCCTCCGCGCCATCGCCAGCGCCCTCGACATCCCGCCCAGCCAGCTCTTCCACCACCAGGAACTCGCCGCCGAAGGCGACCACGGCACCGCACGCCGACGAACAGCCCTCACGCGCTCTCTCACCAAGCTCGACGCTCACCAACTCGACGTCCTGCAGCAAGTCACGGCGCTCCTCATCCGCCGGTGATCGGGCACCCAGCCGCTCGCCAGGAGACGGCTGAGACCTGGGAAGCGTGACCGGGCATATATACCCTGTCAAGCGGGCATCTATTGGTCTCGACCGGAGTGGTCACGGATGCCGATGCTCGCGCGCGGCATGCCGCGCCCCGCGTCCAGCATCCGCACCCTCCTCGCGACCGCCCTTCGCTCCCGCCGCGAGGAGCTCGGCCTCACCCAGGACGCGGCAGCTGAGCGCTGTGGGATCAACGCCCGCTACTGGCGCCAGATCGAGACCGGCAAGCACAGCCCCACGTTCGACGTGCTCGACAACGCGCTCCAGGCGCTCGAATGGACATGGCCGGACCTGGCCGAGCACCTCCACCCCGCGCGTCGCTCCGAGAAACATGCTCCAGCGGCAACGCACCGCCTGCTCGACGAAGCGTGGGCAGCCGCTGACAAGAAGGACCGCGAGCTCCTCCGCGCCGCCCTCCGAACCGTGGAACTCGGCCTGGACATCGCGACGCGGGACAAGAAGTAGGCGACGCTTGCGCCGCGACGCTGCTCTCGCCCACGAGCAGCGGGATGGGCGCGACGATCACAGAGCACCGCAACCTCATCGACCCGCACCGCGAGCTGCGCGAGAACATCACCGTCGTCGAGCACACCGCCGACGCGATGGTCGTGCTCTCCAACTCGTCACTCGCGACCTCGACAACGCGCACGCCGCAGGCGTCAACGCTACCTACCAACAGAACTAGGCCACCGCTCCGCAGCCTGGGCACCGGGTGTGTGTCCGCGCTCGTCGGACGAGAAGCAAGGCGTGATTCGGACGTGCGGTTGGGGTGTGGTGCGGCAATGTCAAGCTGCGGCGGCTGGTCGCCCGCGCTTGATGCGACGTTCGCAAGGGCGCGATACTTCCTGCCGAGGGGAGGGACGCGTTGCGGGCTGTTCGGTCAGGCGGACGACGATGGCGCTGGCAACTGCTCGCTGACCGCGCAGTCCACAGGCCCGATGCGCTGGAGTGCGCGCTCGGCAGCGTCGCGAACATGTGGCGCCGCGTCCAGACGGAGCAGCGCGAGATCCGAAACCGCGGCACATGCCCCGGGACCAAGTGCGCCCAACGCGTCTGCCGCTGCCGTACGGACGTAGGCCGCAGGGTCACCGAGCAGCGCGCGGAGGCGAGGGACCACAACGCTCGGGTCGGGGCCAAGGTGTGCAAGAGCGCTGGCCGCCGACGCTCGGACATTCGGATTGTCGTCGTTGAGCGCCCGAACCAGTGCTGCGGTAGCTGGCGTGGCTGTCGAGCCCATCAGCAGCAGTACGTCGGCGGCACGGCCCCGCACGACGGGATCCGTATCGTTGAGAAGTCCCGCCAACGCCGGGACGGCAGGAGAGCCAATCGCCAGCAGCTCGCTTGGCCAGGAAGGAACCCGTGATGGAGGGGGCGAACAGCGTAGATCGTGGAGCACGTCCTCCAGAGTGCGCGTTCGTGAGTCGCGATCCACCTGAACGCAGGCAACGGACACGATCAGAAGCAGCAAGACGACGATTGGGAGCGATCGGTTCATTCCCGCCTGAAGGCATGCCCGCATATATTAGCCTTGTGCTCACCCGCGCCGTTCGACACGGCATCGTGGCATTACTCGTCGCGTCAGCCTGCGCTCATGAGGAAGCGCCAGACCTACCCGGGGGCGTCAGTATCATAGGGCCAGAAGGTGGTGTCGTGTCGCTAGGGGAAGACATCAGGCTTGAGGTGCCTCCCGAAGCGCTGGACGGATGGGCGACCGTGAGCATCAGGCCAGTTGCGCCTGGCGTTGCACCGCCGGGGGTCCAGGGGATGACGGCTGTCTCGGCAGCCTACGACGTCACCGGCGTTTCACGGTTTCAACTGCCCGCGAGCTTGACGATGCGGATCTCCGAACAGCCGCCCGACCCAGGCGTCGTCTTCATTGCGTATGAGGACAATGTCACCAGATCATGGATGCCGATCCGAGTCTCAGCCGTTACGGACCGGGCAGTCACCGTTGAGATCCGCCACCTGACCCGGTTTCAAGCCTTCATGGGAGGCTGTCTCGATTCGCCACGCCAGTTCTCGCTCACGGCGCGGAAGGACGCCTACGTCAGCTGGGCCATCGGGCACCTCGAGGAGCCAAGCTGGAGAGAAACCGTAAGTACGCTTTGCCGGCGAGGCTTCAATCGGCTCCTCGCAAACGCAGGAACGATCGTCACCGAACCGGATCTGCACGCAGAGCTTGGGTATCCGCCAGAGGAGATCGCAGAACGCTTCGCCGAACTGCGACTGGTGGACGGGGGCTGCGGCGAGCTTGGGGTGAACGTGGAGGCCTGGCTCAATGCCGGCGGCGACGGCTGCGCCACCCCCGGCACCTCTTGTGCGAATGGCGAAGGCGAGACTTATGGGATGCGGCTTGCACGGTACCTCTATGCTGCCCCTGATGAGGAGCGGCAGTCGCGCAAGGAGGCAATCGGCCGGCTAGTGGCCACCGTCGGAACGATCCTCACAGGACCAGGTGCTGCGAGCGGAATACACCTGAACTTCGAGCTCCGCGACACCCACTGCGCCGCGGCCGGTGTTCCGCGCCGGACGTGCGTGACGGGCTTTCCGCGAGACTTCGCCGATATTGTCGACATCGCAATTCGGCAGAATGAAGCCCTTGCGATCACTGTCTCGGGAATGCCGACCTGGGACGCGGAGCAGCTCGCTGCTTTCGGCAACGCGGACTTCGTGGTCTTTCAAGCGTACAATTGGGGGACGAGCGTCCTTCCGCCGCTCTACCGCTGGCAAATTGCCTCTGCAGCGCTGGACATCGCCGCCACGCCAAATCCCCAACGCTACTTGTTCGCTCTCCCCGCGTTCGGGGCGAATTCGATACTCGGCGCGCATCACCCTTCCGTGGAGAATCTCATGAACGCTGCAGCCGGGTTGTCGTGTGTCCCCCTGGAGCAGCTTGGCGGCGCGGTCATCTACGATATTATTGGACTTCAGAACGGAGTACTTCTCGGCGATCCGCCAGCGGACCCGTACCCGATCACGGAGGACTCGCTCGTGGCCGTAGATAGCCTCTTCCGAGGATGTTCCGGCGGTTCATGCTCCTCCGACGAGCCACCCGGATGCACATGCCTAGTCGGTACTTCCTGGTGCGTTTCCTCGACGGTGCGTCGCGTTTGTGCCGCGTCAGACCCGTTGAACGGCTGCGGGGAGTGGATTGATGAGGACTGCTCGTTCGGGTGCGACATCGACCGCTGCGTCGAGTGCCCGACGATCTGCATGGAGGGAGACCGAATGTGCATGGGATCGACCCGCGACGCTGTCTGTCGTGCCGATCCGGAGACCGGCTGCCTCGTCTGGGACGGCCCCAACGAATGCGACCATGGAGCGCAGTGCCGTCGTGGTGGAAGGTGTTGCCGCAACATGTGCGCCCTGCCGACCGAAGGGTGCTCGGCGTCTGGCGTGCCTCAGGCCTGCATAGAAGATGAAGTGACCGGATGCTCCGCTTGGCGACTCGGTCATGCGTGCACAGCAGGCCGGATCTGCTCCGGAGGCGCATGCGTTCGGCCCGACTCTGGCGTCGCTCCGACTGGACTCGACGCAGGCGCCCCGGTCGACGCGAGTACCGCCGACTCTGGACTCATTACCGATGGATCCAGAACGACAGATGGAATCTCGATTCCTCGGGACTCCGGCACCACGGGTACTGACGTCAGCCTCGATGGGTCTGGAGGGACGTGCGGAACGGGCGATCGGGGCTGCGATGGAGACGACATGTGCTGGAACTGCGAGGAAGACTGTGGGCGCTGCCGCGGCGTCGCAAACCCGTGCGACACCGAGCGACAGTGCGAGCGTGGACTGTTATGCGCGTCTGGGGAGTGTTCGCATCCGCCCCTCCCCTAATCTGGCGGAGTCGCCCCGCCCGACCGTCTCCAGTCGGGCAGGGGCTCTCGACGACGATCACGCGGCGAGTGCTTCCTCCTGTTCTCGCATGAGCGGCGGCAGCTCGCGCAATTTCCCGAAGAGCAGCCTCCCCGCCTGGGTTTCGAGCTCGTCCTGGGCCCATGGCGACGTCCAGGCGGTGTCGTTCGCCGCGCGCGTGATCGCTCGGTTCACGGCGGCGATCGTGTCACCCGGCTCGCGCTGCCACGCCCCGAGTAGCTGCTCGACGAGCGCTGCCGGCGCCTCGCCCACAACGCGGAGATGGCCGTGAGCCACCAGCCGGCGGAACACCTCCCGCTCATCGAACCCGTGCTCGAGCCGGTACGTGTCGCGGTTCGCGTTCCGCCAGGCCTCGCTGAAGACGTTCATCGCGTCGCTGGCGTGCGCGAGCGCCGCCTCCAGCAATCCCGGGAGCTCGGGGGTGCGGTGTCGGTGCGAGAACACCAGCTTGGACGTCGTGATCAGGGTGCAGTTCACGCACGCCACCCGCACGGCCTTGTACCGGATCATCAGGGAATGGCTCGTGTCGTCCGCGCTGGTGATCTCGGTGATGATGCGATGGAGCATGCCCACGCCTGCCTCATCCGCCGTGAAGGGGGAGCCCATGCTGGCCTCGATGACGGCGTGCCGCCCGTCGTACCGGGTCACGCCCCGCGCGTCGTCGGGCAAGTACTGCACCGCGTACCGGGCCACGTCATCCACGTCGAGCGGCGTGTACGCGAGGCTCGTGATCGCGTACCCCGACCGCAACCCCGCAAAAGGATGCCGCGTCCGAAGCCGCACCTCGTTCTCGGCGCGACCGAGCCAGGCGTTGACGTTCCCGCGGACGACGCCGTTCGGCGCGTACCCTTCGAGGTGGCGCCAGGCGGCCGGCTCAAGCACCACAGCCAGGTCGTCGCCGCGGAGCACGCCGCGATCATCCACTCGGACGTTCTGCAACCGGGTGACGCGATCCTCTCGTTCCTCGTTCTGGATCACGCCGGCGAGCGCAGCGCACGCGTCACCGAGCATCGGGAGTTTCTCGTGCTCGCGTTGCAGCCGTGCCCATCGTCCTTCTCCATCCGGCGTCAATCGCGTCCCGTTCGCGTACAGCGCGGGCCGCAACTGCATGCCCATCATCTCGCGCACGAGGTCCTCGTCGGTCCTCGCGAGGTGCATCGATTGTTCGTTGATGTCCATCATTGGTCGCTTCCTTTCTTTGGAAAACGCCAGGGACGGACTCCCCCCATGCCAGGGGGAGAGCCGTCCTGGCAGGGGTTCTGGAAAAGCGCCGGTGGGTTCAGCGCGGGATGCGCTGCCGGCGGAGGTGTTCGCGCAGCGTGGTGCGCGGCATGCCGAGCAGCCTGGCGGCTCCGGAGAGCCTCCCGTTCGCGGCGTGCAAGGCGGTGGTGATCTCGTCGGTCGTCGGCATCACGACCGCCCGCCGCACAGGACGAACCGCGGCTCGGATGGGTTCGTCGGCGAGCGCTGCGCGGATCATCTCGCCCGAGATCGTCTTGCCCGTGTTCACCGCGCACGTTCGGCGAATCACGTTCAGCAATTGCCGAACGTTCCCCGGCCACGCGTACCCGGTCAGCGCGTCAATCGCCTTCGGGGTGAGGCTGCGTTTCCCGTGCTCGTCCTGCAATCGCAGCAACAAATGCTCGGCAATCGCAGGAATGTCTTCGACTCGGTCTCGCAACGCTGGCGTCCGGACATGCAGGACCGCGATGCGGTGGTACAAGTCCGCCCGAAACGTCCCTCGGCGAACACCGTCGTGGAGATTGGCGTTCGTGGCGGCGATCACCCGCATCGTCACCCGCCGGCTCGTCACACACCCGACTCGCCGGACTTCACCGTTCTCCAGCGCTCGGAGCAGTCGTGCCTGAGCCGACAACGGCAGCTCGGCGAGCTCGTCGACGAACAGCGTTCCCATACCGGCCTGCTCGAACACGCCAGCGTGATCGCGAACAGCACCGGTGAAGCTGCCGCGCTCGTGCCCGAACAATTCCGAATCGATCAACGCCGGGCAGATCGCAGCCGCGTTCACGGCAACGAACGACAACGCCGCCCGAGGCGAGTACTCGTGCAACGCCCGCGCAACAAGCTCCTTTCCCGTGCCGGTCTCACCGTGAATCAGAACAGGAGCGCGCAATGGCGCGTACAGGTGAATCAACAATCGAACGTGCTGCATCCTGGCGCTCTCCCCGATCAAGTCCGGAGGGCGCAGCAAGGCCTCGATGCTCATGCGAGCATTCCTTTCTTTCTCCCCGAGAAGGGTGAGTTCGCGTCGTGGGGAGATGTGGCGACGCGAGCCGTCAGCGAGCCGTCAAGGCGTGACCGAGATCAGCCGAATCGGCGCAGGTTCGCCCGCTGTGCTTCCTCCTGGACGTCGTCGAGAGACCGATCCAGCCGAGCAGCAGCGATTTCCAGGGCGAGGCGGAGCAGTTCCTCTTCGTCCGAGTGTTCCGGGGCGAGCAGGTGGGCGCGAGCGACGAGCAACAGGTAGTCGTCGGGAGCCATTGCGGGTAGTCCTTTCTCCTCCCCAGAGACGGAGCTATCCCGATCACGCGTCGTGGGGAGGTCGAGCGACGCGATCAAGGGTGGTCAGCGAGCCAGCGAATGGCCGTGCGTGACTGGCTTCTCGTCGGGAGTCGTCATCCGAGAAGCACTGCTGGCGGTCTATGCAGCCGATGGGATGCGTCGTTCCGAGACTTGTCCGTGGTCGGGATCGCGGTCGGTCATCACGCGCAGTTGCAGTTTGCCGTTCACGGGGTACGCGTCCAAGTACACGTTGATGGATCCGTCTTTGTTCCTGAATGCGGTGCCGACACGCAGCCATGTTGTTCTGTTGTTGGGTCGTTCGATGGGTGCCAGTACGGCCAGTCGTTCTGATGTTTCGGTCATGGTTGTTCTCCTCCAGTGGTGGTTGTTTTTCCGGTCTGCGCGTTGACGTGCAGAATCCTGATAGGGAAGGATGAAGCCTCGGCAAGGATGCTCTCGAACACGGGTGTTCTCGTGCTGACGATCACCATCTCGACGAATCCAGCACCAACAACCTTGTTGACGTTGGCTTTCCAGTCGCTCTTGCCGGTCTCGATCTCCACGGGAACACGCTTTCCATTCTTGGAAGCAAGCAAGTCCACGCGTCCTATCTCGAGCGGAGCCTCTCGTTCTACGTTCCATCCGTCCCTTTCGAGAAGAGCCTTCATGTGGAGCGACCAGTACGCGTGTTCGGGGCCTTCGCGGGAATCGACGAGCTCTGCAGGAAGCAAGATGACCTGTCGCGTGATGCGAAGAGCGATGGTTCCTTTGACGATGCAGCGATGGTCGAGCAGTTCGGTGAGAGCGTTCATGCCGCGGCGAGGGGGGAAGCGAAGTCGAGAGTATCGGGTAGTCAGGGGGTCGAGGGGGGAGGCGCGGATGTCGGCAAGAAGGCGGGAAGCATCGCTATACTTATCAGTGGGAAAAGAAGGTTGTTCAGGGGTCGGTAGGGCGGAAGGCGGTGGGTCTGGGGTGGAAGGCGCGGAAGGCGTTCGAAATGGGGGTTGTTGGGCTATATAGGTGTCGGTGATTTGGGTTTTGTTGAGCGGGAGATCGGGATAGCGGAACTGGAATGGCCGGTAGTGCCGGCCAGCCAAGCGACAGACGGCGTGGCCGGGGGGCAGGCGGGCGAGCACGTCGCGGTCCTCCTTCTCGTTCAGGAGGAGGGCATCGCTCATGGCGCGCACGTCCTCGCGGTACTTCAGGTGGAGCCCGATGGTCGTGTACGTGTTCCCCAAGGCAACGCGCGAGAGCAGGGAGGGGCACTGGTCGGCAAGCCAGAGGCTCGTTCCCGAGTCCCGCGCCGTCCGCAACGCGAGATCAAGATGCGTCTCGCGCCGCGACATCCCCTGCGTTCGCGCGAGGAACAGCGAGTGAGCTTCGTCCGTGATGATGGACAACCGCCACACACCGCGCTCATTGCGGACATTGCGGTAGTGCAGAACCCACATGACGAGCACCTGCGCCATGAACGTCCGCGTCGGCGTGTCGAGGGCGTCCATCTCGAACACGACGGCCTCCTCAAGCAAGCCCGTGAGGTCATCCGGGGCGGCGGTGTTCAAGGCGCGGCCGATCGTGCCCCGACACAAGGAAGCAAGGGCGCGAAGAGTGGAGTCCTGCCACTGGGCGGCCCGACCGCGGAGCGCGAGCGTCTGCACGCGCAGGAGAACGTCCTGCAGGGTCGGCGCGCGTGTTCGCACGTCGCGGCGAGCACTCTCCAAACCTGCATAGAGCAGGCTCTCGGCACCGTCGCCAAGGAAATAGCTATGCGTCATTGACTCGACGATGACGTGATCCCAGTGCTCGGCATGAACGCCGGGTGGAGGCGTGAGCGGGTTGAACGAGAACGGGGCGACCTCCCGACCGACGGTCAGCACGCGCAATCGGGACGCGTCTTGTCGGGTGAGGAGCGCGCGGTAATCGCGTTTGAAATCGTAGATCCAGACGGGTCTCCCGATTCGCAAATGCTCGAGGATGACGAGGGCGAGCAGCGTGCTCTTGCCGCTCCCCGTCATCCCGCCGATCAGGACGTGCTTCGGGACCTCGTGCTCGTGCAGGCCGAACCCGCCGAACGTGCGGCCCTGGTACGCGACCTCGCCCAACCGGAACGGCCCATCCAGCACACCCGCCGGCGGTGGCGGCAACAGCACGGCGGGTTCGCGCGCCCGATGATGGACATGCCGCAACACCAGCGCGGCGGCCACCATCTCCATCTCCTTCTTGCCCTCAAGGTCTTCGACGACCCACGCCTCGTACAGCCGCTCGGCCTTCGCGCCCAGCACGGGCCGGAGCAATCGGCAGTCGTCCTCGATCAGGCAGCATCACCCGCCAAGAGTGAGAAAGGCTTATGAAGCAGCGCGCTCTCCATGCGTGCATGACGAAGAAACAAGAAGTCATCATCGTGAAAACGGTGGCGTGGCCAGATGGTCGCGTCGCGATTCCGAGGGGTGCGCTCGAGCGCATCGGTGTCGGGGCTGGAACCATCTTCTACGTTGCCGCCGACGACGGCTGGATCATTGCTCGACGTGGCACCGCTCAAGGCCTCCGCGAAGCACTCCAGAAAGTCCGTGCGCCGCGCTGAGCCATCACGCAACGGTTCGGTCGTAGAGCGCGAGCGAGCGAGAGCATCATCAGGCATGAAGGTACGGGAAATCATGAACACCGAGGAGAGGATCAAGGCGAGGGCTGTCGCCCGACGCGAGTTCGAGCGGCTGCGCGCCTGGTCTCTCCAACGGGAACGACGCTCGCCCAACGAGATCATCGCGCGCCACCAGCGCAAGCTTGATAAAGGCTGAGAGTTCTTCATGGGGGCATGTCCTCAACATTCGATTCCTACGAGTGGTACTTGACGCAGGATTTCTCCCGTTACGCGGGCAAATGGATCGCGATTGTGGGCAGGCGGGTCGTGGCCTCCGCCGACACTGCGGGCGACGCACTCCGCGAGGCGCACACCAAGACGTCGTCGCGCCCGTTGCTCGCGAAGATCGTGAACCGGTTGCAGGTCCGGTGATCGCGCGTGGGCGTCGTCTACCGTTTTCGGAAGGAGCGCTTGCAGGACGGGGGCACCGTCGCGCGCCCGAAGATTCCTGTGCGTCTCAGCTGGGACGCGGCAACCGTCGACGTGGTCGCGCTCATTGATAGCGGGTGCGACGTGACGGTCATCCCTCAGTCGCTGGCCGAGGCCATTGGTGTCTCAACGACCGGCACGAGTCAGCCGCTCGTCGGGTTTCGGGAGGAGAGCGCCGTGGTCGAAGCCAAGGTCGACATCACGTTCCTCGGACGCCGGGAACGCCAGGAGACGACGCTCCACCACGTGCCCGTTCTCGTCGTTCTGCGGGACGACCGCTTCGCCGAGGAGACCGAGATCGTGCTCGGCCTCGCCAAGGTGTTCGACGAGTTCGACATCACGTTTCGCCGCTCGCGGAACCGCATCGAGCTCAAGGCCTCGACGCGTCCACGTTGATCAGCCGTACTGCACGAGGCGGCCTCTTCGCTCAAGCCCGCTCAGGGTTGCGGACAGCACGCGCCATTGCGTATGCACCTGCACCAAGTCCCTCCACCGCGCGACGTACTCCGCGCGGAGTTCTTGGCCGAGCGCGAATCGCTCTTTCTCCAGTAGGTCGCGCGACGGCAGGAATGTGTCGCCATGCTGGTCACGCAGGAGTTCCAGATTGGCGAGGTGACGCTCTTCTTCGACGACCATGGCGGCGAGCGCGTCGCCGAGCTCGCGACGGCCGACCATGAACGCCTCCACTTCCGCCGCGAGATAACGGACGGCGTGGATACGACTCTCGAAGAAGTCGGCCAGGGTGTCGCGTCCCGTCGCGTCCTCGGCCCCGCCCGACGCGGCAGCCAGGGGGGTATCGCTGGCCAGCACGTCATCCAGAACGTAGGACGTCATGGGGAGCGCGACCTGCGGGCGCGACGAGACGCGCTCCCAGGGAGCGCGCGAGCAAGCATCTTCTCGATGGCATGAAGCCTGATCTCGACGTCGACGAGCTTCTCGAGCACCCGATCACTCGCCGACCGAGACGGCACGAACGGTTCCGAACGACTCAAATGAACATCACCTCCACCCATTCAGGAAGACGCGGACATTCATAAGCATGCGCGTACGGAACGCGGAAGACGGAGCGGTCTGTGCAGCGATTGGCGCACGTGAGAAACGCAGCGGGAAGAGCAGCGCACAGCTCGGACTTCGCGCGCGGCTCTTCGCAGACGGCATGAGGAGTGCGTTTCAGCGCTTCGTGGCTTTCGCTGCCTGCCCGGCACCTTCGCCGGCATGAGCGTTGGCCATGAGGAGGCCGCAATGACGAGCTCAGCGAGAATCCCTGGACCGTTCGTCGATGGTGGTGGCTGTTTCCTGACGCCGCACGGGCTCGTGTGCGTCCGACCATGGAACCCCGACTTCGGCACCGAGGGCGCCATCAGGTTGTCGGCGGCCCATCAGGAGCGGCTGCGGAAGCTCCGATCGGAAATCGCCGAGCGTGAAGCCGAGATGGCGACGGTCGTCGGCGAGGCCCTCGGTATCGGTGGACTGGTCGTGGCGGGAACCGTCAGCGCGCGAGAACAGCCGAGTGGTCCTGTTCCGTTCATGCGGAAGGCGGGCTTCGTCTTCTTCAACGACGGCGCCGGGCATTGCGGGGTCTGGGACGAGGGTGCCGGCGTCTGCGCCAGCGTCAGTTGCTGATCGCGGACACCGATCGCGAGCGCGACTGCTTCGGGGTCATCCGGCTTGCGGTGTGGCCGGCGCTCGCGCGCTGCCCTCGATCGCCACCCGTCGTGGGAGGCCAGCGCCAGCAGTACGCCGGCCACGTCGCGGTCTGCCCGCACGTCGGGTACGAGGGCACCGATTTCTACAATTGGTCCCGTGGGTCCGCTCGCCGCGCGAGGTCTACGGGAACATGCAACGAGTCGTGTCGGTGCACCGGTCGTTGATGCAGGTTGTGCCGTCGGTGCAGTCGACGTCGATGCTGCATCGGGGTCGCGCCGGTAGGCAGACGCCGCAGACCGTCTCGTTGGTCAAGCAGATGTGCCCCTCCTGGCAGTCGGCGTCGGCGATGCAAAAGCAGGGAGTGTCGGATCGGCAGTGGTGGTTGTCGAGGCAGGTTCCGCTCGGGCATTCGGCGTCGAAGCAGCACGTGGGTGTGTGCCCGAAGCAGTATCCGGCCTGCGTGTACGTCGGTCCGGCATCCTCCTCCTGACAGATCGTGGCGTCTCCGGCAGAGGCGCCATCTCCTGGCAGGGCATCGACGGTTGAGGCGTCGGGATTCGCGTCGAGGGCGCCAGCCGCGTCGATGCGGACGGCGCCGTCGGTGCCTCCTGCGTCTGGGCGACTAGAGGTGGAACCGCACGCGGTGAGGAATAGTGACGCGGCGATCAGCCAGAGAATGCCGAGGTTCAGTCGGCGCATTGCGAAAACGCTAGCGCTGCGCGGCATCACAGGCCACCAGGTGGTGGCCAGGTGCTGATGAAGTCCTCGAAACGACGCCACCGAACGCGGACGCGCTCGCGGCCGGCGCTCAGATCCCCGTCGCCCTGCTGCCGCACCCACGCCACGATGCCGTCGATCATGGTGGAGCGCTGCGCAAGCGTGAAGAACGGCTGCGCGTATTCCACCACTTCGTCCCCTGCGGGGAGGCCGCGGAGCACATCGTCAAGCGCGGCGCTTCCGCTATCGATGTAGATCATCGCCAGCGCATCGGTCCGGAAGTCGTAGGCAAGCTGCAGCTTGTCACGCCTGCTGTTGTAGTCTCGCTGCTCCGTGTCCGTGTTGCACCGTGACCCGTCATCGGCGCAGTCAAGTACGGGATGCTCAAATCGGGTCTCGTACTCGGTGAATGTATACAAGAGACTCGCGCTGGCAATCGCGAGCGGCGGCAGGCTTCCAGTGGACGGCCGAACGTACAAGAAATACGGGTCGTCGCCATGCACCATCGTCAATCCGACGCTGGGAAACAGCGGCCGCCGGTGATTGCCCCCCGGCAGGTTTGCGTCGCTATTCGTCACGGGGATATTCACCGTACGGAGCAATGCCGCGTAGAGGCCAGTGGTTCCCCAGCAGCCCTGCGTGAGGTGCGGACGCGGGAACAGGACGCCATCGCGGGGATAGTCGTGGGGATAGAGGATGCGGTCAATTGGCGGGTGCCCGGGGTACTCCCAGTTCGACTCGTTCGCCCCCTGACTCCCGGACGCGTGGACGAGGTGGCCGCGCATCCAATCGGTCAGCGCGAGGATCGTGTCGCGATGCGTGCCGCGGATGAGACCCAGGCTGGCAAGGAACTCGTAGGCGATTCGCGGGCTCCACGGCGTGATGTAGCCAACGATGTTGCCGTCGAGAGTGCACGTCCCTCGAACTCGACCACAAAATCCGACGATATCGCGGCTGTCAAACAGCACCTGCCGCTGCTCGGAGGGCATGCTGCCGAGGTTCCAACCGAGACCGCCCTCGACGTCTGCCCAGAGCGATTGAGCGACATGGGAAATGTAGATTCGCCACCCGTCCTCGTATGCAATCCGGAGAGACTTGTCGAGCACGGGCGGCGGGCCGGGCAGGTCGGACGGACGCCCCTCGTAGATGCCGATGATCGCGTCCACCAGGTCCTGACGCTCGCGCGTCGACCAGTCGCGAAACGGGTGCGGGTCACGATCGTCCCACCAGACTATCTCGTCGCCGAGCGCCGTGAGAATGAACCCGTACACCGCGAGCGGCGGGTCGGGAAGCACTTCGTCCCGAGCATCGTTCGTCCCGTCTAGATTCTCCTCATAGAAGGTCACGCTCACGCGAACCCGTCCTGTGCGGGGGAGCACATATCCCGTGCTGAGCGTCACGGTCTCTCCCGGCGCCAAGGCCGGAAGCGTGGCGCCCATGCTGTGCACGAGCATCCCATCCAGGCGAACGAGCACCTCGACGAACTGCGCGTCCGCCGCGACCGTGCCCACGTTGGTGACACGCGCCTGCAGGTCCCCGTCGAACACGCGAAGGTCGGTCACCGCAGGATCGGCGACCTCCTGCGCCGGTGGCACAAGCGCCCGCGTCCGAACGTTTTGCCACTCGTTCACCTCGGCGACGACGTGGTCGGGATCGACGAGAACGGCCACTCGTCGATCCACACCGCCCAAGCGAAGCGACGTCGTGATCGTCGACTGGCCACCCGGAAGGAAGAAGTCCCGCTCCGCGAACGGCCACCGAGCGAACTCGTAGTTCACGATGCGGGTGCCATCGACGACAAGGCCCGCCCGGCCGTCACCCATGGCCAGCGGATCGTCCCCGTAGTTGGCCAACGTCATCGTGACCGCCGCCGACGAGTCGACTCCCACCTCAACCGGAACCGGGTCCGGCCACGCAGTCGGCAAGCAGCCCGCCAGGACACCCGCCAAACCCAGCAAGCACGGTCGCTTCACGAGGCCCTCCCGAACAGCAGGAGACGCGCCCCTCCACATCTTCGTCAACCCACCCTTAGGGGTGGGTCGTGGGGAGGCTCACGCTCGGGGCGACTTCACCGAGGCCGCGCTGCTTTTGACCGCCGGTCACGCCCTACGTCTCGTCGACGGTGTAGAAGGCGACCATGCCGTCGGTGACGTGGTCGACAATGTGGCAGTGGTACATCCAGCGGCCGGGGTGCTGCTCGACGAAGTCGAACGTGACGCCTTGCGCGGGCAGGAGGTCGACGTTGTCAATGGGGAGGCTTCCCGCCGGGCACGTGCCGTTGGTCTGGATCGAGGCGCGGTCGCACCAGGCGTGGCCGTGGAGGTGGAAGGTGTGCGGGTCGTCGGGGGAGAGGTTGAGGACGCGCCACCGGACGCGTTGGCCGACGGTCGCGTGGGCGTCGCGGCCACTGGTAACGGCGTAGGTGGACTGGTCGAGCTCGATGACCTCGGCGCGGCCGTTGGCGCGTCCGTTGATCGTCATGAAGAAGTGCGGCGCGGCGTTCGTTCCCTATTCCTCTTCTTCCTCCTCGCTCTCTTCCGCTTCTTCGTTCTCGATGCCGAGCTGGCCGAGGAACACGACCAGGTCGTGTTCTGCGGGCGTCTCGTCGGGAGCCGGCACGACGACCGCGCCGTACAGCCCCATGGCCATCTCGCCGCGGGGGTCGCGGTGGCTGTGGTACGGCCAGACGCCCGGCAGCGTGGCGGTGATGGTGTACACGTGCGCGCAGCCCGGGTTGACCATGCTCTCGGGGTGCTCGGGCGTGCCGTCGTCGGTCGCGTCGTACACGACGCCGTGGAAGTGCATGCTGACCGCGCGCGGGGAATCGTTGACCAGCCGGACGCGGCGCGTCTCACCGACGTTCATTCGGATGACGGGGCCCGGCACGTCCCCGTCGTACGTCCACGCCATGTGCTGCCGGCCGGGCACCGGCTCGATCGCCACGTCCCGCGCGTGAACCTCGATGTCCGCTGGCGCCGTCGCATCGTCCGGCGTCGCGCACACGGCCGGCACTTCGACCTGCTCGGACGGGGACGCGCACGCAGGCACGAGGAGCGCCACGACAATGACGAAATTGAATTTCATGTTCATGAAGCTCACGATGCCGAGCACTGCGGCCCGATCGATTGATCGCGGTCAACACGACCGGCGACGCGCGGATCGTCGAGTCCCAGCAGCGAGAGAGCGCTCGCTAGCGGGCCTGTCGCGATAGACTCGGCCGGGCGTGCGACCGATAGGTCTCGCTCTGTTGGTGTTAGTCCTGCTGCTCGGTTGCTCTGGCCCGTACCGGCACGTCGTCCACGAGCACCGTCGCGAAAGGCCGCCGCCCGTCCGGGTGCCGGGCACGGGCGTCATCCCGTTGGTGGGTGCTCCTCCTGACGCTCCTGTCGAGCTCACGCTCGTCACGTTCCCGACCGGCCGACGCGAGTTTCAGCTTCCCACCGATCACGGCCACGAGGTGATCTTCCTCTCCTTCTCCTCGTTCTCGGTCGGCACGCACGACCTCCGCTCGGGTGACGCCGTTCGGCTGCCCCGCGACACGCCAGCGATGACGGTGCGGCCCACGGCCAGCTCGCCTCGCGCCCGCGCCGTGCTCGTGCGCGTCCGGTGCACCACCGACACTCCCTGCGCGGCAGGCGACCCCCAGGTCGTGTCCATCACCGCCGTGCCCGATCGCGTGATCGATGGGTGGGACGCTCGCGTCCGCGTCCTGTTCCCCACCACCCCGCACGACCAGACGGCCGCCAGCCTCGCACGGATCTCCATGGCTCTGACCGGCCGCGAGATGCGCATCCCGCCGCACCTCCACGAGACGTCCGCCGAAATGCTGCTCGTGATCAACGGCAACGGCACGATGCACGTCGGCGATCAGGCGGTCGCGCTGCGACCGTGGGTCGCGATCTACGTGCCCCCAAACACGCCGCACCACCTCGATGGCAGCACCGACGCGCCGTACTTGTGGCAAGTGTTCGTGCCGCCAGAACCGGAAACCGCGGACCAGCCCGCCTCCTCGCCTCGGTGATCCTCGGGCCGTCACGTCCGCGCGGGCCGCCGACTGGTTCGACTACGACCCCGCCACCCACGCCGTCTCCAGCAAAGGACTCGTCTACTGCATCCGCGCCGCCAACGGCACGTACGCCAAGCTCACCATCGTCAACTACGCCGGCGGCCAGATGACCATCCGATGGGCACACCAACCCGACGGCACCCGCACCCCTGCCCTGATCTGGCCGCCACGAGCCTGCTCGAACTGCTGCGGTCGCGACGAGAACTGCGAAAATCACGGCTCGAAGTCGGGAGGGAGGCAGAGCCGCAACGTGGTCTCCACGGAGCCGATCGGCGAACCGTGGGCGAGAAAACTGGTCTGCACTCCCGCTTGCGCGCAGCGCCATGTCAGCGGGCACTCGGTGTCGGCCTGACACGTTCGCGTGCAGCGGTTCAGCCCCTGGAGGCACATGGCACCGGACGCACACTCCAGCGGGTGCTCGAGGAGCTCGCGTGGATGGTCGCGCACGCACGGCTCGCCAACCGCGCGAGTCTCGGGCGTGGCCTTCACCCAGCCGCGATCCACCAACGCGAGCAGCCCCCACGCTCACGCGCGCATCGGAGGCAAGTCCTCCGCCACCACGGGGGCGTATGCTCCCGCTCCCAGGGGTTCGGAGTCTTGGCCACTCGCTCGCGTCTCATCCGGTTGATCCTTGAAGAGCTCGAGGTCGCGATGACGCGCGAGCACGCCCGCGACCTGCTCCACGCCGTGCTCGACCCGCACCCGAACGCCGACGCCGAACAGCTCCTCACCATCGTTGACGCCGAGCTCCGCGTCGCGCTGCACGACCACCTCGGCCGCACCACCGGGCAAGCCGTCGCGGACCGCATCTGCGGCGCCCTCCTCGTGCACGTGCCGAGCGGCATTCGCCGCAAGACACCACCCGCCCCCCTCACGATCGGCATCGTGCACGCCACCAACACCACCCCGACCGAACGCCTCGCCGCAGGCGTCGAGACGATCGGGTACCGCGCCGTCATCCTCCCCAGCGGCGGCCTCGGCACCAACCCCGCCGCCGAGTTCGCCGACGCATTCCTCATCACGCCCGACCTCTCCCTCGCCGACGCACGCGACCTCGCCTGGATCGCCGCCAACCGCGACCAACCCGCCCCCGTCATCGTGTGGCCGATCGACCGCATCACGCCCGGATGGGGCAAAGCCATCCCCCACGTGATCCACCTCGAGCACGCCAGTTTCGCGCTGCTCCAGAAGACGCTGACGTTTCCCCTGGGACGTAGCGGCCGATCGAGTGACGGATAACGCGAGCGAAAGATGCGGCCTCGCTACGGTTCAAGAGTCTCGCCGCGTAATCGCGCCATCAGCATTCGGTCGCGCTGCTCCGGATTGCGTGCTTCGCGCGCGGCAGCACAGCAATCCGAGTGTCCGAGCCGGCAGCCTTGTGCCCATGTCCCGATGGCGCGTTCGGGAGCAGGCGCGACGCCGGCACCGGCGTACAGGTGGAGCCCGGCCGTGTAGAGCGCTTGGCCGCAGGATCGACTGCGCTGTTGCGCCTCAAGAGTGGGGTCGGTGCAGACGCGCGTGACCAGGTTGCCCGACACCTGCGTGTGGCAGAGCGGGGTGGATGGATAGCGGGGCGGATAGCAGGCGAGTGCTGTGGCGATCAAGCGCTGCCCTCGGTCGCAATAATCAGCATCTCGACCGCACAGCTGCCCGAGTGCCAAGCACGCATCAAGGTGGCGCAGCCCTGGACGATCGGTCTGCACAGGCCCGAAACAGGCTTCCTGCAGGTAATCAGCTGCGGCGTCAGTGTTGGTGGGGAGGAGGTCACCGGCCGCGTAGGCGCGGCCGATCCGGAAGCACGCGTCGGGCTCGTGGCGCGCGCACGCGTCGCGCAGGAGCTGAATGAACCGACTCACGAGCCGGGTTCGCTCGGCAGGAACGCTCTCGTCCCGAGCGGCCTCTGCACAAGACTCCGCAACGCCGGCAGCGCACGCTCGCCCGAAGACCCGACGCAGAAACCCGCCCGGAAGCGTCGCAGCGCGTGGGCGAGCTCGCATCCCGAGCTCGTGCAACTGTCGCATCCAGACGTGCGCGAGCCGCCGCAGGATCGGAACAAGAGTTCGGCAGCCGCGACGAGATCGGGCGCATCCCCCGTCGCGGCGGCAACCGCGCCACGCTCACACGCTCTTTCCAAGCCCTCGCTGCACGCGCGCGCAAAGAACGTGGCGGCACGAGCCGGGTCCCGCGGTGTTCCCCGTCCGTTCTGCAGCGACACGCCGACCTCGAAGCAGCCCGCCGCGCTGCCGAGCGCACACGCACGATCGAAAAGTTCGAAGGCGTTCCCCCTCCCTGCGTACCCGCCATGCTGCAGGACCGACCGACCGCGGTCGGTGCACGCGTCCGCCACCTCGCGTTGGCATGCTCGGTCGAGCAAGGCATCCGCACGTCGCCGCTCTTCCTCGCTGCCTGACATGAGCCGGTGTCCCAGCGCGGCGCAGGCAGTCACGTCACCAAGTGAGCAACCCTCCTGCAACGCGGCAACGGACCCGCGAAGGGCTCCTGCCAGCGATTTGCTGCGAAGCGCGGTGTTCTCGCAACGTCGCCCGCTTGCGGTGAGCCCGCGAGGGCATCGCGGCGTGCCGACACAGAACCGACCATCGACATCGAGTGTCTGCCCGGGCCAGCAGCAGCGCCCTCCAACGACAACCTGCCCCGCGTAGCAGCCCGTCGTGCCCGGCACCCTCGGCCGACTCTGCGTGCCTGCGGTCGACGCGGTCGCAAGCGTCGCACCCGCCAACACGTAGGGCATCATTCGCCACGCGACGGGCGGTCGCACGGTACCCCGCTGCGATTCCCGCCCGCGAGTCACCATCGCGGACTCCAGCGTACTCGACAACGAGCGCGGCATGCGAGCGCGCTGCCATCGCACGCTGCTACAGGAACACGTTCCAGTAGTTCTCCACGAGCTCCGCCGCGAGAAAGCTGATGAACTCGCCGTGCGTCTCGGGCGAGGGCTTGCCGAGGCGTGCGGCGTCGGCACGGTGGAGAGCGTCGAGGTAGGCCGCGCGATGCTTGCGCGGGACGAGCAGAGGCGGGTACCCGGCGCGCATCAAGAGGAAGTTGATGATCACGCGGCCGGTGCGACCGTTGCCATCGAAGAACGGGTGGAGGCGCTCGAATTGGTGGTGGAACGCGCCGGCGAGCACGAGCGGGTGGAGGATGTCGATGTTCTTGGCGAGCCAGGCGAGGAGCACGTCCATGTCGGCCCGAACGTAGGGCGCGGGCGTGGCGTCGAACGTCGCACGCAACACGCGGACGTCATTGGTGCGGTAGCCCTCGCGGTCGTCGATCCCGCGGAGCAGCTCCCGATGGATGTGCTTGATGCGCTCGTGCGTCAGCGGTCCGGGCGCGGACACCACGTCGCGGAAGACGCGCTAGGTGTTCTCGATATCGTGCACCTCCCACATGGTCCGGTTCGGCGGCGTCAAACCCTCCGTCAGCAACCTGTTGGCCTCTCGAGCGTCATCGTGCACCCCTCCACCGAGGTCGTGTTGAACGCGAAGTCGATCAAGAACGCTTAAAGAACGCTTCGCGTTGCTCGCGAAGACGCTGACCAGCATCGTGGGTGCGCGCCGCACAGAAGCCGCGCGATAGCTCGGGCCCGCAAGGGCCTGGAGCGGTGGGGCTTGACGACCGTCTCCACAGGTTGTACACAAGATTTGTGGAGCACGGGTTGTCCAGTGTCGGCTCTCCCCCGCGTGGCATGGCTGACCGCAGAAGTGCGCTCGGCCCCGCCTTGACTTCACACACCCGTCTCGAGCAAGGCTGCATAGAGTTCCGTCGGCGGCTGCTCGGCGAAGCCATTCGGCTTTCGACACGGGATGATCTATTAGCTGGCGATCGGTTTAGGATCATCAACCATCCCGCCCCGCAGGCGGGCTTCCGCACTTGTCCCTCGCACAGCTGGTTTGGAGGGCCCGGCGAGGGGCCGAACACGGGAGTCCGACAGGGGCGTTGCCGGAGGCCACCATGGTGATCTCGTCGGCGACGCCGCTGTCGCGTTCTCCGAGGGCCATCATCCTCGGAGAATGCGATGGCGAAGTCGAATGGTGACAAGGAAGCTCTCAAGCCCGACTGGAACAAGTTCGACGGCCTCGTCGAGGTCGGGGACACTCGCATCGCGGGCGTCGCGCGCGTGCTTGAGCGCGCGGGCCCCGCAGTCGCGCTCGCGGGAGTCGCGCCCTACCTCGCCGAGCCCCTCGTCCAGATCTTGGCCGTCGCCCTCGCGGGCGCGATCGGCATCATTCAGGCAGCGGCTGAACTCGTGAGGCGCACTCGTGAAGCACCGCATGACCCTCGAACTCAACGGCGACGCGAAGAAAGAGCTTGACCGGCTCCAGGAACTCACGGGTGCCGCCTCGAACGCTGAGGTGATTCGCCGTTCGCTCGCCGTCTACATGGCGCTCGTCGAACAGGCACAGCGGGGCTTTCGTCGAGCCGAACTCATCAACGCCGAGGGCGAACGCCACGAGATCCTGCTGGTCCCGTAGGGTGAGATGGGAGGCGACCACCGCAATCGGGGGAGTAGAAGCCGCCGACGCGGGCGTGGGCGCAATGACCGGGCGTTCCCGGGTGGGGAAGGCGGAACTGCCCGGGAGGCCAGAGCCGCCGTCCACGCTGACATGGCAGTGGCCGACGACCGGATGCGCCACCAGCCGCCACAGTCAGCTCAGGGCGATCGGCACGTCACCCACGGAGGGGTCCCTTGGCCGGGCCCTTCGGACCAGCGCCAAGACCGCACGGCGGACCCCACGTCGGATGAGATTCTTTCGTACCTCGAGAGGGCAAGGAGACACGGCACCGCCTGGCATTTTCCTATCGACCTGACGAATGCGATCGAGTGCATGGCTACTGCGCACAGTGCTGGCCGACCGGCGGCCGACGCCGTAGGTTCCCAAGTCCTAACGTATACGTATGATTATCTCCTGGCTTTCTCGACCAACATGACCGAGGGATTCGACTGCGCACATGAAGTTCCCGATGGCATTTTCCGTCCAGCAACGAGACTTGGAACAGCTTGGCCGGGCAGGCAAATCTTGGCTGAGCTCATTCGAGATGGTGGGACACGCCTCGACGGTCACGCGCTATATAACGATGGATTCGAACTGGTTGGACGGTTCATTGCCATCATTGGTGCCGGAGATGAAGCTGTACTTGCCGCGTTAGCAGATACGCTCAAGGAAGCGTTTGGGTACATGTGGGGTTTCAAGATTCTAGTCGGCACTGCGCTGGTGCTGGGTTGGCCTGGCGACGTGCGGACGTCTGAATTACTGAGAGAATGCAGAGTTACTCCACGTGAGGGATCGAAGTTCACGCTGGAGTGGGAGCCTGGCTGCGTCGAGCAGTGACTGCTCTGCACACTGCGACCGGCGGCCGTCCAACCACAAGGCATAAGTACCAGCGCGTCTTTCCCGTGGACAGAACGTCCCATCAACGACGATGAGGAGCTGGACACCACGCGCACCGCGCGCGGACACACCGTGCTCGTCGACGACAAACCCGTCGGGGGCTGTGCAACTGCTGACGCCCCGCTGTCGTCCGTGCACTCATCTCATGCGATGGGAGTGCCCAACGGTGGACGTTGGATCCTGCGTCCAGTCCGCTTCTCACGCGCCTCCTGGAAACGCCCAAGCCGGTCCACAATCGCACGGTAGCAGTCGCCAATCTCGGCAAGCTCTTGCACCACTGCGTTCACGCTCTTGGGGCCGGCGGCGGCCGTTACCATGCCCACGTCGTAGAGGCGATGTCGAAGGAGCCAGTCCAGCACTCCATCGGCGCTCCCCGTCACGGGCTGGGACTCGAGTTCGGGAACGAAACCAAATGACTGGGCGACCATGCGAGCATTGACGATGCGTGTCCACGGTGACGGGTGGGTGGGTGGGCGGCCCTCGTCATGGGGGTCGGCAAAAGCCATCGTCCAGAACAGCAGCTGCACAGCCGTCCACCACGCGTTCGCAACGCCCAGCGCGGAGATGGCGGAGTAGTCGTATCGTCGACAGAACCACTTCCATGCCTTCAAGCTGGACAAGAGCGCTGTGTGGTCAGCGTCCCATTCGAGAGTTCTCACTATCAGCGCCTCCTCCTGTGACGCGGAAGACGCTCGCATTTCAACGTAGTCCCGCACTCCAGTCTCGCGCTCCAAGTACTCGAGATGACAAAGCTCAATGTGGCCGATTTCGTGGAAGAAGAGCACGAGATTCATGCAGAAGCAGAGCTGCTGGGCCGCGTGAAAGCGGAGAGTATCACGAGGAAGATATTCCCAGGGCCCTTCGATAGGCCACTTGCGCTGGCGCAGCGCAGCGATGGTGTCGTAACGGACGGACTCGGCGGACGAGTCACCAATCTGCGTGAGAGTGAACGGATCTGAGAGAAAGCAATACGCGAATCGCGCAAGTAGCAGCGGCGCGCCCACAAATATACCGAGGAACTCTCTGCCATCGCGTAGCGACGCAACGGCATTGAACGCTCGATTCAAGATGAATCCCGATGTCACGTCGGGCGCCGCAGCGCGGAGGAACGCCAATTGTTCACCTAGCCCGATCGACATCGGGGGAGGTAGCTGGGTCAAATCGAGGGCGCCTCCGTGCGCGCGAAAGACATCGCCGAAGCGTTCCGCGTCGTCCATGCTTGCCAGCGTAGCAGGGGCTTACCAGGTTGGCAGGGCTCCGACCGGAGCGATCACTCGGGCAGCCGGCCGGGGTCCTTGCCGTCCGTGCTGACAAATTGCGTCAGTCCCGAGGACGTTCGAGATCTCGGATCAGTCCGGTGGCGGACCCGTCGGGCGTCCTACGAGCTGAGGCCGCGCGTGGTGGTCGGGCCGCACGTGCAGGTGCCGGATTACGGGCTCGATGCTGCGCGCGGTCATGTGGATGTACCGGTCGGGCATGGGGCTCGAGTATTTCCAGCCGAAGTAGGTGCAGAGCTGCGCGTGGGTCATGCCGTTCTTCGCGTTGTTCGTGATCCGGGCGTGCCGCCACAGGTAGGCGAGCGCGCGTTTCGGGATGCCTGCCTCGCGGTAGAGGCGGCGGAGCATGGCGCGCATGCTCTCCGCGGTCAGGAACGGGTACGTGCTGCCCGCGGTTCGCCAGAGCGGCGTGTCGGGTGTCGCGCCGTCGCTCGTGGCCTCCATGTACGCGGCCAGGACACGCGCGCTGCGGACCAGGAGGATCTCGCGCGGGCCGGTCTTGCCGTTCACCTCCAAGATCGCGACGTCCCGCTCGAACGTCGCGTTTCGCCGGTCGAGCAAGAGCAGTTCTCCCGGGCGCGCGCCGGACTCCTCGAGCACGCTGACGAACGTCACCTCGAGCGGCGTCCGCGCCACGGCCAGCGCGCGCTGCAAGTCGACTTCAACCGGGAGCTCCTCCTCCCGGTACGTGCGCTGCTGCTCGTCACGGCGGAGCCGCGTCTCGACCCACGCCACCAGCTCCGGCACCTCGCGCGTGCCGGCGAGGTACTTGTAGAGCAATCGCAGGGTCACGCGGAGGGACTGCTTCGTCCACCCGCTCCAGTCCGGCCGCGCGCTGATCGCGACCACCGCGCGCTGGATGTCCACGCGGGTGACGCCCTCGAAGTTCCGCCCGAGCACGAGAGCGACCTGCCGCGCGGCCTGGGCGAGCCGCACCGCACGCATCACCGACAGGCCGCGCGCCAGATTGAACTCCAAGAACGCGCGCATGACCTCCCGGTTCCGCACCGTGGTGGGACACGTGTCGATCAGGCGTTCCTCGTTCGCGAGCCGCGGACCGTACGCGTAAAACACTTCCTTTGATGGCATGACGGAATCACCTCCAAGCTTCTCAGCCACACCATCGCGCGCGCCGCATCTTGAAATGCACGCGCGGCCAGAACGCGGCCTCCGTGATAGGGAGGCAACTACCCAAAACAGGCTCAAGTGCACAAGAACACGCGAATCACGACTTCCGCCCCGCTATCATGCTACGGAGGCAGAATTTGCGCGTCTTGTTTGGCCGTTGGTCGTCGGACGTTTCGTCCGCGCATTCTGGATGTGGCCATTCCGTGGAAAGACGGAAGATCAGACTCGTATATAATTGTTGCGGTGCGGCATGACCAGTGTCCGCTGTTCGGCCGACAAGGCTTATGAACAAGCACACACCGAACATGGTGCATGGGAACGCAACGATTCACCCACGAAGCACGCGTCCGGCTCACGAAGGAACACCACGAACAACTCCGCCGGCTGATGGCGGAAAGCAACTACGCGCGGCAAGGCGAGTTCGTGCGCGCCTGCCTCTTCGGTCCCGAACGAACCGCGATCATGGCGCGACAGACTGCGGCTCTCGCGGAGAAGACGCACCGCCTCGTCGCGGAGCTCTACGAGGCGATCCTCGGCAAGACCGCGCTCACGATTCCAGATCAACGAGCCGTCCGACAGCTGGTCTCACCGGCAACTCGCGACGAGCTGGACACTCCGCCCCCAGCGGTTCCCCCTCGACGGCGGATCGAATGGCCACCCCGCGACACCACCTGACCGTCTCTCGCTGAGACAGGCCGTCTCCGTCCGCGTCTCAATCTGAGACTGCCCGTAGACGAGAGCACGGAACGGGTGAATCGGCTCGCGGGTGGCGCGCTACTTCTCGGCCTCATCGTCTTGCCGATGCGGGATCGAATCCTCCAGCTCACGGTCGTCACGCGCGGGCCACCGAATCCTGTTGCGTCCTCCGGGCTGTTCGCGGTCGCGTTCCCTCGACTCCTCAGCTCGACTTCGGCGGAGGAAGTCGCGGAGGTCGTCGATGGACACGAGCACCTCCTCGATCAGCCCGCGAACATCGGCGTCGTTACCTGGCCGACCGGCGTTGTCGAGACCGATCGTCGTGGCTGCTCGCTCAGGCAGCACGCGGCTACGAACGTATGCGCTCATCGGTAGTCCGCGATCGGCAGCCTCCCGCCTGACCCTTTCTTCCTCATCGCGCGTCAGGCGCACACGCACTTCCCGCGTCCGTCGAGCCATTAGAACAGCACTACCTCTCTTCGGTCACCAGAGACCGCGGGAGGTTCATAAAGCCTTCGGCTCGGCAGAGCGTTATTGGGCATCCGTCAAGGGCGCATCGCGCGTGTCTACGTGGGCTCATTGCCCACGGAACGCGGTCGGCCGCCGACGGTCGCAGTTGCCGCCATCCAGATCAGCACGCGAGAGCCACTCGGTGTACTGGCCGACGTTGGTGAGGAGCAATTCGACGACGTTCTCGCCGACCGCGGGGAGCCACGTGATTCTTCGGGTAGGTCGCGTGGCGACTCGGCGCTTGACGGCTTTCATGAACGGCGTGGAGTCGATCACCGTCCACGCGTCGAAGCGGCGGGCGATATCCGACCGATATTGCGCGCCGCCGATGGCGAAGAGATGGAGACGCCTGCCGAGCTGGTCTTGGAGTCGTGCGAGGTTGTCGATGGCGAGTTGCCCGCGTTCCTGGAGGGCGAGACCTGTTTGGAATTCCTTCGCGACGCTCACGATCTCGTCGTGCTCGTGAAGAAAGGACTCCCAGAACCTCCAGTCGAAGGGCGCGACAGCCTGGAGATAGGGAATCGCCGGCATGCCGGACTTGCTCCACGCGGCGGCGCAGAGCAGTGACCGCTTGCGGTTGAACAGGTGCTGCGGTCTGGGATCCTCCAGGAACAGGGAGTAGTTGGGGACGACCCCGCATGTGAAGCCCAACATGGCGAGCGCTGCGGGGGTTCCATGCATCCGGTGCCAGCGCCAATACTGCTCAATCCCGCGATCCTTGCCCGTCCCCAGGAGGATCAGGCGCGCGTGCGAGGGCAACCCGAACGCTGCCCGGAGCTCCAATGCAGAGGTCGCGGTCGGCCGATACGTGCCGCGCCGAAACCTCATCAGCGACGAGAGCGGTATCGCCGCCCAGTCGAGCGGCACGTCATCACCGATGCCGTGCTGGAGAGCCGGGACGTAGCGCGGAATCGGGCCCTCGGGTTGGAGGAGATGAGGAATGCCACGATGACCGAATCCGCCGACCTCCAGCAGGGCGCGAGCGAAGTCGGGCTTCTTGAGACAGACGAGGTCACACGTCGTCTTGTCGCAGGTCGCGCACTGGTCCATGCACGACCAGGCGCCGCCTTGGCGCGTGTAGCCGCCGCACTCGCTCAGCAGCGGGCAGCGCGCGCACCCGACGCTGATCGTCCCACCGTCGAGCCGAAACATCGCGAGCTTCTTTGCCTGCTCGGCGGCGCTCATGACGTGCTCGTCACCTTGAGCTCGACGAGGCCATGCTCTCGGTCGACTTGGAGAACCTGCGCGACCATCGGCGCGTCGTCATCTCGAGCGCGAAGATGGTCGGCATCCGCTCCCTCGACGCGGACCACGGCGATGTCGCCATCGTAGAAATCGATCGGACCGGGCGCGTTAACGTTCGGCGTCCACAGCTCGCGGCATTCCTGCACCTCGGCGATCGCGGTCGCGAGGACCGTCACGACGGCCTCCGGCGGGACGGCCGAGAAGAGGTCCGGGCTGGACTGCGCCGCGAAACACGCCTCTCGGTGGCGAACGAATCGATCGTTGCGACGCTTGACGAAGTCTTCGCCCACGACAGCTACTCCTTCCAGGCGGGCCGGTACAGCAGCCGACGCCCGTCCTTCCGACGACGAACGAGACGGAGCTCGTAGAGAGACGCGAGCCGGTTGCTCCACGCCGTCGCGCCGATCCGGCGGTCAAGCTCGAGGAGGTCGGACGCGGACAACTCGCCGACGCGCACAATGCGATCGAGGGTCGTCGCGAGCGAGGGATCGAGCTCCCCGAGAAGCTGCGGCTTCCCGGGTCCAGTGCACCACACCGCGCCGCCCGACGCCGCGAGCACGATCTTGATATCGTCGACCGCGACCGGCGGAACGTTGCTCAGCGACGGAAACACCTCGTGACTCTTCCATAGCGGCCAGATCGCGGCGTCGAAGTACGAGGACGAGAGCGCCTCGACGCCGCCCAGGTCGAAGGCGACGCGGCCGTCGATCACCGCCGCGAGCGCGGCGGTCTCGAGCTTGTGCTTGTCCGCCTGACCCGCCGCGCGACCGGCGAGCACGGTCCTCCCAAGGAGCCTCGTCACCAGGATCACGCCTTGTCTCGCCATCGTCACTGACGATAGTGACGATCATCGTCCCGGTCAAGTCGAGCCGATCCGACCGCTGACGGCGACGTGGAACCCGTCACGGACGGGAGCCGGGGAGAGACCGAGCAGGTGTGCCGCGGGCGACCTGCCTGACCACGCGGCTCGCGCGCCAACTGTCCGCAACCGGATCGCGCACATCCGATTGACGAGCGCTCGGAATACGTGCGTGAAGCCGTACCCGCGCGTGGGCGACGCCGTCGCCGAGATGCCGTCCTGCACGGCGAGACGGAGCGCGTCCACGTCATCCGAGAGGTTGGTGTACGACGGGTTGCGGCGCAGGGTACGCAGCACGCCGCAGCCAACGTCGGTGACGCTGAAGCACCACGACCCGTCACGCACTTCGTATGTCGCGATCGGGCACAGCGGGGCCGAGGCGTACTCGACGGCGTTGCTCGCCATCTCGTTCAGTGCCCCGAGCAGCGCATGCGCGAAGCGAGTGTCCGCGCCAGCCCCGACGAGCACCGTCTTGAAACGCTCCTGGAAGAGCATGAAGGCGCTTCCCGACTGCCACGCCGCGCCTGGTGGCGGGACGCAGTGAACCGCACCGTGCTCGAAGACCTCCGCCACGAGCAGGTCGTCTGGTCCGCGGAGCCCCACGATGTCGCCGCCCGGAAGCGCGCGGACGAGATCGACCGAATGGCGCGCCCACCACGACCACCGAACGGCTGCGAATTCAGCGAGGCCCGCGAGCGACTGCGCGGCCTCGACGTGCAGCGGCTGCTTCACGCCGGCTGGCCCGTTCCGCGCGAGGACGCTCTCCAAGATGTCTAGCGAATACACGCCGCACGCGTGAGCGTACCGCGGACCCAGAAGGAGTTTGGACCTGGTTGAACGCGTTGACGATTCCGCCGGATTCCGACAGAATCCGATAGCCCCTCCCAGTTCGTGGCATGGACGCGGTGCTGGACTGTCGCTGCTCAAGAGCAAAAGGCATTGGCACAATGCGTGCTTTCGCGGCAACCAGGAGGAATTATGAACCCATCTGTTTCACTCGTACTCGCGCGGATCGACGCGGAGGGTGCTGTCCTTCTGCGTGGCCTCCATGCAGTAACGCTGGCCCGGCAAGTCCTGGAGCACGTCGTCACATCGGCGGGGTATCGGATCGTGTTCGACCCCGGGAGCGCACCCGAGCTCGTGGACTACCTCACGATCACGGCGAGTTCAGGCCTCCGCGGCGCCGCGATCGGTGCAGGCGTCGGCGGCCTTGTCGGGCTTGCGTTCGGTAGGCCGCTCGCGGGCGCGGTCGCCGGCGGCGGCGTTGGGTTGGTCGCGGGTGCGGCCCACGGCGTGAACAAGGTGGCGCGGGGCTGGCGCGTCCGCGCGGTCTACGACGCGAACGGCGAACCGACGGTCGCGATCCACGCGCTACCAGCGTGATCCGCATCGACGAACGACTCCCGGAAGGCGCTCTCGACAGCGAGGTCGTGCTCCACCTCCGCCGGCACCTCCGCGCCGCGATTCGAGCTCGGGCGCCAACCGCCGGGTGCGATCTGGCGCATCTGTTCGGCTTCGGACGTCGCGAGGGTCTACGTGAGGGGTGGAAGGACGCCGCCGCGTCAACCCGTCCTCTGCAGGCGGGTGCTGAGCTTGCAGCTCGCGCGCGCGGAACGGACGGATTCGTGCCGCTCGGGTACGACGCGGATCACGTTGCCGAGTGCAAACATTGGTTGCTGGAGCGGCGAGCCGAAGAACGCGCATTCGATGCGATCAAAGTGTCGGATCTGGCAACGCTGCTCGAGCTCTCCAAGGCCCGCGACTTCGCGGCAGCTCAGAGCAACGACCCGCGGTACGGCGACCGATTCCTCCCTATCCTCATCCAGGGGGACACGGGAACGGGAAAGGAACTACTCGCCGAGGCCATCCATCAGATCTGGGCGCGGGTTGTCGGCAGCACGAAAGCGCCGTTCGAGATCGTGCAGATCGCGGGCATGTCGACTGACATGATCAACGACGAGCTATTCGGACACGCCCGAGGTGCTTTCACCGGCGCCAACCGGGATCGGCCGGGTCGTCTGGAGCTGGCGAACGGTGGGACGTTGCTGATCGACGAGGTGGGCGACCTTCCCAAAGACGCTCAACTCCGCCTGCTCCGATTTCTCCAGACGCACTCGGTGTCGAGGCTCGGCGAGAACACGCCACGCCCGCTGACGGTTCGCGTGATCGCCGCCACACTTCGCGACCTCGCGACTGAGGTTCGCGAGAACCGATTTCGAGAGGACCTGCTGCACCGGCTTCGGTCGGGCTCGGGTCTGCGCCTGGTACCGCTGCGCTGCAGAGAGGGCTTCTTCGACGACGTGCTGCCGGAGCTGCTCAAGGAACGTCATCACGCCGCAGATCCGCCGCTCACGCGCTCGGCGCGAGACGCCCTCGCGATTCACACGTGGCCCGGAAACCTCCGGGAGCTCGTCGGCGTGATTGACGAAGCGATCGCCGTCGCGGCGGGAGACACCATCCGCCTGGAGCATCTCCCAGCCCACATCCAGCGCGCCTATCTCGAACTACCGTTAGCCGGCCGAGCACTCGGATTCCTTCTCGACGATGTCGACGGTCAGGGGTTGATCGGCGAGCACGTGGCGTGGCGCGTTTCAGAAATCAACGCCTCGCTGACCTCGATTGCCCTCCCGCCCAATGAGGAGCTGCAGACCATCGGGAAGTTCTTGACGCTACTCGACGACAGCTCGGCGGAACACCGTCAAACGGTGGGATCTGTCGCGCGTCTCCTCGATCTGGATCGGGCGCGACGACAAGCGGAGCTCGCCCGGTCGTTCTGGAAGCGAGTCGGCGCGGGCCCAGTTCCCGAGGTTGTTGCCGCTCATGTCCGGGCCGCGCAGCAGCAGGCCGATGCTCGCTGGCACCACCTCGGACACGAGATCGATACGGAGCACCGTCACGCCGCGCTGGACACCCACCCGTTTCTGCGTCTGCTGCGAGAGATTCACGGTCTGCCGCTCCTTCGATCGGCAACCGCTGGCGAGCTCGGCTCTGCGTTCGTGGCGCTCTTCAACATCGTCAAGCTCGTCGCGCCGACGTGGATTGACCAAGTTCGCGACGATGCGCGCGCGGGAGGCCTCGCCCGCGTTCGTGAGCGCATAGCCACCGCGCTCCTGTCTGCGTCGGAGAACCGACGGGCCGAGGCAATCGAGGCCACCGCGGAGTCGCCACCCGCGGCGAAGCTCACGCGGGAAGACTGGATCGAGATTACGCGGCAGTTCCGGAGTCGGCGCGCCGCCGTGCAAGCAACCGGATACGACCCGAAAACGATCGAGAAATACCTCCAACACCATGGCGTCCCAAATCCCTGGAAGTCGGGTGGGTTGCGGAGACCGATGCCGAGCGGGTGAGGTCAGAGCTCGAGCGTGAAGACGAAGCCGTCGCGGTCACCGTTGAGGTCGTAGATGCGGAGCGGCGAGTGTGCCTTCGGCAAGAGCGATCGACCGAGCTCCACAGCAAGGGAGTTCGGTATCGCGGGAAAGATGTGCAGGCGGGGCGCGTGCACATGATGCGTCGCGCGGATCGTCGAGAGCAGTTCGATCCACTTTCCTCGGAATCGCGCGACATCGTCGGGACAGCGAACGATGTCCAACCGTGGGTGGTCAATCCGGAGTTGGTAACGCGGCCATTCTTGCGGTGCGAAGGCATCGACGTGCGGGGTCTGGACCGTGTCGGTGACCGATAGCACGATGACGACATCGGCAGCCGACCCGGCCGCGTCGGGCGGCTTGATGTGATACTCGAGCGGCGGAGCATCCATTGCCCACTGCCAGCCGCAGGGCACGCGGTGCTTCTGGTAGACATCAGCAGCGGTCTTGTCGCCGAGCAGCCGACCGAAGGCAATAAGGAGAGAGATGGGGGCCAAGGCGAAAACCGAGAAGTGCGCACCGGCCTCGGCGAGACGCCAGCGCAGCCGCTGGTCGAACAGGCTCTCAAGCTCCCGACGATTTGCCTGCCAGAATGCCGGATCTCTCTCGGTGAGGGCGTCCAGGGTGAGATCGAGATGCAGTTCCTCCGGAACCGGGTAGCGAGACACGGCAACAGCCTCACGCATCGCCGCGCTATCCCGGCTCGTTCGATGCTCCCCGATGACCGTCCGGAACGAGACGATCTGCGTCCGCATCTCGGGACCAATGCTCGTCAGCCGCTCGATTCGAGTTTCGTGCGCTCGCTTCATTGCCACCAGGCGATCTTCGGGATGGCCCGAAACATCATCGATATCGATCAGCCGGTGATGCGCGTGGCAGAGCAACATGAGGTTCGAGAGCTTCTTCGCCAGTTGCGGAGAGCGGACGGGGTCGCCTCGAGGACCATCCGGGCTATCGGCGACGATGTGGGCGATGAGGCCGACGTTGATATCGGCGCTGGTCAGGTCGTCGCGCCAAAGCAATTCATTGTGACCCTCGTATTCACATCTCCCGCCCGCCCGCGTCCACAGTGCAACTACCGTCTTGGGCGGAATCGTCGTCGATGACATCGATCGCCTCCAGCTGCTCGATCTCGTTCGCGTCTCGATCTCCACGCCAGACACAGACGTGGACTGTCCCTACGATGATGAAAAGCACGTGTCGGCCATCCACCGCATCCGCTCGCAGCCTGCGCCGCCAGTCGCGGAGGTCAACTCCAGATGGTGATGGTCTCGGCTCCGGATGGGTGTGCCACTCTCCCAGGTAGCCGCAGGTACCCTGGCTTCGGGTGTGTGCGTCCACGATGAGTCGCTGGTGCTGCTCACGGCTGCGATGAAACGATGCCCGCGTCCTGCGGTCCGCTGGCTGCGGTGTGGTGGCCTCGTCGACGACGATGTCACCTGACCCGGAGATGTGTCGGCCGAGGAGTACGCCGCCGGCCTCCAGCGCTCGTGGGTCACGCTGCGCGAATTCGCGAAGCCGTCCAACGACGCAGCGGTCGAGCTTGATGCGTCCATCCGATGGGGCGCGGAAGACCAACGCGCCTACGCGTGCAGTGCACATATGGGGCAACGCGGGTTGTGAAATACAGTTGCTGTTTCCCGAAGTCTCGACTCCTCGAGCGCGAAACGCGGGCTGAGCTTGAAGCCGCGTGCGAGGAATTCTGCCGGGTCGCCCTTCCAAGAGCGGAGCGGATGATCCGCGTAGGTGTCAAGCAGGGCGCCAACCGCCAGGCGGGTCGCGTTCTCGGCGGTGCGGATCGCGTCAAGGGCGCCGTAGGGCGTGTGGACGGAGGCGCAGCCGGTCAGATCACGGGCGAAGGTCTGTCCGGCGGCGGCAAAGTCTGCCGCGTTGGAAAGCACCTCTTCCCCATCGGGGTCTCGGAAGAGGCACTCGTAGCACCCGGGCCCGTCGGTCACGTGGGTTAGCAGCGCGTGCCCACCGATTCCGAGCGGCTCGAGCCACGTGAACACCGTTGCGGTACCATGCTGCTGAAGCTGCCTGTTCAGGCGGCGGCTCGTGGTGATATCGCCGATAGTCACGATCGCGAGATCGAACTTGCCGGGATCAAGGGTGCGGTGTTCAATAGCTTCATCGGCGTGCTCGCGCAGGACGCGGACATTCAGGTAGGGGAATTTCTGCTCGAGCTCTGCCTTGACGCCGTCGACCTTGTATTTGCCAAGTGCGGATTTTCCAAGCACGTGGCGAAAGACGTTTTCGGTCTTCAGCTTGTCGGGGTCGACCAGGGTGATGTTCCCCACGCCAGCAGCAGCGATCGCCAGAGCCACGTGGCCACCGACTGAGCCGCATCCGATCACGGCGATTCGCGTGTTGCCGAATTTTGTCACGGCGCCTCCTCGCGCTCGCAGGTTGCGGGGATCGCGCCGGTCGAACGGGACGAGACGCACCGGATGTGTTGTGGTGCCGGCGCCGAGCGGATGTCCGCCCTGGACATGCTCGTAGTGCAGCCCGACGAGCGATCTGCCGTTCGTCGGTCGGGGGACGCCCAGGACCACAAAGGGCCAAGGAGCGTCGCCCAATCCACACCTGTCCAAGCGGGCCAGCATCGCGGCTTCAACATGCCGCCGAACGTACGCTCGGGTGAAGGCTGCATCGGCGAACGAGCGCGGGTCGATCCGCTCAGACAAGACGCTTCGTGTGAGAGGGACGTAAACGCCGCGTCGAGGGGCGGCGAGCTTCTGCGTCGGCCCCTCGAACGCGACCACATCATCGACGGTGTCGGCGACGTAGCGAAACTCGCGTCGTTCGAAACCGACGGCGATCGCCCGATAGGCAGCGTCGGGCTCAACGTAGCAGCGCACGAGGCCGTCAATGCCGTACTGGCGCCAGTACGCTTCGAGCTCGTCGTAGACGTCGAGCCAGTTGCGGCCGGCCAGCCCGTCATCGAGTGTCCGTACCGCCATCGCGAGCGCGTCCTCGACGATGTGAACGGGAGCAGACGTCCGCAGGACGAGCCCCTCGGTGGCCTGGTAACAGACCCAGCCGTGCTCGTCGATGTGTGGCAGGAATGGGTGGGCTGAGGGGTGCGCGAGGAACACGTGGGGCAATTCGAACGGGAATCGGCGCCCGAGCCCGACACGGAGCCCGACGTCGGTGCCCGCCACGCCGACGCTGCCCTCGATGGCGGCCTGGATCGCACGAGTCTTCGCCCACGGTTCGCTGAGAGCGTCGGCGGGGAGGCGGCGCGGCCGGGTCAGGAATCCGGCGCCGCAGACTTCATCCAGGACGTCGTCGCGATGTGTCTCCATCGTGAAGCCCCGAGTTGCCCGAGCTGACGATCGCTGGGGCTCGCTTGTCGGCGGTCTCTGCCTTGTCAGGCACCGGAAAGTCCTCACCCAGTACCTTCCGGAGGGTGGCTGCCGCTGTGTGGGGATCGGGATCGCGGGACGCCTGGTCGAGAGCGTTCCAGAGCTTGTCCAGCCGATCGTGGAGCGTGACCATCTGGCCGTTCGTCATGCGCTCGAAGAGGTCGTTGCCCGGCGGTACCGGCAGCGCCACGGAGAGCCGCTGCACCCACGACTGCGTCTCCGCGTCGTAGACGCTCGTGAACGCGCCCAGCGTCATGCGGACGAGGCGGGCAAGCGCCGTGAGGTCGTCGTACGAACGCGTGTTGCGGAAGGCGTCGAGCGTCGATGCCGTCGTGAACCAGCGGAGCGCGCACGCGGTCAAAGCGATTCCCCGGGGAGCACCGTTGCCGCTGCTGACGAAGTTCTCGTCGCGCCACCGCTTCAGGTAGCGGATGCAGCGCCGGAACTGCGCGCCGTCTGCCGAGTCCGCGAACCGGGAATCCATGATCGCGATGAGGGCCTCGGGATCCGATTCCTGCCACACACGAAACTCCGGCGCTGACTCGGGCTTGCCCAACGCCAGGTAGATCTTCTCGTCGTCGCCGCCCTCGGCGTACACGGCGAGATCGACGTGATAGATGGGCTCGTTCTCCGCTTGGTAGAAAACGGTAACGCACGGCCTGCGCATCTCGACGCGTTTCGTATGTCCTTCGAGCGCATCCATCACCCATGACTTGACGACGACGGGGTCAGGGTGGTCGGCTGGAGCGAGGTCGAAGATGACGGCGACATCGATGTCGTAGTCCTGATCCTTCGGACGGATCCCTGTCCCCATACGGTAGCTGCCCTGGTTCTTCGTCCGGTAGGAGGGGATGGCGATGCCCTGCTCCCGCTGCCGCGCGATGCCGTCGCTCAGTCGCCGCAGCACGCGCTCCCGCTTCTCCGAGAGGATTGCTTTCTCCTGCGACCGCCGAACCGCGATCGCGGTGTGGAACTGCTCGAAATACTTCTGCAAGTCTGCCATTGTCCCGCCACTCCCAACTTTCCCGCGCTCCTGCACGGGATGGGCAGGATGACCATCGGTTCAGCATGCGCAAGGGGATTTTGGAGAACACTTGTCCAGGAAATTGGCTGACCGAAGAACGCGTCGGCGGAACGGGCGGGGCGCCCATTCTTTCCGTTTACCCCACATTCGTTACCACGGCCGTTACCACGACGGGGGTGCCGTCGCTGTCTGTGGAGGGTCGTGGAGTGCCGTCGGGGGGTTGTTGCCGTCCGGGGCGGGAGCGTCCGGCTTGGCCGGGTGGGAGGACGACAACGACGTGATTCCGACGGGTTACGAGCCCAGCGAATGCGGGGACTTGCGAGCGGGAAGCTGCTAAGAGATGGAGCCGTTCTGGAGGAGTGGCCGAGTGGTTTAAGGCAGCGGTCTTGAAAACCGCAGGCTCCGTAAGGTGCCCGGGGGTTCGAATCCCTCCTCCTCCGCCGGGCCCAGCCCGCCACGGACGCACCGCGCGCGCTGCG
>JADZFZ010000349.1 GCA_020854145.1 Deltaproteobacteria bacterium | reverse complement strand
GCGTCGTTGTAGGCTCGCGCGCTCGTGACGGAGCCGAACGATCCCTGGGTGGCTCGTGTCGAGGGCGACCAGGCGGTCGCGCTCGTCGGGGGCGAGAAGCGTCCGTTCGCAGGGCGCGGCCGCAATGGAGCCGTCGTGCTGGTGCGCGCAGACGGCAGCCGAGCGCGCGTCGTGAAGGTGCTCGCCGAGCCCGGGACGGCGACGGCGACTCTCCACGAGATCGCCGGGAGCTCCGGCGTGACCGTCGTGTACCCGGAATCGGTCCTGCGCGAGGTCGCGGCGATCGAGCGCGCGCCGTCGATCGACGACGCGTCGCTCCGCGACCAGACCGACGTCCCGTACGTCACCATCGACGCGCCGACCTCGCGCGATCTCGATCAGGCCATCTGGATCGGCGAGACGCGCGGAGGGTGGAACGTGCGCTACGCCATCGCGGACGCCGCGCACTTCGTGCCCCGGACGAGCGCATTGTGGGCCGAAGCGCTCGCCCGCGGCGCCAGCTATTACATGCCCGGATTGTCGATCCCGATGCTGCCGCGGGCGCTCTCGGAGGATCTCGTCTCGCTCGGGCCGAGCGTCGAGCGTCGCGCGCTGGTGTTCGACATGGAGCTCGACTCGGGTGGCCATTGTCTGTCCACGACGCTCGTCCGGTCGCGGATCCGCAGTCGCGCCAAGCTCTCGTTCGCGGACGTGCAGCAGCTCGTCGACGACCCCGCGTCGAGCGCCTTGCGAGGGAGCCCGATGGAGCCGAGCCTTCGCGCGCTCCGCGACGTCGGTCGCGCGCGATTGCGCGAGGCCGCCGAGCGAGACGTCGTCCGGTATCGGCGCCGCGAGATGGAGGTGCGCATCGGCGGTGCGGGAGACGGCGCGGGGAGCGGCGGGTCGCGCGATGCGCCGCAGCGCAGCGGGGACGCGGCGCGCCTTGCCGGCGGGGCCGAAGGAACCGGCTTCGTCGTGCTCGACAGCGTGCGCAACGAGGTGGAGCTCTGGAACGAGCAGATCTCGTTGCTCTGCAATGGCGAGGGCGCGCGATTGTTGCGCGAGGCCGGCATGCCCTGGGTGCAGCCGGTCTACCGCGTCCACGAGGCGCCCGATCCCGAGCGCGTCGCGTCTCTCCGTTCGGCCATCGCGACGATTGCCGAGGTCCATCGGCTCGATTCCGCGCGATGGCAATGGGACGAGTCGCAGAGCCTCGCGCTCTACGTCGCGCGATTACCCGCCGACGGTCCACATGCGCGCATCGCGCGGGCGATTCAGCGCCAGGCGATTCTCGTCAACGTGCGCTCCACCTACGCGACGCAGCCGGCGATTCACCACGGCGTCGGGCTCGAGCCCTACGCGCGATTCTCCGCTCCGATGCGCGAGATCGTCGGGATCTATCTGCACGGCGAGGCGATGCAGCTGCTCGCGCGCCCGGCGGAGCGCGGCGACGAAGAGGCCATTCGTGCCGCCGTCGTCGAGGCGGCGAATCGCTCGAAAGCGACCCAGAGGAAGATCACCGACCTGGTCAATCGTCGGGTCATCGATTCGCTCTTCTCGCCCGAGCTGCGCAAGGGACGAAACGAGCGGACGACTTGGACCGGCACCGTCATGGGCGTCAGCGGCGGCAAGCTGCACGTGCAACTCGACTCGCCCGGCATCGACGTGAAGATCTACCTGCGCGACGCGGGCCGCGTCTGGCGCTCCTGGCTGGTGCCCGACGAGCTCGGCGTCGTGCTGCGCGACCGCGACTCCGGTCAGGTGCGCGTGCGCGTCGGTGACGCCATCGACGTGCGCGTGGCCGACCGCGACGCGACCTACGACCGCTGGGTCCTGGAGCCCGTCGGCCCCGTCGCCGCCGCGTGAGCCGGTGAATTCGGGACCAGGCCCCCTCTCCCCGAATGGGGAGAGGGTCGGGGTGAGGGGCGAGCGCTCGACGAATTCGCGGCGACAAATCGGGAGTCGAAAGGACGGGGGTTGCAGGGGGGCGCCTAGCCCCCCTGCGAAAATCACGCAGAGCGTCGATGGGGTCGGTGCCCACGGGGACGTCACACTGCGCCCCGCGAGCTCGCTCGAATTCCACCAATGCTTCTCGAATCACACCGGCGACTACGCGGCGGCCGTGGTCGACGCGTTGCGATGGCTCGGGGACTCTCGTCGTGCCGACCTGCTCGTTCGCGCGATGGCGCGATTCCCAGGCGGCGTCGCGCCTCCGAGCTCTTCGTGGACGATCCGGCCTGAGAGGCTTCGCGGGCCGGGTCAGCGCTTGCCCACGCGCTCGACGAAGGCCTTGAGCACGCCGGGCCAGTCGCGGTCGTAGCTCGCGCGGAGCTGCGTGGCGGCGGCGCCTGCTTTCTCCCACTTGTCGTGCTCGAGCGTGACCGTCGTGCCGAACATCATCTTCTCGAAGCGGAGGGTGATCTCCTGCGCGGTCTCGGCTTCGCGACCCGGGTGCCAGGTGAATCGCACCTTCGAGGGCGCCGACACCTCGAGCACGTTGCCCCACACCGACTCGCGGCCGTCTTCGTGACGCTCGAAGATGCGGCCGCCGACGCGGGCCTCGAACACGCAAGTCTTGGCGGACTTGCCGAACACCGAGTGCGTCTGGAGCGGCCACCATTCGCCGAAGGCTTCGGTGAAGATCTCGAACGCGCGGTCCTCGGGACCGGGCGCGACCACCCGCGCCTGAAGAGGTGCTTTCGGTGCGTTTGCGGACATGGCCGCGTATGGTCTGCCGCTCCGCGACTCGGCGTCAACACGCACGAGCAGCGTCGGTCACGCGTGCCAGACGACCTTGACCTTCGACTCGGCCCACCGCGGGAAGTGCGGTCCGTAGCGGTCGTCGATGACGCTTCGCTTGAGCTTCATCGTCGGCGTGAGGAAGCCATTCTCGATGAGCCACTCGTCGTTCGGGACCACGAGGCACGCGAGCTTCTCCCACTCCTCGACGTTCGCGTTGACCTGCGAGAGCAGCGCGGCGAGCGCGGCGTCGATGGCGGCCTTGTCGGCGGCGCCTTTCTTGAGGTCCGCGCGGATCGCCTCCGCGAGCTGCACGAGCGCGAAGGGCTGGGGCAACCCCGAGCCCGTCACACAGGACATCTCGACGTGCGAGCTCGCGTTCAACAAGTTCTCGATGGGCGCGGGCGCGATGTACTTGCCCTTGCTCGACTTGAAGAGCTCCTTGACGCGACCCGTGATCCGCAGGCGTCCCTCGGAGTCGTACTCGCCGCGGTCACCGGTCTTGAAGAAGCCGTCGGCCGTGTAGCAGGCCGCCGTCATCTCGGGCTCCTTGTAGTAGCCCTTCATGTTGCCCGGGCTCTTGACGAGCACCTCGCCTTCCTCGCTGATCTTCGCCTCCGCGCCTTCGAGGACGTGCCCGACGTAGCCGGGCTTCGCCTTGCCCGGCAGCGACAGGTGCGAGTACACGAAGTCCTCGCTCATCGCGTAACCCTCGAGCAGCTCGAGCCCGAGGCCGCGGTACCACTCGATGAGCTCGGGCGGCACGGGCGCCGAGCCCGTCACCGCGTAACGCGCCTGATCGAGCCCCAGCCCCGTCAGCACCTTCTTCTTCACCGCGCCGCCGACGATCGGGATCTTGAGCAGGAGACGCAGCTTCTTCTCGGGCATCTTCGAGAACACGCCGAGCTGGAACTTGAGCCACAGGCGCGGCACCGAGTGGAACAGCGTCGGCCTGGCGCGCTGCACGTCCTGCACGAACGTGTCGAGCGACTCCGCGAAGAAGACGCGTGCGCCCGTGACGAGCGTCATCATCTCGACGGCCGCGCGCTCGAACACGTGCGCGAGCGGCAGGTACGAGATGTACCGGTCCTCCGTGCCGAGGCCGAAGATCTTGGCGATGACCTTGGGCGCGGCGGCCATGCTCCGGAACGTGTGCTCGACCCCCTTCGCGGTGCCGGTGCTGCCCGACGTGTACACGAGCACGGCGGTGTCGTCGGCGTCGCGCACGGGGCTGCCCGCGATGGGCTCCGTCTTCTTCACGACGTCGTCCCAGCCGCGGTAGTCGGTCTTCGGCGCGAGCGGGTATGCGATGCACGGAAGCGCCGCGGGGACCGCTCCCTTCTGCTGATCCCACGTGTCGAGCTTGCCCACGAACAGCAGCTTCGACTCGCTGTGATCGAGGATGTAGCGGATCGTCTCCTCGGAGAGGGTCGGGTACATCGCGACCGAGACGTACCCGGCCATCCAGATGGCGAGGTCGCTCATGATGAAGTGCGCGCAGTTCTTCGAGAGGATCGCGATCTTCGATCCCGGCGGGAACCCGAGAGACTTCAGGTGCGCGGCCATGCGCCGCGACTCGTCGAGCGTATCGGCCCACGTGAAGTCGCGGACCACGCCGCCGCCCATCGGCTGCGTCATGTAGATGCTCGTGGGACGTTCCTTCTCCCAGCGATAGACGCGCTCGAGCGCGAGATCCGACGAGTCGATTTGCATGGCGTCTCCCTCCGTGGACGTGCAGCAGCCCTCCACGTTCACCCGAGACGCGTCGCGATTTCAAGAGGGTTCGCCGATGGGATCGGGGCACGTCGCCGCGCACGAGGCGATGCGGGTACATTCGCGGCCGATGGGTTTCCTCGACCGGTTAGGGCGCCTGCTCGACGACACGGTGTTGCTGCCCGAGGAGGCGAGGGCGGAGCTCGACGAGGCCGACCGCCTGCTCTCGTCGGGGGACGCAGCCGCGGCGCGCGACGTGTTGATCCGGCTCCTCTACGCGAGGCCGAACCTGTCGCGCGCGCGCGCGGCGCTCGCAGAGGCGCACCATCGGCTCGGTGATCACGCGGCCGCGCTGACCGAGGCGCGTGCGGCGCGCGAGCTCGACGAAGGTGACGAGACGCTCGCCGTGCAGCACGCCCGCCTCGCGCTCGCGGCGGGCGAAGCAAGCGAGGCGGTCGACGCTGCGCGCGACGCGGTGCGCTGGCTCGTGCGGGCCGGGGGCGCGCCGCTCGCGGAGGCGCTGCTTCTCTACGCGCGCGCCGAGCTCGCGCGCGGTCGACCCGATCGTGCGGCACGCGAGGCGCGCAAGGCGCTCGCCGTGGTCGCCGACGCGCCCGACGCGCTCGCGGTGCTCCTCGAGGCGCAGGCGCGCGCGCACGACGCCGCCGGCGCGACGGTGACGTTGCGACGGCTGCGCGCAGTGGGCCTGGTCGCGTCCCTCGCTCCCGACGTCGCGGAGCGTCTCGCGACGCTCGCGTGGGACGCCGGTGTGCCGGCGACCGACGCGCTCGTCGAGACGATCGAGCGGGCCGCGGCCGAGCGCCGCGGGCAGGCCGTGGCGCTGCTCGCGGCGATTCGACTGCGGGAAGGGCGGATCGGCGACGCGGAGGAGCTCGCGGTGCGCGCGGTGGCGTCGGCCGGCGGCGCCCGCGCCCTGCGCGTTCGCGCTGCCGTGGCGCTCGTTCGTGGAGACGCCGACGTGGCGCGTGACGCGATGGAGGCGGCCTGGGCAGCGTCCGGCGATCCTGCCGATCTGGACGAGGCCATTCGCGTCGCGCCGGCCGGCGAGCTCACGCTGGCCTCCGGCGCACGTGCCGACGCGCTCGCGCGACTCGCGGAGGCGCGTGCGTCGATCCCGTCGGCGGAGCCGTCTTCGGCTGCGTTCGGCGCGTGGGCCGTCGCGTCGCTCGCACGTGGCGACCGCCGTCGCGCCGAGGAGCTCCTCTCGGGTCTCGCGGCGGACGTGCGCGAGCCCCGTGTCGCCGTCGCGCGAGCCCGTCTCGCGTTACGTGACGGCAACGGAGGCGCAGCGCTCGATGCGCTCGACGTCGCGGTCCGACCGGACGACGGGACGAGCGCCGCGCTCGCCGCTCTGCGGGGCGCTGCGCTCAAAGGCGTCTTCTTGCGGTCGACCGACGGCGACGGCGCGGCGTCGCTCGACATCGCCGCGGCGCTCGATCGCGTGGCGTCGCTCGCGCGCGATGCGGGCGCCGACGCCGAGGTGGCTCGCGCGAGGTGGTTGCGCGAGGAGCTCGATCGTCCGTTGCTGGTGGCGGTCATGGGCGAGTTCAACGCCGGCAAGAGCACGTTCATCAACGCGCTCGTGGGTGCGGACGTGGCGCCCATGGGCATCCTGCCGACGACTGCGACGCTCAACGTGCTGCGCGACGGTGTCGAGCGGCGCGTGCGCGTCGTGCGAAGAGACGGCTCCACGCGCGACGGAGACTTCGCGGCGTTGCGCGCCATCCTCGGGGACGCGGAGGCCGAAGGTCGGTCCGTCGCGCGCGTGGAGATCCTCGCGCCCATCGACGTGCTGCGGCGGGTGTGGATCCTCGACACCCCGGGTCTCAACGCGCTCGACGCGGAGCACCGCGCGCTCGCCGAGCGCGCCATGGAGGAGGCCGACGTCGTCCTGTGGATCTTCGACGCCGGGCAAGCCGGCAAGGACACCGAGCGCCGCGCGCTCGACAAGCTGCACGCGGCGCGCGTCCCCGTGCTGCCGGTGCTCAACAAGGCCGACCGGCTCGACGAGAACGAGCTCGCCGAGGTGGTCGCGCGCGCCGCGCCCGAGCTGCTCGCGATCAGCGGAAGAGACGGCCCGAGCGAGCTGACGATCGTGAGCGCGCGCCTCGCGCTCGAGGGGCGGCTTAAGGGCGACGACGAGAAGCTCGCGCGCAGCCGGTGGAGCACGATGGAGTCGGTTCTCGAGACGCACGTCTTCGGGCGCAGCGTCGAGCTCAAGCGCCGCGCCTCGCTCGCCCGCCTCGCCACGCTGGCCGACGCGACGCGACGCTCGGTCGGCGCGAGCGCCGAGCACCATCTCGGGGAGCTGCGTGCGCTCGACGAGGTGGAGCCGCAGCTCGCGCGCGCGCTCGCGGTCCTCGTCGCGCGCGCGCGCAACGTCGAGAAGCCCGCGCACGAAGCGCTGGCGACCGCTTTCGGCAGGCTGTCCGCCGAGATCGTCGCGACCGCACGTCCGCGACGCCACGCGCTCGACAAGAACGCCCTCGGCCCGGAGGACGTCGCGTTCCTGCGCGACTACGCCGAGGACGCGCTCGAGCGTGCCGCTCCGGCTCTGGTGGCCGTCGTCGCCGGCGAGACCGCCGGCAAGGGTGCGCTGGCCGACCTCGCGGCGCTCTTGGCCGCGCGGGGCGTGGCCGCCGATCCCGTCGCGTCGTGGACGCGCGAGGTGGAGGCGCAGGTCGCGCGCGTGCTCGCGTTCCAGCGCGGCGTCTTGTGGACCGCGCTCGATCGTTGGGTGCTCGAGGAGCTGCCGCGTGCGGCGCTGTCGGAGACCGACGTCGCGACGCGCCTCCTGCGCTGGGAAGTCGACCTCGGGCGCGAGCTGGCCGCGCCCCTCGCCGACGCGGTCGATCGGGTCGGGATCGCCATCCGCGCGGCTCGCGACCGGCGCGCGTCGGAGCTCGATCGCGCCATCGCGCGGCGGCGGACGGCGACGACGGGTCTGCTCGACGCGCTCGTCGCCCTCGTCGAGGAGCAGCCCGAGCTCGTTGCTGCCCGTCGATGACGAGCGGTGGCTCCGGGGCGTGAATCGGATCGCGCGTGGCCCGCGTAGCCGAGGACGCGGCGATCGGAGGGTCGAGTGGAGGCGATTGTGCAGGAGGCAACCAACGAGGATCTGGCCCGTGCGGCGGACGCGAACCTCGCAGCGCTCTTTCGAGCCATGGCGCAGTCGCTCGGTGGCGAGCTCGCCCGAGGCGATCGCGTCTCGCGTCACCTGGCGTTCCCGACGAACCCGATGTTCAAAGGCGTCTGGGGCAGTCGCCTCGCCGACGCCGACGTCGAGCGCACGATCGACGAGACCATCGATTGGTTCCGCAGCCGCGGCGCGCCCTTCTTCTTCTGGTGGACGGGCCCGGACACCGAGCCGGCCGATCTGGGTGCGCGGCTCGAGCGACGCGGCCTCCTGTCGATGGAAGGCCAGCAGGCGGTGCTCGCCCACGGAATCAAGCAGACGGCCGCCGGCGCGCCGGTGATGGCGACCGAGCTGTCCGCGCTCGACGAGGCGGTGCTCGACCGGGTGCCGGCCGGGTTCTCGATCCACGAGGTCGCCGACGACACCGACCTGTCGGAGTTCAAGCGCGTCTTCGTCGAGACGTACGGGATCCCCGACTGGGCGGGTCAGGCGTGGGTGGACGCGACCACGGCCATCGGGATCGGCAAGACGCCATGGCGGATGTACGTCGGCCGGCTCGAGGGTGAGGCGGTGGCCACCAACATGCTCTTCCATGGAGGCGGCTACGCGAGCATCTACGCGGTGGCCACGAGCCCGAGGGCCCAAGGCAAGGGCATCGGCGCCGCGATCAGCCTCATGCCGCTGCTGGCCGCGCGCGACGCGGGGTATCGCTACGGGGTTCTGTTCTCGACCGAGATGGGCTTTCGGGTTTACGAGCGCATCGGCTTCCGAGACACCGGAGCGCGCGTCAATCGCTACCTCTGGCGCGCCGAGTGATCGTTGCCGGGGCTCCGCCCCACGGGTCCGACGGCACGTCGAGTGCGTGGCTCGGCCCGACGTCGGCAGCATGGCCCGACGCGGGAGCGGACGATGCCTGATCTCCATCTGAAGAATGCCGCGGGACGCGCAGTCGTATCGGCCCGAAGCTCCGGCGGCCTCGCGAGACGCCTGCTCCTCGGAGGCGCCGCCGCGGGAGGGCTCGCGGCGACACTCCTGTCGTCTCCGTGTCACGCGTCGGCCGACGCCACCGCGTTCGGCGACTTCGGCGTGTACGTCGGCTACACGTGGGGCGAGGGTGGCGGGTTCACGTGGGGCATCGAAGGCCGCGTCGGCGCGATCGCCGGCGACGAGTGGGACCTCGAGTGCGGCGGCGAGACCTTGTTCGCGGGAGCGGGAGTGGCGCGTCTCGGGCTCGTGGACCTGGAGGATCTGCGGCTCGGGCTCGCGGGGCAGCTCGGCGCGACGGTGGGCCCGGGGGCCGCGATGTTCGACGCGGGCCTCGGCTATCGCTTCGGCGAGCACGGCGGGCCGAGCCTTCCGCTCGGTCTCGATCTCCAGGTGTGGGGCCTCGACACCATGGTGAACGTCGATCCGCTCCTGCGCGGGGGCTTCGTCGGTGGGGGGCTCCGCTACCCGGCGATGGATCGCGCGTTCGGGTGCGTGGTCGAGGGCCGCCCCCTGCACGACGAGCAGGGCAGGGCGCCCTTGCCGGCGCTCCGTGCGCTCGCGCCCTTCGTGCTGCGCTCGGAGCGCGACGTCGCGCTGGCCGGCGAGTGGTCGCGCCGGGCGCGTGCCGAGTGGGCGTCGGTGCCCGCGTTCCTCCAGCTCGCCGAGCAGCTCGAGCACGCGCGGGCGCCCCGCACGCTCGTCGCGCGCGCGCTGGTGGCCGCCGCCGACGAGGTCCGCCACGCGATGCTCACGGCCGGGGCCACCAGCCGCATCGCGCGCGCCCCGGTCGCCTTCGATCGCGTCACGCCCGCGACGCGTGCGCCTGCGTTCGGCCGTCCGGCGCTCGTGCGCTTGGCCGTCGAGAGCTGGCTCGACGGCTGCCTCGGTGAAGGCGGCGCCGCTGCGAAGGCCGCACACGAGGCCGAGCTCGCCGAGGACGATGGCATCCGCGCGATGCAACGCAGCATCGCGACCGAGGAGGCGTCCCACGCGGAGCTGGGATGGGACGTGATGACGTGGGCGATGCGGGCCGGGGGCGAAGAGGTGCGCGAGGCCCTCTGGGCGATCCGCGACGCCGAGAGCGTCGATGCGCCCAGCGCGATCGACGACGTGGACCTCCGCGTGCACGGGGTCCTGTCCGCCGACGAGCGGCGACGCGTCTCGGGCATGGCCTCGGACGTGGCGCGATCGAGGCTGCGCGCGCTGCTCTCCTGATACGATGGCCGCCGGCGGGATCCGCGACCATGAGCGAGCACGTCGACGTGGTGGTCGTGGGTGCGGGCTTCGCCGGCCTGACGGCTGCGCGCGAGCTGACGAGGGCAGGGCTCTCGGCGCGCGTGCTCGAGGCGCGCGATCGCGTGGGTGGACGCGTCTACACGACGACGCTCGAGGGCGGCCCGTGGGTCGACCTCGGCGGGCAGTGGGCCGGGCCGACGCAGGACCATCTGCTGGCGCTCATCGCCGAGCACGGGTTGCCGACGTTCGGCACGTGGACCCGGGGAGACAACCTGCTCCTCGTGAACGGCAGGACGCGTCGTTACCGCGGCACCATCCCGCGTCTCGACCTCCCCAGCCTGCTCAACGTCGGCTACGCGCAGTGGCGGCTCGAGCGCATGGCCAAGAAGGTGCCGCTCGACGCGCCGTGGAGCGCGCCGCGCGCAGCCGAGTGGGATCGCGCGACGTTCGCGAGCTGGCTGGATGCGAACCTGCGGACGCGGACCGCGCGCAAGCTGCTGGAGGCGGGCCTCGAGACGGTCTTCGCGGCGAGCGCGCACGAGATGTCTCTGCTGCACGTCCTCTTCTACATCCACTCGGGCAAGGACCTCGACATGCTCCTCGGCTCCGACGGCGGTGCGCAGGCCACGCGCGTCGACGGCGGGATGCAGCAGGTGGCCGAGAAGCTCGCGGCCGGCCTCGACGTGCGGCTCTCGTCGCCCGTGAGGCGCATCGATCACGACGGCACGGGCGTCACGGTGCATCATGACGGCGGCAGCGTCCGCGGTGAGCGCGCGATCGTGGCCGTTCCACCGAAGCTCGTCGCACAGATCGACTTCCGGCCGGCGCTCGCGGGAAAGCGCGCGGAGCTCGTACGCAGGATGCCGATGGGCGCCGTCATCAAGTGCACCGCCATCTACGAGCGTCCTTTCTGGCGCGACGACGGTCTGAGCGGGATGAGCGTCGCGGACGAAGGACCGATCCACGTCGTGTTCGACAACTCGCCACCCGGCGCGGAGGTCGGCGTGCTCATGGGCTTCTGCGAGGCCGCCCACGCGCGCGAGCTCGGCAAGCTGTCGATCGAAGACCGCCGCGATCGCGCCATCGCGTGCTTCGTCCGCACGCACGGCCCCCGCGCGAAAGACGTCCTGCGGTACGCCGACCACGTCTGGGAGCACGATCCGTGGTCGGGCGGATGTTACGGCGCGTTCATGCCGCCGGGCGTCTGGACGTCCCTCGGTCCCGCCATACGCGAGCCCATCGGGCGCATCCACTGGGCCGGCACCGAGACGGCGACCCGGTGGAGCGGCTACATCGACGGAGCCATCTCGTCGGGCAAACGCGCCGCCGCCGAGGTGCACGCGCGCGCCCGCGCTTGAGCGGCGGCGAGTCGCGCTCCGCTTCGATCCCACCGGGCGCTCCGCTGCGTCGAGCCACCGAGCGTGGCGTCCGACGTCGAGGGGCGCGACGCGGACGTCGTGCGGCATACTGGCGGATGCGGTCGACCCGAAGGGGTGGGCGCGACGACGCCGTCGGTGCGATCGCGGTCGCGCTCGCGATCGTCGCGACGGGGGCGAGCTGTGCGACGTCCGCGGCCGAGCGTCGCGCGGAAGCGCGCGCGGAGCGATCGGAGCGACGCCGCGAGAGAGCGGCGGAGCTGCCGTCGTGGGCGCGCTCGATCGAAGCGCGCGGTAACTCGACCGCCGTCCGGGCGGCACCCGATGCGAACGCCTCCGAACGTCGCGGCGAGCTCGCGGCCGGCGCCCGATTCCCGATCGGCGAGCGTGCATTCGGACCGGGATGCGGCGACCGCCCGTGGTACCGCATCGGCGAGCGTGCGTGGGTCTGCGCCGTCGGTGTCGCGCTCTCGCGTGCGGCGCCGTCGGCGCGCGCGTACCCGCCTCTCGCGCGCGACGGCCTCTTGCCGTTTCGGTACGCGTTCTCGCGCGCGAACGGCACGCCTGCGTTCCGGAGTCGCGAGGACGTCGAGCGCGGTGCGCACGTCGCGGAGCTCGGCGCCCGCTGGGGCGTCGCGGTGGTCGCACGCGCGCGCGCGGGCCGAGCTCCGGTGGCGCGCACCACACGAGGCACGTGGGTCGCCGAGCGACATCTCGTGTGGGCCGAGCCGAGCCGGTTCGCGGGCGCGCGTGTGCGCGAGAGCGACGCTTCTTCGTCCACGTTGCCCATCGCGTGGGTGCGTCGCGGCGGCGCACCGGTCCACGCGGCCGCGGACGACGCCGACGTCTCCGGGCGGCTCCCTGCACGGCAGATGGTCCACGTGCGTGGGGAGGTCACGGTCGGATCGCGCACGCTGGCGCGGCTCGCCGATGGGCGTTTCGTCGAGGCACGTCGTCTCGTGCGCCCGGCGCGCATCGCCCCACCCGACGGCGTCTCGGCGGACGAGCGCTGGATCGACGTCGACCTCGCGCGGCAGACGCTCGTCGCCTACGACGGGGCGACGCCGGTCTTCGCGACGCTCGTGTCGACGGGACGCCGACCAGGCTCGACCCCGCCGGGCGTCCACCGCATCCGTCTCAAGCTCGGGCACGCCACGATGGACGACATCGATCTCGACGACCCCGGGAACAGCTACTCGATGGACGCGGTGCCGTGGATTCAGTACTTCGCCGACGACGTCGCGCTCCACGGCGTCTACTGGCATGATCGATTCGGCCAACCGAGCAGCCACGGCTGCGTGAACCTCGCGCCCCGCGACGCGCGATGGCTCTATGCGTTCACGCGTCCGTACGTGCCCGACGGCTGGTCCATCGTGCGCTCGACGTCCCGCCATCCCGGCACCGCCGTCCACGTGCACTGAACCAGCGGATGAGCCGATGGGTGCACTCGCCGCATCTCGGCGATCCGAATGGCCGGCGCTCGATCTTCGAAGTCCCGAACGGGGCTCGTCCGCGACGCGCCACCGTCGGCCGTGCTCTGGCCACGCGACGACGGCGCTACTCGACCGATGCCGATGGCGCGACGAGGCGCGATCGGAAGATGCCTCGCGAGATCATCCAGGCGCCGAGACGACGCGCGGCGCGATACGTGAGGTGGCTTCCATCACTGACGTAGTTGGGGTGGATGCCGTCCCGCGCGCTGCAGCGGCGGGCGTCGCAGAAGAGCTCGTGCGGCCGAATCAGCACCACGTCGGGAGCCGTGGAGCTCGTCGAGCGGGCTCCTTCCCGCGCTCCCGTCGTCGAGAGCCTCTCCATCAGGCCGATGATGGACCGGAAGCGGGCGAGGTGATCGCGCAGAGCGATCCAGCACTCCTCCCGACGCGGGAAGATGGAGAGCGGGCGCTCCGAGCAGCCCGACATGGGAAACGGCATCTCGGGTGCCGGAGCTACGAGGATCACGCGTTTCCCCTTGCCCAGCAGGCGTCGAACGGTCGCCTCGAGCCCCGCGGCGATGGCGTCGGCTCCGCTGGCCGGACGTCCACCGGCCGCGCCCTGCGCGCTCGTCTGGTGCCGCACGGCGCCGTCCACGTGGGAGCCGAAGTACCCCGTCAGCACGACGTCGGTGATGGCGCGCGATCGCCCGACGAGATCGATGGTGCGGTTGGTCAGCGGCTGGCAGTGCAGGGGGACGCCGTTGGCGAGCTCCGCGTCCACGTTCCAGAGCGGGAGACAGGTGCCGCGGCCGAGGTTCGAGACCGAGTCGGCGTTCTCCCGATCCACGCCGAGGCCGACGGCGACTCGGTTCGAGTGCGAATCGCCGAGCACTGCGACCCTGGTCGCACGGAAGTCCGGCGGGACCAGGAAGAAGTCCCTGTCGGCTCGGAGGTCCGACCCGAAGAGGGATGTTGCCAGTCGATCTTCCTCGTAGTGGCTCTCCTGGTGTGAAGGCCAGAAGTGAGTGTCGGCGGACCCGACGAACGCTGCCCCTCTCCAGGGCGCTCCGCCGGTCAGGAAGGCCACGAGCCCGAGGGCACCTGCCGAGAACACGCCAGCGGCGAGGAGGCCCACCTGGACCTTGCTGGCGCCCGATCGGGATCGGATCGGCCGCTCGACCAGCGCGAAGGTCAACCAGGCCAGGAGCACCGACAGGGCGAGAAGGATCAGCTTGACCCACGTCGGGATCGGATCTGCGCCGAAGGCGCGGAAGAACACGATGATCGGCCAATGCCAGAGATACAGCGGATAGCTGATGAGCCCGACGAAGACGAGAGGACGGGTGGAGATGACCCTGCGAAGGAAGCCGGGAGCTTCGCCACCGTGGATGAGAAGGGCAGAGCCGAGCACGGGCATCAGTGCCCAGAAGCCCGGGAACAATCGGGTCCTGTCGAGCACGAACGCCGAAGCGACGAGCAGCCCGACGCCGACCACGGTGGCAACCCGCGACAGACCCGGCGGAAGCTTCGTGCCCGGCGAGAGCGCGAGCAGACCCCCGATGGCGAGCTCCCAGAACCGGGAGAACGGCAGATAGAACGAGGCAGTGGGATTGGTCCTGGTCAGGACGACGTTGCAGACGAACGACGCGACCGCGAGCACGACGAGGCCCCAGCGGCCGGCGCCGCGTCTGTTCGCTTCTGCCTTCTTGACGAGCAGAGCGATCCACGGCCACGCGATGTAGAACTGCTCCTCGACTCCGAGCGACCAGAGGTGGAGCAGAGGCTTGGACTCGGCCGCGGTGTCGAAGTACCCGGACTCCAGGTAGAGCGTGACGTTCGAGAAGAACGCGGCACCGCTCGCCACGTGCAGACCGAGGCTCTTCAGCTCCTGCGTGAAGAGGCCCAGATACCCGACGACGAGGGCGAAGACCAGCATCACCAGCAGCGCCGGGAAGATGCGCTTGACCCTGCGGGCGTAGAACGTGGTGATCCTGAAGCGGCCGTCGTCGAGCTCTCTCGAGATGATCTGGGTGATCAGGAAGCCGGAGATGACGAAGAAGACGTCGACACCGACGTAGCCTCCCGGCAACCTGCCTGGGAACAGGTGGAAGAAGAGCACGAACAAGACGGCAACGGCCCGGAGACCATCGATGTCCGGGCGATAGTGCGTCGTGGTCATGGACGGAGCCGGCGCGGAGGGCTCGTGCGGCGGTTCGCGTGGTGCCGACGTGCAGGCATCAGGACCTGAAATCGAGGTGCCCCCTGAAGCTGGGGAAGCGCTTCGCGCAGGGAGCGCACGTCACCGATTCGGGGTAGGCGCCGAAATCGAGCTCGCCATGGCAATCGGGACAACACAGCAGATCATGGTGCGATGGGAACCGGCGCGGGCGCAGCAGCGCGTAGGCGGAGTCGACCAGCACGTTTCGAAGCCTGCTGCGTTGGGCGCCGAAGCTCTCGGTCTTGGGCGCAGCGCCTGCTGCGTCGTCCTGCGCTTCGGTGATCTTCGAGCCTCCGGTCGGCTGACCCACCACCCGGAACCTGATCTCGTCCCTCCACGAGAATCGCGTGAGAGTCAGCAAGGGGTCGAGCGCGTAGAGCCTCCACCAGAGCTTCATGGCATCGGCGTAGACCGCCTCCGATGCGCAGGATTGCAGGCCTTCGTCCCAGCGTGACTTGAGCTCGATGTAGAGCTCTCCGGACGTCGAGACCGAGCAGCGCGACGCGTGGAACGTGTAGGGGACGCAGAACTCCGTGAACGGCGCGGGCGTCTCGATGTAGCCCGCTCTCGAGCAGCGCTGGATCTCCCTCAGGACGGGCGCGGGATCGCTCAAGTGCTCCAGCACGTGGGAGAAGACGCTGAAGCCGAATGACTTGCTCTTGAATGGTAGCCGGTGCGCGTCTGCCCAGACGAACGGGCGATCGATCTTCAGAGGCGCGCTGCGCTCGGCGTCGCTCGAGAAGGCGTCGCAGCAGAAGTGCGCGCGTGGATGCGGATGGGAGCCGCAGCCGATGTCCAGGACGAGGCCATCGCCGTCGAAGCCGGGAAGCTGCACTCGGCGCATGGCCGACTTCAGCTTCCCGATCGGTCTGGCCGGGCCTCCCGAGGGTGCCTCGAACGACGGCGCGATCTCCTCGTCACGGCTCGGCATCGGCGGGCGACTATGCCACACGGACCGCACGGCAGCCCTCCCTCCCGCACCCCTCCGCACCGGGTTGCCCCCTCCCGCACCGCCCGCCTGCACCGAGGTTGCCCCCGTGCCCACCGAGGTCGTCCCGACCGAGCTCGGTCGGGACCGAAGGGCGTCACGCGCGTCGCCCCCTGCGACGGCGCAGGCCTCGTGCATCGCCCGGTCACTCGACGGGCGCTCGCGCGCCGTGGCCGTCGCCGGCTCGGCGCTGCGCAGGCGCGAAGATCACCTCGACCGCCAAGGACTCGCGCCCGTCTGCGTGCTCGAAGACCGCCCAGCGGTGCAGGACGCTGCCCGCCCCGTCGCGCTCGTTCCACGCGCTCGTGCGGACGTCGATCGTCGTGACGCCCGCCTCGGCCATCGTGAGGAGCTCGCCGGGCTCGCATCTCGCGTCGCCGTCGTCGCGCCACGCGCGAAGGGTGGCCCACTGCGCGTCGCCCGTGTCGATCTCGCCGTCACGATTCTCGTCGAGCGTCGCGAGCGTGTCGAAGCCGCTTCGGTCCGACGATCCACCGAAGAGCTCGGGCGCGTGCGCGAGACACCCATCGCGGTCGCGGTCGCGCACCAGCAACGCATCGCCGAACGCGATCCACGCCGTCTCGAGGGCGAGCGCGGCGCCACCCACCGTGGAAGAGCCGCCCCGCTGCACCGTGTGGATGCCGTTCCGATCGAGGTCCATCACGATGCCCCGCGTCCACGGAGCCGAGCGCCGTGCGTCGCTCGCTCGCGCGTTCTCGGAGCCGAGCAGCACGACGGCTGCGATGAGCGGTAGGGCGACGCGGGGGACTCGGTTCGTGCGCATGGCCACCTCGTCGTCGTCGCGTTGCGGAAAGCGCGCCATCGGACGCCGTGGTGCTTGCGGGGCCCGTCTCGTGGGCGTCCGCTGCCGCGGTCGCGCGATCGCCGAGGCCGTGTGTAGGCCCGCGCCCGACAGGCCGCGCGCGGTTGCAGGCTGGGGGCCGACAGGTGGCGGCCGCGACGCCTCGTCGAGGTCGGCGAAACGTCGATCGGCGATACTCGCGGCGTGCGGGAGGGCGACGTCGTCGCGGGACGGTTCGAGCTCGAGCGGCTCGCGGGCTCGGGCGGGATGGGCGACGTCTGGCGGGCACGCGATGTGGAGACCCACGCGGTCGTCGCGCTGAAGGTCATGCACGCTGGCGCCGCGGACGAACGGTTCGCGCGCGAGGCGCGGCTCTTGTCCGAGCTCGATCACCCCGGCATCGTGCGTTACGCGAGCCACGGGACCCTCGACGGCGGGGGGCGATACCTCGCGATGGAGTGGCTCGAGGGAGAGGATCTCGAGACCCGGCTTCGTCGAGAGCCGCTCTCGATCCGGGAGTGCCTCCTGACGATGGAGCGGGTCGCGAGCGCGCTCGGCGCGGCGCACGCGCGCGGCGTCGTGCACCGCGACGTCAAGCCGAGCAACCTGTTTCTGCCGGGCGGCGATCTCGACCGGGTCAAGCTGCTCGACTTCGGCGTCGCGCGTGCCCGCATCACCGGCATCGCGTCGACGATGAGCGGCGCGATGATCGGCACGCCTGCGTTCATGGCGCCGGAGCAGGCGCGCGGGGCGCCCGACGTCGATGCACGCGCCGACGTGTTCGCGCTCGGATGCGTGCTGTTCGAGTGTCTGGTCGGGCGCTCTCCTTTCGCCGCCGACCACGTCCTCGCGGTGCTCTCGAAGATCATCCTCGAGGAAGCGCCGCGCGTGAGCGAGGTCCGAGCCGACGTGCCGGTCGCGCTCGACGACCTCGTCGCGAAGATGCTCGCCAAGGGCCGCGAGGATCGCCCGTCCGACGGAGCCGCCGTCGCGGCGGCGCTCGCGCGGATCGACTGCGGCGAGCACGCGACGCGCTCGACCGCCCTCGCGACGGTGCCGCCGCCCGCCCTGACCCGCAACGAGCAGCGTCTGCTCTCGGTCCTGCTCGCAGCCTCCGATCGCGCCGGCGCGGTGCGCGCGGAAGTCGAGAGCGCGGTGACGATCGACGACCTCCGGCCGACGACGTCCGATGGCGAGCCCGCGCAGGAACGAGCCGGGGCCGCGGCGCGCGTGCGGCGTCGGCCGCAGAGCGTGATCGAGCGCGTGCGCGCAGCAGCCGACGAGCACGGCGGCCGTGCCGAGCGCCTGATCGACGGATCCATCCTCGTGTCGCTCGCGAGCGAAGGCGTCGCCACCGATCGCGCCGCGCGCGCGGCACGTTGTGCGCTCGCCGTGCGCCGCGTCCTGCCGAGCGTCCCGATGGTGCTCGCCACGGGACGCGCGGACCTCTCCGAGAGGCTCCCGGTCGGCGACGTGGTGCAGCGCGCGGCGCGGCTGCTCGATGCGGGATCGGGCTGCGACGGCGGCGTACGCATCGACGACGTCACCGCGGGGTTGCTCGACGCACGCTTCGACGTCGGAGGCGACGCGCGAGGCCTCTGCCTCCGCGCCGAGCGTCGCACGCTCGGCGGTGCGCGAACGCTGCTCGGCAAGCCCACGCCCTGCGTCGGCAGGGACCCGGAGATTGCGACGCTCACGGCGCTCTTCGATCGGTGCCGCGACGAATCGATCGCGCACGCGGTCCTCGTCGTCGGACCTGCCGGCATCGGCAAGTCGCGGTTGCGCGACGAGCTGATCGGCCGCGTGCGCGATGGGCGTGACCCGATCGAGATCCTCGTCGGGCGCGGTGATCCGATGACCACGGCCTCGCCGTTCGGGCTCGTGAGCCAGGCGATCCGCGGTGCCGCGGGACTGCTCGAAGGCGAGCCCTCTGCGGTGGGCCAGCTCAAGCTCGCCGCGCGTGTCGGGCGCCACGTCCCGGAGCGCGACCGGCTTCGCGTCACGGAGTTCCTGGGCGAGATCGTCGGCGTGCCGCTCCCCGACGAAGGTCGCGTCGAGCTTCGTGCCGCACGCGCGGACCCGCTCGTCATGGGTGATCAGATGTTGCGCGCGTGGGAGGACTGGGTGGCGGCCGAGTGCCGCGCACAGCCCGTGCTGGTCGTCCTCGAGGATCTGCACTGGGGCGACCCGCCGAGCATCCGGTTCGTCGGTGCGGCCCTCCGAAACCTGAGGGACGCGCCGCTGATGGTGCTCGGGCTCGCGCGCCCGGAGATCGACGAGAGGTTCGCCGACCTGTGGCCCGCTCTGCCGGTGACGCGACTTCCGTTGGGCGAGCTCTCGCGACGCGCCGCCGAGCGCTTCGCGCGCGACGTGTTGGGATCCGACGCGTCGCCGGAGACGGTGGAGCGCGTGGCCACGCTCGCCGGCGGCAACGCGTTCTACCTCGAGGAGCTCGTCCGGGCGGCGGTCGAGGGCAAGGGCGAGACGTTGCCCGAGACGGTGAGCGCCATGGCGCAGGCGCGCATCGAGCGGCTCGGCGACGACGAGCGGCGCGTCCTGCGCGCGGCGAGCGTCCTCGGGCGCGTCTTCTGGGGCGGTGCGATTCGCGCGCTGCTCGGGGGCGCGCGCAGGACCGCGCACGTCGCGCCGGTGCTCGATGGGCTGATCGAGCGCGAGCTCGTCGTGCGCCGAAGCGTCGGTCGATTCGCGGGCGAGGACGAGTACGTGTTCCGTCACGCTCTGCTACGAGAGGCCGCCTACGCGATGCTCACCGACGCAGACCGCACGCTCGGCCACCGGTTGGCAGGCGGTTGGCTCGTGGGTGCGGGAGAGTCCGATCCGGCTTCCATCGCGGAGCACTTCGAGCGGGGCGGCGAAGCGGCGCAGGCGGCGCGCTGGTACCGGGGCGCGGCCGAGCAGGCGCTGGAGGGTAACGACTTCGCTGCCGTCCTCGCCCACGCCGAACGCGCGATCGCCTGCGGAGCGTCGGGCGAGGCGCGCGCGACGCTCCGCTTCCTGCAGCAGCAAGCGCACTACTGGCGCGGCGAGAACGAGCTGACGGAGGCGCGCGGGCTCGACGCGATGAACGCCCTGCCGCGCGAGCATCCACTCTGGTACGAAGCGGCCAGCCACACCGCGACCGCTGCGCGCCGTCTCGGCCGCAACGAGCGCGTGTGCGAGCTGTGCGACGAGCTCGTCTCGCAGCTCTCGGCGGGTGGCCGCTCACGCGGGCTGCTGATCGCGGCGTCGCGGCTGTCGCATCCGCTGCTGAACGCCGGCGAGTACGCGCGCGCGGCCCGACTGATGGAGCTCGTCGAGGCGGCGGCCGCGGCGGCCGAGACGATCGAGCCGGGGATCGCGGCGCGCGTCCACGCAGCGCACAGCGTTCGCGCGCTCTTCGCGGGCGACCCGGGCCGCTACGCCGATCTGCTCGAGGCGGCGACGTCCGAGTACGAGCGCGCGGGCGAGACGCGCGCGGCGTGCGTTCAGCGCGGCAACCGCGCGTATGGGCTGATGGAGCTGGGCGACTTCGCCGGGGCCGTCGACGAGCTCCGGCGCGTGCTCGAGACGGCACGGCGCATGGGCCTCGAGCAGGTCGAAGCGACCACGAAGCACAACCTCGGGATGGCACTCGCGCAGATCGGCGCGATCGACGAAGCGCTCGAGATGGAGCGCGCCGCCGCGGAGACGTTCGCGGCGCAGGGCGACCCGCGCATGGAGGGCGCGTCGTGGACCTACCTCGCCGCGATCGCCGCGATGCGAGGGGACCTCCTCGCCGCCGAAGCCCACGCCCGCCACGGCGTGGAGCTGCTCTCGGGCACACCTCCGCTCCGACCGCTGTCGCTCGCGACGCTCGCGCGCGTGCTCGCCGAGTCGGGTCGCCTCGACGACGCCCTGCGGGCTGCCGAGGACGCGGCGGCCACGCTCGCCTCGCTCGGCGAGATCGAGGTCGGCGAGGCGCTCGTTCGGCTCACCCACGCCGAGCGGTTGCACGCATCCGGCCGTCACCTCGAGGCGGCGCGTGCGATCGGCGTCGCGCGCGACGTCCTGCTCGCGCGCGTCGCCAAGATTGCGGACGCCCGCTGGCGCGAACGCTACCTTCGCGACGTTCCGGAGCACGCGCGCATCCTGGCGCTCGCCGCGTCGTGGAGCGCCGGGTGATTGCGGCTCGGGCTCGCTTCGCTCTTCCGGCTCACGCCATCAGCTCGACGCGAGCCACGCGCTCGCGATGGCGAGGGTGCGCGCGTGCTCGGGCACGTTGGCGAGGAAACCCCGGCGTCGCTCCTCGTCGTCGATCTTGTCGGCGCGTGCGAGGAGCCTGTCGCGCGCCCCCGCGATGGCGCGTTGGGCCTCCGGCCATCGGCCCGCTTCCCCGAGCGCCTGCGCCTGCACGAGACGGATGAGCGACTCGCCTTCCTCGACCTCGCCCGCGCTCTCGAGCAGGTGCATCGCGGCCTGCGACGCATCGAGCGCCTCGGTGGCGCGACCGTCGCGCAACAAGACGTCGCTCAGGGCCGCGAGCGCGAACGCGCGCAGCGCCGGCAACGTCGCGAACACTTCGGCCGCTCTGAGCGCCTCGCGCTCGGCTTCGCGGTGCTGCCCCGCCATCAGGAGGATGCGCGAGAGGTACGTGCGACATGCACCTTCGAAACGGCGATTTCCCTGCGCGATCATCGCCTCGAGCGCCTTCGTCTCGATGCGGCACGCCTCGTCGAGCGCGCCTCGCCGCGCGAGCACGAGACCGAGATTGTGCTCGGTGATGGCGGACAACATCGGCAGACCGATCCGCTGGGTCTCGTCGAGCACGTCGCGCAGCGCCTGCTCGGCTTCCTCGTTCGCGCCGAGCTCCATCAGCGCATAGCCGATGTTGACGCGCGTCTCGCACGCGCTGCGGATGTCGCCCGCCTGCTCGAGCCACCACGCGGCCGCGCGATGGAGCTCGCAATACCGCGCGGGGTTGCCCTTCACGAGCGCGTCGATCGCCTGCATCTGGAAGAGGCACGCGGCGACGCCGGGGTGGTCGTTCGCGTGCGCGTGGTGTGGCTCGCCTCCGTGGCGCGCCCGCACGTCGCGACCGTCCTCGAGGACGGCGAGCAGCTCCTCGGCGCGCTCGTTCGCGCCCACCAGGCGCAGGCACACGCCCGCGCGCGCCCAGCTCATGAGCCGCGCGTGCCCGGCACCGTCCACCTCGGGTGCGTGCAGCAGATCGTCTACGACGGACTCGAGCGCAGCGCGCTCGGAGAGCAACGTCGCGGCCACGACCAGCGCGTCTGCCGCGCCGTACCACGCATCGCTTCCGCGCGGCAGCAGCGCCATGGCCTCGGTCGCCGCACGTCGCGTCGCGTGGTTGTCGCCGCGCCAGCGTTCGGCCTCCGCCTCGAAGCGCCGCAGGGCTCCGAGCGCCGCTCCCGCAGCGCCGCACGCCACGCCGCGCGCCACGCGCGACACGGTGGTGTCCAGATCGTTGCCCGCGAGGGCCTGCTCGGCGGCGTGGACGTAGTGCACGATGGCGCGCTCCCGGTCTGCCCCGCGCTCGAGGTGCTCGGCGAGGGTGCCCGCGTCGGTCTCGCCGACCGACTCGAGCCATCGTGCGGCGAGCCGGTGCCCGAGCGTCCGGTCTGCCTCGGTCGACATCGCGTAGGCCGCGTCGCGCACGAGCGCGTGGCGGAACTGGTGCTCCACCTGGTTGCGCAGGCGCGACACCGGGCGCTGTCCGACGAGCTCCTCTTCTGCGAGGCGTGCGAGCGTCGCGCCCAGGTTCGCCGCGCGCCGCCCGCCGCCCAGCAGCGCCGCGACGCCGCTCTCCCAGAAAGTCGAGCCGAAGACGGCGGCCGCGCGCAGCACTCGGCGCTCGTCCGACGGCAACGACTCGAGACGCGCTTGAACCATCGCGCGCACCGTCTCGGGAACGACCTCGCCGCGACCGTCGGCCATCGCGCGGATGAGCTCCTCCAGATAGAAGGCGTTTCCGGCCGAGCGCTCGGCGAGGCGGGCCGCGCAGGCCGCATCGACACGATCGCCGAGCACCGACGCCACGAGCTGCGCCGCCGCGGACGGCGTGAGCTCGTCGAGCCGCATGTAACCGACGTCGCGCTCGACCCAGAGGCCCGGGAAGAGCTCGTGCACCTCCGGGCGTGCGAGACCGACGACGAGCAACGGCGCGTCGCGCGCACGTCGGAGCGCCGCATCGACCATGCGCAGCGACGCGAAGTCACCCCAGTGCACGTCGTCGAGCACGAAGAGCAGCGGTTGCGCCGCGCACTCGGCGGCGATCCAGTCGGCGAACGCGCGCCGCAGCTGATCGCCCAGGGCGACCGGATCGTGGCGGGCTGCGGCGGGCAAGATGCTCGCACGCTCCCGGTCGGGCGCGATCCCGACGGCCTCGGCCAGCAGCGCGGTCACGCGGCGTGCGTCGTCGGGCGGGAGGCAGCGGCCGATGCGGTGGTGCAGGCGTCGATGCGAAAGCTCCGCGGGCTCGCCTGCGACGATGCCCGCCACGCGTCGGACCGCGGAGGCGACCAGGGCGAACGGCGACCCTGCGCTCATGCTCTCGCCGCGCGCGACCCACACCTCGGCGCGCAGGTCCGCACGCTCGCGCGCCCACCGGACGAGCTCGAAACGGATCCGCGACTTGCCCACGCCGGCCGGGGCCGTCAGCAACACCACGCGCGCGCGACGGTCGTTGGCGCACTGCTCGAGCATCGCCGTCAACGCGCGCAGCTCGCGGTCACGCCCGACGCACGGGCTCGCACGACCGAGCAGGGTGCGCACGCCGTCGAGCGCCTCGTGCTGTCCCGCGAGCCAGAACGCGTCTCCGTCGACGCGCACGTCGAAGCTCGGATCCAGCAGCCCCGCCGTCACGTCGTCGAGCCGCAGCCACGTCGCGACCGCGGGCTCGTCGGGCGATCGCGCCATCGCGGCTGCACGATCGCTGGCCTCGCCGAGAGGCCATCGACCCGACAACACGCCGCGACCCGTGGCCAGCGCGATGGACGCGTCGGGAAGCGCGCGGGCCAGCTCGAGCGCGGCGCGTGCGGCCTCGCGCGCCTGATCGGTCGCGGCCCTCGCCCCGTCGAAGCTCGCGACCAACGACCCGTCCACGAGCTGCTCGAGCCGTCCCCCGCGCTCGTCGACGGCCGCGCGCAGCTCGTCGAGCGCCGCCTCGCGCGCGACTCGCGGGCGCCGCGTCGCCGGCATGCCCGCGCCCGCGCCCGCGGCCGTCGCGCGAGGCGCGATCACGATCACGCTGACCACGCGGTTCTCGGTCGGTGTGAGCGCAGCCGGGCCCGCCGACGGTCGGATCGACGCCGCGAGCGTTCCCATGGTCGCGAGCTCGCGTGCCACGGCGCGCGCATCCGGCGGCCGCGCCGCCGCCTCCTTCGCCAACATCCACGCGATCAACGCGTCGAGCGGCTCGGGCACCCCCACGAGCTCGCCGACGCGCGGCGCCTCCTCGAAGAGGATCTTCGTGAGCACCCCGACGACCGTGCCCGCCGCGAAGGGCGCCTGCCCCGTCAGACACTCGAAGAGCACGCAGCCGAGGGCGAACACGTCGCAACGCGCGTCGACCTCTCGCTCGCCTCGGGCCTGCTCGGGCGCCATGTAGCCGGGCGTGCCGATCGGGACTCCCGTGCGCGTGACCGCGGCGGGCGCGCGTGCGCGGCGAGCCAGCCCGAAGTCGAGCAGCTTCGCCTCGTCGATCCCGCCGCTCGGCAGCAGGACGTTGCCGGGCTTGATGTCGCGGTGCACCACGCCTCGCGCGTGCGCGGCAGAGAGCGCGCCCGAGATGCGGCTCGCGAGCCTCAATGTCTCGTCGACCGTCAGCGCGCCCCGCGCCAGCCGATGGCGCAGCTCTTCGCCTTCGATCCATTCCATCGCCAGGAACGGCGCCCCGTCCGTCGTCGTGCCGTGGTCCACGTAGCGGACGATGGCGGGATGCCCCACCTCGCGGAGCAGCTCCGCCTCGCGCGCGAACCGCGTCGCCGCGGTGTCTTCCCGCTCGATCAGCACCTTCAGCGCCACGGTCTGGCCCGACGTACGATCGAGCGCGCGATACACGACGCCCATGCCGCCGACGCCAGCGCGCGCCTGAACGACGAACCGGTCGCGCACCACCGAGCCGGGCTCCATCCCGCGCAGCGTACGATCGGCGCAGCCGGCACGTGCAGTTGTCCGAGCGCAAAGCCGCGCCGGGCGCGAGTGCGACGATCGAGGCTCCACACCCGCTCCCGTGGGGGTAACCATGCGCTTGCACCTGGTTGGCGCCGACTTCGAAGAGAACCTGGGTGTCGGCATGATCGCGTCGGCGGCGTCCCGCGCCGGTCACGACGTCACCGTCGTTCCCTTCAACGATCCGGAGCGAGTCGCCGAGCTGGCGCCGCGCATCGCCGCCGCGAACCCCGACGTGGTCGGCCTGAGCATCCAGTTCCAGCATCGCGCGCACGAGTTCCTCTCGCTCGCGCGCGCGCTCCGCGCCGCCGGCTACCGGGGCCACATCACGAGCGGCGGACAGTTCCCGACGCTCGCGTGGCAGGAGGTCCTCCACGGCAAGCACGGCGTCGACTCGGTCGTCCTGCACGAAGGCGAGCGCACCATCGTCGAGCTGCTCGAAGCCGTCGGCATGCGCCGGCCGCTCCACGACGTGCGCGGCCTGGCCCTGCTCGGTGACGACGAGGCCGCCTACCGGACCGGCGCTCGCGCCCTCGAGCGCGACCTCGACACGTTGCCGTCTCCGGCGCGGTATCGCGCGCACAGCCGACACCTCGGCATCCCGTTCGTGCCCATCCTCGGTAGCCGCGGTTGCTGGGGGAGCTGCAGCTACTGCTCGATCACCTCGTTCTACCGAGACGCGCGCAGCTACGGAGGCGGCGCGACGGTGCGGATGCGCAGCCCGGAGAACGTCGCCGACGAGATGGCGGCCATCTGGCACCGCGTCGGCGGGCCGTGCATCTACTGCTTCCACGACGACAACTTCCTGCTGCCTCGCCCGAAGGACACGTTGGATCGCGTCCGTTCCATCCGCCGTCACCTCGACGCACGCGGCGTCGGCAAGGTCGGGATCATCGGCAAGTGTCGGCCCGACTGCGTCACGGCCGACCTCGCCGCAGAGCTCCGCGCGCTCGGCGTGATCCGCCTCTACGTGGGCGTCGAGAACGCGTCCGAGCTCGGCGCGGCGCACCTGCGTCGGAGCGCCCAGCAGCCCGCGGTCGAGCGTGCGCTCGAGGCCTGTCGCAGAGCTGGCATCTTCGTCTGTTACAACCTCCTGCTCTTCGAACCGGACACGACGCTCGCGCACGTGCGGGAGAACATCGCGTTCGTCCTCGCGCATCCGAGCCACCCGGTGAACTTCTGTCGCGCCGAGCCCTACTACGGGACGCCTCTGCACCTCGACCTCGCGTCGCGCGGCACGCTCGGCGGCAGCTACCTCGGCTTCGACTATCGGATGGCCGACATACGGAGCGAGCTGCTCTTCCGCATCTGCGCCGCGGCTTTCCGCCAGCGCAACTTCGCGCCGAACGGCGTCGCCAACCGCACGATGGGCCTCGGTTACTCCGCGAAGATCCTCGAGCACTTCTACGACGATCCCGATCTGCGCCGGCGGCGCCTGCTCGATCGGGCGACCGAGCTCACGAGCGCGGTCTCCGAGGACACGGCACGTCACCTCGCCGACGCCCTGGCGCTCGCGGAGCACACGGACCTGTCGGATCGCGAGACGCTCGAGCGCGAAGCGGCTCTGCTCGGGTTGCGCATCAGCGCAGCCGACGGCGGGTGGCACGCACGGCTCGACGAGCTGCAATCCGACATGCAGGCGTTCGCGGTCGAGGCCCTGCGCGCGCGTCCGTCGAGCGTGCTGGCGCGTTCTCTCCGACGCGTCGCCCAGGGTGCCGCCATCGGCGCGTCGCTCGCGCTCTTCGGGTGCGACGACGACACCGTCGTCGACCCGGTTCCGTCGGACGCGGGGCGCGACGCGATCGTGGTCGACCCGCCGCCGCGCGACGCGGGCATGGACGTGATGGTGTCCGATCCCTTGCCGCCCGACATGGGCATGGAGCCCGACGTGATGGTGG
>JADZFZ010000348.1 GCA_020854145.1 Deltaproteobacteria bacterium | reverse complement strand
GTGCCACCTTGCGGCGCAGCGCTTCGAAGTCGCCCACCTGCAACATCGATCGCGCCGCCCAGAGCCGCATCGTGCTCGTCTCCCACGTCGTGCCGACGCAGTGCTCGCGCAGATCGGCCTCCGTGCGTTCGCAACGTTCGATGGCCTCGCGGAACCGACCCGTGAGGAAAGCGAGCTGCCCCCGGGCTCCTTCCACGACCGCGCGCGCGTGCGGGTCGTTCACCTCGCGCGCGAGCCGATCGGCCTCGACGAGGATCCGCTCGGCACGTGGGCGTGCGCGCTCTCCCGCGATGGCTGCGAAGCCGGCTTCGATGGCGAGCGCGTGGGCGAGGCGGACGGGCTCTCCAGCACGCAGCGCGAGCAACAGACCGCGCGCCTGGAAGGCGTTGCCCCGGACGTTGTCCACCGTGCCGAGCGCGATGCCCGCGTTCCAGCACACGTCGATGCGCGCGAGGTCGCGCGGCGTGACGTCGCTCGCGTCGCGCACGCGATAACGCAACCCGTTGACCGCCAGAAGCGCGCGGTACCAGAGCACGAGAAGCAGCGCCCACACGGGTGCTCGCGGGTAGCTCAAGCCCTCCGAGACGAGCACGTCGGCGAGCACGCGCAGGCCGGCGTCGATGTGCCCCGTGATGAGCAGCTGCTGCGCAGCGCGCCGGCGCAGGTCGAGCGCCTCGGCTGCTGGAGCGCCCTCGGTCGCTGCGATGTAGACATCGGCGGCTTCGGCTCCGCGTCCGGCGTTGGCGAGCGCGTGGCCCAGGCTCGTCCGGAGCGCGCGTGCTCGCGGATGCGTGTCGCCCGCCAGATCGAGCGCCAGCCGATACAGGTTCGCGGCGCGGTCGAACGCGAGCGAGCGCTCGGCCAGCGCGGCGGCGTCCAACGCGTTGCGTGCCGCGAGATCGGTCTCGCCGGCCGCGCGGAAGTGCATCGCGAGGGCCTCGGGATCGGCGCGCCCGGAGGCCTCGATGGCCCGCGCCCATACCCGGTGACGCTCGCGCGTGCCGTCGGGGTCGAGCTGCTCCAGCACCGCCGCGCGCACGCGGTCGTGATAGGGCGCCACGCGGCTCGTGGCGCGCGTGCCCATGGTCTGCAGCAGGTTCGACGCGCGCAGGACGCCCACGCGACGGTCCAGCTCCGCGGCGGACAGCGCGGACGCGCTCGCGAGGATCGCCCGATCGGCGGGGCTGCCCGCCACCACCACGAGCTCGAGCATGCGCCGCGACGGGTCGTCGAGTCGCTCGATGCGCGTGCGGAGCGCGTCCTCGAGACGGGTGATGGCGTGCGTCGGACGCCCGTCGTCCTGGAGGCGCTCGACCGCGGAGTGGCGCGCGAGCTCGTCGATGAACAGCGGATGGCCGCCGGCTTCGCGTGCGATGGTCGTCGCCATCTCGTCGTTGCGGAAGTGAGCAGAGGTCGCCCGCCCGAGCAGCTGGCCGGCGAGCTCGAGGGCCTCGTCGGTCGCGAGTCGCTCGACATCGAGGAAACGGGTGCGGTCGGGGAAGATGCTCGACGCGCGCTCCGTCTCGTCGGCGGACTTGCCGCCGCGCCACGTGCTCACGAGCAAGCAGCGAGGTGCGTCGGGCCAACGCAGCACCTCGGCGAGGAGCGACACGCTGTCCGCGTCGGCCCACTGCAGGTCGTCGATGGAGATCACCAGCGTCTTGCGCTCGCCGAGGCGCTGCAGCAGCTCGCGGAACGCCGAGAACATGCGCTGGCGGAGCTCGAGCGGATCGACGACGCCGTGGCGCGGGGCCTCCGAGAGCGCCGCCACGCCGCGCAGCACCGGGAACACGTCGGCCAGCACGCCCGCACGGCGTGGGACGTACGCGGCGACCTCCGCGCGCGGCGCCCGCTGGAGGAAGCGCGCGAGCGCGTCCACGACGCCATCGACGGCCTTGTAAGGGACCTCCTCGCGTTCGTAGCAGCGGCCCGACAGAACGACGACGCCGTTGGCGGATGCCCCCACGGCGAACTGACGCACGAGGGCGCTCTTGCCGATGCCGGACTCGCCACGCACGCACACGTGCGACGGCTGGCCCTCGAGCACGGCATCGAGCGCGTTCTGCAGAACCTCGAGCTCGCGACGGCGCCCGACGAACACCGGATGCAGCGAGGCGGTGGAGGCCGCCAGAACGGGCCCCGCGTCGTCGTCTCGCCCACCGAGCCAGGCCGCGACGGCGGCGGCTTTCGGGCGAGCCTCGGGCTCGTGGCGCAAGAGCGCGGCGCAGAGCGCGTCGAGGTCGGCGGGGACGTCGGGCACACGCTCCGAAGGGATGGGCACCGGCGACGTCATCCGCTCGTAGACGATGCGCATCGGGCCGCCCTGGAAAGGCAGCAGGCCCGTGAGCGCCTGATAGAGCATCGTCCCGAACGCGTACCAGTCGGCCTCGGGCCCGACGACGCTCGAGCTCGTCTGCTCGGGCGCCATGTACGCGGCCGTGCCCACGACCTCGGGGCCCGTCCAGTCCTGCCCGTCGTCGTCACGCTCGGTGACCAGACCGAAGTCGAGCAGCACGACGCGGCCGCTCGGCTCGACGACGACGTTGGACGGCTTGACGTCGCGATGGACGAGCCCGTGATCGTGGAGCGCACCGAGGGCGCGAGCGAGCTGCGCGAAGGAGTCGCGCAGGCGCGTCTCGTCGAACAGCACCGGGATGGGCTCCGCAGGGAGCGCGGCTGCGGCGCCCTCTGCGGAGGACGGCCCCGCGCCTTCGCCGTCGGGCGTCGCGGCGCTCGGAGTGCTCGGCCATTCGTGCACCGTGCGCGGTGCGTCGATCGTGGGCCCGCCGCTCGGATCGTGCGTCGACTCGGGTGGCCGGACGTGGTCGAGGAGCGAGACGCCCGCCACGAGCTCCATCGTGAAGAACCACGTTCCCTGGTGCTCGATGAGCTCGCCCATCGTCACGACGTTCGGGTGACGCAGGTCCGACAGCGCGCGGAACTCCCGCTTGAGGCGCACGAGGCGCGCGGGCGTGGTGTGCTTGAGCGTCTTGAGCGCGACGGTGGCGCCCGTCTGCCGGTCCTCCGCGACGTAGACGACACCCATCCCGCCTGCGCCGAGCTTGCGCAGGACGCGGAATCGCTCGGTACCGGCGAAGTCGAGCACGCGCCTACTCGACCCCATCGTACTCGGGGCCGATGGACGGACGCGCCGCAGCGTCCCTCGACAGCTTCGCACGGTCGCAGCCGGCGCCCGCAACCACTTCGCACACTGCGACGATCCGATGGGATGGTCGCGTCTCGGAAGGAATCGCCTGGAGCCCGTGCGGGCGTTCTCGGGCCGCATTCGGATGGAGGCCCGAGGTCGCAGGAGGAGTCAGCGACGACGGCGGCGCGTCACGACGACTGCGCCGAGCGCGGCGAGCAGACCGAGGATCGCGAGACCCGAGTGCTCGGGCGCGCGACCGGGGGTGCTGCATCCGCACCCGTCGTCGTCGTCGCCGCCGCCACCGCCAGTGCCCATGTCGAGCGTCGGACCGGCGTCCATCCGGCCCGCGTCTTCGTCGGTGCCCGCGTCTTCGCCGGTGCCGGCGTCTTCGTCGGTGCCTGCGTCGTCACCCGTGCCTGCGTCGCCGGCGCCCGCGTCGAGCGCTTCGCACGTGGTCGGGGCAGGCCCGCCTCCGTCGATCTCGGAGGTGCGGATGATCTCCAGCGACACGCCGTACGCGCTCTCGCCTTCGTCGAGATCGTTGACGACGAGACCGACGTACCAGGTCCCGCACGGCTCGATCGGAGGCGTCGAGCGCGAGTCGAAGAGCAGCTCGCCGGAGTCGAACGTGAAGTCGCCACGCAGCTCCGCGCCGCGGTTGCGCGGAACGCGCCCCTGCGTCAGCACGATGCTGTAGTCGCCCGTGACGGTGATGGGCCGGATCTCGAGCACCATCGTCCGCGCATCGGGCGGGATGTCGATGCGGTAGAGGAGCGGCGCGATGTTGCCGTAGAAGCGGCCGAACACGGACGAGCCGCTGAAGCCGCGTTTGTTGTCGCCGTCCGCGATCGGCACGATGCCCTCGCACTCGACGAGCCCACGCTCGCCCACCACGCGCTCGACGTGCCCGCGCTCGTCCGCGCTCAGCATGCCCATCGTCTCGAACGCCATCCCGGTCGAGACGAGCGCGAGACCTGCCTCGTCGAAGTCGGCCGCGTCGGTGAACGTGTTGAGCGCGGCGTAGACGATCGCGTCGGCCTTCTCCGCGCCGACGGCTTCGCGGATGTCCCAGCCGGTCGCGTTCCAGATGCGCCCGTCGTAATGGCCCTCGCCGAAGAGGTCGTGCGGACAGCGCAGATCGTTCTCTGCGGAGCGGCTCGAGAACTCGCCGCCGAAGCTGCCGATGCTCAGATACTCGGCGAGCTCGGGGTCGTCGCTGACCGTCGCGCTGAAGTAGTCGGCCGTGCCTTCGTTGAGGGCGAGCGGGTCGTAGCTCAGGCCCCAGGGCACCGCGACGACGCCCGACAGGCCCGCGGTCTGATCGACCACGCCGTGGGTGAACTCGTGATAGACGACGTCGCCGTCGTACGCGAAGTCGCGCTCGCCTTGGCCGAAGATGAGGCCCGCGCACGAGCCCGAGCTGTACGCGGCGTTGTCGTACGGCGTGTTGGTCCCGCTGTGCAGGTTCACCGTCGCGGGCATGACGCTCGACGAAGCGCCGGCGCAGCGCCACTCGAACTCGTGCGTGTCGCGGAAGTACGCGGCCACGCGGTTGCCGTGGTAGTAGGCCATCACCTCGGCGAACGGGTCGTCGAACGACGGATCGACCGGGTCGTAGAGGAAGTTGCCGTCGACGTCCGCCGTCGCGACCTGCATCTCCGCACACTCGCCGGTTCGCGACACGCAGTTCTGCGCGCGGATGTATCGACCCGTCAGGTGCTCACGGCTGGTCAGGTGCGTGAGCTCGGGCTCGGAGGTCATCATCTCGGCGACGACTGGGTTCGGATCGTAGACGCGCCCCGTCGCGTGGAGCGTCATGAAGCGACCGCCGAGCGGCGCGCCGTCGCGCGCGTCCACGTAGACGGCGTAGCGATCCTCCATGATGCTGCGGCCGGCGACGACGACCTCCCACGCGGGCACGATGCGACCTTCGCGCAGCACGCGGACGGGACGGCTCGACTCGACCTCCGTGCGACGCGCCGCGACCATCGCTCGCGTCGCGGCGTCGGCCAGCTCGATGGTTCGAGCGACCCGCTCCACCGGCGCATCCGAGAGCCGCGCCGTGACGTGATCGACGATGCCGCCCGGCAGCACGCGCACCACCATCGACTCGCCCATCACGGGCTCGCCCGAGACGATCCGACGCAGGCGAACGAAGCCGATCGCCGCCACCACGCGCTCGCTCTCGAGGGCCACCTCGACGGAGCCACCGATCCCGAAGGCGGCGCCGTGCTCGCGGAGGAACGCGCGCGCCACGTCCGAAGGGCTGCCCGAACGCGGTCGCGTCTGCATCGCGGAGGCCATGAACACGCCCGCGAAGCCGGGCCGGTCGACGAAGCTCGCCTGCGGGCCTGCCTCGGCGCGCAGACGTGCGCGCGCATCGGCCGGGCGGGCGACGTCGGAGGGCACCGAGACCAGTGCGGGCGGTGACGCCGCGGCGACCCCGGGGGCGGCGACGAGTGTGAAGGCGGTCAGGATCGAGAGGGCTGCACGAGAACGGTAGGGGCGCGGCACGGGGGCGAAGCGTACGGGATGAATGGCTGCTCATCCCGTTGCGCGCCCGCGCGTCGTGACGAACCGCACCCGAGTGCCCGGGGGTCTGGCAGGCAGCTCAGGTCGGCGGCGCTCGCTCCGTCTGCTATGTCCGCGCCGTGCGGCGGGTCGGAATCGCTGCGGCGCTCGTGGGAGCGTGCCTCGCGAGCACCACCGCGCGCGCGTGGCACCGCATGCCGGCGGGCCCGAACGGATGGCGCGCGACGGGGCTCGGCGCGATCCGCGGCATGACCATCGGGCCGATCGAGTCGTCGCTCTACCCGGGGCGCGGCTACGGAACCCGCTACACGGAAGAGACGCTCGACGAGCTCGTGGACGAAGGCGTCACGTGGATCGCCATCACGCCGTTCGGGCGACTGTGGGACCTGCGCACGACCTTCATCGACATGGAGTTCGAGGCACCGTACGAGGACAACCGCCGCGCCGTGAAGCGGATGATCCGCCAGGCGAAGGAGCGCGGCCTCGGCGTCCTGGTCGTGCCGCACCTGTGGGTCGACATGCCGGATCTCTGGCGCGGCGAGATCGAGCAAGGAACCCCCGAACGTTGGCGCGCCTACCACGAGGCGTTCACGGAGTTCGTGGTCGCGTGGGCGCGCGACGCGGCCGAAGCGGGCGCCGACATGCTCTCCATCGGGGTCGAGTGCAAGAGCTTCTCCGGTCGCTTCGGCGCGTTCTGGACCGAGCACATCCGGCGCGTACGCGAGGTGTTCCCGGGCTACCTCACGTACAGCGCGAACTGGGACGAGGCCGAGGACGTCGTCTTTTGGGACCAGCTCGACCTCATCGGGATCAACGCGTTCTATCCGCTCGCCGACCACGACGACGCGACCGACGCCGAGTATCTCGCCGGTGCGCGCCGCGCGATGCACGGGGTGCGCGGGATCGCGCGTGCCCACCGGATGCCCGCGGTGCTGGTCGAGATCGGGTACACGACGCGCCCCAACGCCGCGGTCGAGCCGTGGCTCTGGCCCGACGGGATGACCAACGTGGTCATCGACGAGCGCGAGCAAGCCCGTGCGCTCGGGGCGCTGCTCGCGGCCTTCGCGCCCGAGCCGTGGTTGGCCGGCGTGTTCGTGTGGCGCTACTACGCGGACCGCGACGACGTCTCGCAGGAGGCCACCTGGGGTTACTCGCCACGAACGAAGCGCGCCATGGACGTCCTACGCTTCGCCTTCGCGCACGAATGGGGCGCCGACCCGCCGCCGTGGCCCTGGTCGCTGCCGCCGCCGTCGCAGCCCTGATCGGGCTGTTCCCCGGGGCGATCCACGCCAGACGCGGGCGCAGGCGGGGCGACGGGCGGGCCGCGCCTGCCGCGACGCGCGGTCTGTGGCTCGACGGCCTGCGACACGCGCATCACGCGAGCGAAGGGGCCCGCCATCCGCTCGCGGTCGTGCACGCGACCTCGGACGTGCGTGGCGATCACGACGTGCTCGACGTCGTGGTCGTGTTCCACGGATGGAGCTCGTGCGCGAGCAACGTGATGGGCTGGCACCGTGCTCCGTGCGGCCGGCAGGGCGGCAACCTCGAGGTCGCGCGTCGGCTCGATGCGATCGGCCTGCCGCTCGTCGCGATCGTGCCGCAGCTCGCGTTCGAGGAGCGCACCGGCGACCCGGGTCGGTTCGCCTATCGCGGCGTGTTCCCCGCGTTCGTCGACGAGGTGCTCGAGCGGAGCGCACCGTTGCTGGGTCGTGCGCCCGGCGCTCCACGTCCGCGCGTCGGCAAGCTCGTGCTCGCAGCGCACAGCGCGGGCTACGCGACGCTCGCCGCGGTGCTGCGCGCGGGCGCACCGGAATCGCTCCGCGCGGTCGTGCTCCTCGACTCGCTCTACGGGCACGAGGACGTCTTCGCGTCCTACGCCGCACGGCCGGGCGCGCGCCTGTACGTCGTGTCGGGCCGCTCGACGCGCGAGGAGACCGAGACGCTCGCCGAGATGATCTCGGCGCGCATACGCTTCGCGCGATCGCCCTCGAGCGCCAACCTCCGTGCGCTTCCGATGCTGGTGCGCTCGACGCTCGGACACGAGGACATCGCGCGCATCTGGCTCGGCCCGATCGTGCGCGCGGCGCTCGCGGACTGAGCCTGACCGAGGGTGTTGCACGGAAGCGCTCACCGTATGATCGCCGGATGACGAAGATGCCTCGGATCGCGATCGTGCGTGGGCTCTGCTTGGGATTCGCCGCGATCGCCGCGGCCGCATGCGGCGACGACGACGGTGTGGAGGTGCTCGAGTGCACGGGCACGTGCACGTGCGACGAAGCGACGCGCACGTGCTCGTGTCAGGGCAGCGACAGTGCCTGCGTGATCGGCGCGGCACGCGACGTGACGCTGGCCTGCGAGGGCAACGCGGCGTGCGACCTCGAGTGCGGCGTGGGTTGCACCGTGGACTGCCGAGGCACCGCGGGCTGCACCGCCGAGGTCGGCGATCGCGGTCACGCGGTCTGCGGCGGCACCGCCCTCTGCGACGTCACCTGCCACGGGAGCTGCACGGCCGATTGCTCCGGGAGCAGCCAGTGCCTCCTGCGCTGCGCCGAGGGCGCGACGTGCGATTTCGAAGGCTGCCCGATGGCGACCGACTGCGGCGGCGGCGTGTTCGCGTGCCGCGGCGACTGCCCACCGCCGGCGTGAGCCGAGCGACCGACCGGCCGAGAGCAGACGCACGCCATCCAGTCATCGCTCCTGGGTCGTGGGATTAGGGTGGCGGCGTGAAGAACCTGATCACCGACGAAGGCGCGGCCACCCTCGCCGCCACCTACGGCCCGCTCGCGTCGAGCAGCAACGCGCTGACGCGTCACGAGGCGAGCGTGCAGCTCGGGTTGCTCGCGTGGAGATCGGGCGACGCGGCCGCGATGCGTGCTCACCTCGGCGCGGC
>JADZFZ010000347.1 GCA_020854145.1 Deltaproteobacteria bacterium | reverse complement strand
GGCAACGGGCTCGACGACGACGCGGACGGCGAGGTGGACGAGGGTTGCGGCTGCACGCCCGGCTCGAGCCAGTCTTGTTATCAGGGCCCGCCCGGGACCTCGGGTGTCGGCGAGTGCCGCTCCGGCGCGCAGTACTGCGTGATGGAGGGCGAGTTCCCGATCTGGGGCCCGTGCATGGCGGCGGTGCTCCCCGCGCGCGAGATCATCGACACGGGCAAGGACGAAGACTGCGACGGCACCACCGACGAGCCCGACGGCATCTGCATCGCGGACGAGTTCGGCGGCGAGTCTGCTGCGCGCTGCACGGACATGCGCGACAACGACTGCGACGGTCTGCGCGACTGCGAAGACCCGAGCTGCCTGCTCTCGCCGGAGGCGGCGTGCCCGGGCGGTTGTCAGGCGCGCGAGGCGACCTGCTTCGGTGGCGTCGATGACGACTGCGACGGCGCGGTCGACTGCGACGACGCCGAGTGCGCCGGCGACGCAGCGTGCCGTCCTCCGCTCTGCCCCGGCGGCGGGTCGCCCGTGTTTCGCCGACGCCCCGATCGGACCGACGGCGGCGGCAGCTGGATCATGCCGGGCGACGGCGGGGCGCTCATGCCCATGACCTGCGAAGGCGCTCCGCCGATCCCGTGTGACGCGACGCTCGTCGCGGTCGAGACTGCCCCGGGCTCGTTCGCGTGTGTCCCGCCTCCGGGCGACTGCGCGCCTGGCACCTTCGCGCACTGGGCCGGCAGCGGCTGGACGTGCACCGAGGGCTGCGAGCTGCTCATCCACTACGGTGGCATCTACGGATTCCGCACGGTCTGCGCGCCGAGCCCGCCCGACACGCTCGCGTGCGCGCCCGGTGAAGCCGAGACCTTCATCTACGAGACCGAGATGTGGGCCTGCGCGCCCATGTGCGACAACGGCCTGTACGACATCCACTACGTGGATGGCGGCCTGGTCTGCATCCCCTGCTGATTCGCTGCCGCTCCGCTCCCCCTCCCTTCTCTCGCAGAGTCACGACAAAGCAGGGACCGCCCCTCGATCGCGTGATCGATCGAGGGGCTTTCGTTTCAGCGCATTGGCTGGCGGGAGCCCCGGCTCGTCTGCCAGGGCCGCTTCGCGCGGTCACGCGCCTTCGTACTCGCATCGGGCAGCGGCGGTCTCCCAGACGGTCACGCGCTCGAGCTGCGGAAGACGCGGCCGGAGCTGCTGCCACAGCCAGTGTGCGAGCACCTCGCTCGTCGGGTTCTCGAGGCCCGTGAGGTCGTTGAGCGTGCGATGATCCAGCCGCTCGTAGAGCGGTCTCCACGCACCCTCGAGATCCGCGAAGTCCACGAGCCAGCCGGTGAGGGGATCGACCTCTCCGAACACCGAGAGCTCGATCCGGTAGCTGTGCCCGTGCATGCGGCGGCACTTGTGCTCGTCGGGCACGTTCGGCAGCCAATGCGCGGCTTCGAAACGGAACTCGTGGACCAGGCGGACCTTCATGCCGGCGGACGATAGCAGTGGTATGCTGGCCGCGTGCTCGTGCCCATGCGCGACGACGACGACGACGGCGACGAGCTCGCCTGCCATGCATGCGGCGCGACGATCGAGGGTGAGCCCGCTGGCCGGGGGATCCTCGTCTTTCCTCGTGGGGACGACCTCTACGTGGACGAGCCTCCGCTTTGCTCGCGGTGTGCGCTCGCCGTCGGGATGACGGCGATGGCCCGCTGGATCGAGGAAGAGGAAGAAGGCTAGTCTGCCCGCGTGACCGCCCAGGTTGCCGGAACGCGTGAATCCTGGGGAGGCGAGGTCGCAGAGCTCGGCCCGTACCGGCTGCTCGAGCCCATCGGCGAAGGCGGCATGGGCGCAGTCTGGCGAGGCGAGCGTCTCGCCGAAGGCGGATTCAAGAAGCGCGTCGCGATCAAGCGGATGTTGCCGCGGTACCGCGCCGACCGGAATCTCGTGCAGCGGTTCCTCTCGGAGGCGCGCACGACGGCGCGACTCGAGCACCCGAACGTGGTGCAGGTCGTCGACTTCTCCGCCGAGCCCGAGCCGTACCTCGTGCTCGAGTACGTCGAGGGCGTGAGCCTCGCGACCCTGCTGATGCGACTGCTGAGCCAGAACGAGCAGCTGCCTCCGGTGACGGCGGCGTACATCGCGGCCGAGGCGGCGACCGGGCTCGACTACGCGCACCGCAAGCTCGACGACAACAACGAGCCCCTCGGGATCATCCACCGCGACGTGAGCCCGCAGAACGTGCTGCTCAGCAAGGACGGCGCGATCAAGCTGAGCGACTTCGGGATCGCGAAGGTCGCCGACAGCTCGCTGCGGACGCAGAGCGGCATCACGGTCGGCAAGGCCGGCTACATGTCGCCCGAGCAGCTCAACGGGCTCGACATCGACGCGCGCGTCGACGTGTTCGCGCTCGGCATCGTGCTGTGGGAGATGCTCACGATGCGGCCGCTGATGCCGCGCGACGACCCCTCGAAGGCGCTGCTCATGATCACGTCGGGGATGTTCCCGCCGCCGTCGCAGCTGAACCCGACCGTCACACCCGAGCTCGATGCGATCGTGCTGCGCGCGCTCGCCGTCGATCGCGACCAACGCACGCCTTCGGCCGGCGCGCTCGCGTCCGAGCTGCGCTCGTGGGTGCACGAGGCCGCGCCCGGCTACGGCGAGCTCGACATCGCGCGGCTGCTGACGCGCAGCTTTCCCGAGCGCAGCTGGATCGTCGAGGCGCCCGGCGTGTTGCCTGCGCGTCCCCGACCTTCCGTTGCGGGCGCCGCGCCCCGACCGTCGTTGGATCACGGCCAGCGCCGCAAGTCGCAGCGGGCGCCCGACCCGAAGGGCTCGCGGCTGGCTTGGGTTCTCGTCGGCGTGCTCGTCGTGCTGTTGCTGGCCGCCTTCGCGATCATCGTCGCGATGGCGCTCGGCCTGGATCGCTTTCGTCTCTCGGACGCCACCGCGACCGCCTCCGTCCCGCCGGTCACGCCCGTGACGACGCAACCGACGTTGACGCCGTCCACGGCCGAGCCGCGCGCGCGTCTCGCGACGGTGCCGATCAGCGGCGTCGTCTACCGCAACGGCCAATACCACGGCACGACGCCGGTCGACATCGGGATGGACGTGTTCGCGCCCGGACCGGTCCTCATCTTGGCGTCTTCGCACCTGCCGCGGATCCTCTCGCCCGTCGAGCTCACCAGCGTCCTGACCGCCGGCGGCCGCGAGCTGCTGGTCACGCTCGAGCCCACGACCGAGCTGCTCGGGGTGGTCTACGTGCGAGCCGACGAGCCCCAGCAATACGTGCGCGACTTGCGCACCGGCCAGCGGACGTTGCTGCCGACGTACGTGACCTTCCGCGTCGATTCGCAGGGCGCGCCGGCGCAGGATGCGGTGGAGGTGGTCAAGCAGGACGGGACGCTGCTCGGACGGCTGAGCCTCAACAACTGCCGGATGTGGTCCGTGTGTGCCGTGGGGCCCATCGTGCTCGACAACGTGCTCGTGCCGCTCCCTTCCTCCACGCACCGGGTCGCCGAACCCGTCTCGCCCCGTTCGGGGACCAACCGCCGCTGAGATGGACACCGTCGAGCACTTGGTCGTCGGAGCGGGCGCGAGCGGTCTCTCGTACGCCAACTGGATCCGCGAGGAAACGCGTCAGCGCGGAGGCCGCGTGCCCGAGGTCCTCGTGATCGAGCGCGACCGCGAGCCGGGCGGCTACTGCAAGACGGTGAAGCAGGACGGGTTCGTCTGGGACTACTCGGGGCACTTCTTCCATTTCAGGCATCCCGAGATCGAAGCGTGGCTGCGAGCGCGAATGCCGGACGCAGACGTGCGCACCGTGCTCAAGAAGAGCCTGATTCGATTCAAGGGGCGCGACGTCGATTTTCCGTTCCAGAAGAACATCCACCAGCTCGAGCGGCAGGACTTCATCGATTGCCTGGTCGATCTGCACTTTCGCGAAGAGCAGTTCGGCAGCGGCGAGCCCCGATCGTTTCAGGAGATGCTGTATCGGCGTCTGGGCAAGAGCATCTGCGAGATGTTCCTCGTGCCCTACAACGAGAAGCTCTATGCGTGCTCGCTCGATTCGCTCGACCAGGACGCGATGGGCCGATTCTTCCCGCACGCCGACGTGGACGCGATCATCCGCAACATGCGGCAGCCGGACAATCGCAGCTACAACGACTCGTTCACGTACCCGCTCGGCGGCGCCATCGAGTACATCCACGCATTGCTCCGGGACTTGCCTTCCGACACGGTCGCCTACGACGAGTCGCTCGTGGCCATCGATCTGGAGCGCCGAGTCGCCCGGACCACGCGGCGCGAGATCCGGTTCGAGCATCTCGTCAGCTCCGCGCCCTTTCCGAAGCTCCTCGCGATGTGTGGAGTGGAGCACGACGCGTCCGCGTTCAGCTGGAACAAGGTCCTCGTGTTCAACCTGGGATTCGACCGCAAAGGCGCCAGCGGCGTGCACTGGATGTATTTTCCGGATCGGGCGCGCTCGTTCTACCGAGTCGGTTGGTACGACAACATCATGGGCAGCGAGCGAATGAGCCTCTACGTCGAGATTGGCGCGACGCGCGACGCCCGATTCGACGTCGATTCGACGCGCGCTCGTGTGCTCGAGGACCTCGCCGCCGAGAAGATCGTCGACGGGCATTCCCTGGTGAGCTGGCATTCGGTCGTGCTCGATCCCGCGTACGTCCACGTCACGCGCCAATCGCTCGAAGCCCATTCGCAGCTCTCTGCGGAGCTATCGCGGCGAGGAGTCCACACCGTCGGGCGATACGGCGGTTGGACCTATTGCTCGATCGAAGACAATCTCGTCGAGACGCGCGCCCTCGCGCGCAAGCTCGCTGGAGATCGGCGATGACGACACCGACCCGGTCGCCGAAACCCTTCGAAGTGTGGACCGATGGCCTCGGGGTGCAGCGCTACCTTCACGGTACGAAGGCCGACCTGAAGCCTGGCGAGCTGATCGAGGCTGGCAGAGCGTCCAACTTCGGAGAAAGAACGAGCGCTGCTTTCGTGTACCTGACCGCCACGTTGGACGCCGCGACGTGGGGTGCCGAGCTGGCGGTCGGGGACGGCCGTGGCCGCATCTACATCGTCGAGCCGACCGGGCCGATCGAAGACGACCCGAACGTCACGGACAAGAGGTTCCCCGGCAATCCGACACGTTCGTTCCGCACGCGGGAGCCACTTCGTGTCACGGGCGAGATCGTCGAGTGGGAAGGGCACACACCCGAACAGCTCCAGGCGATGAGGGATGCGCTCGCGCGTCTGGCGGCGCAGGGCGTCAAGGCAATCGAGGAGTGACGGTCATCGAGTGACGCCGACCGCGCCGCAGGCCGATTCGCCACCTTGAAGGAGTCGCTCGTCTTCGACGTGGTCGATAGCCGAAGCCGAGCTCGACGCTGCCGCCCGTCGCCGATCGCGCCTAGGATGTCGCCGATTGACGGAGTCGCTCGATTCGCCCCGCGCACGCGTCGTCGGGACCTTCCAGGTCGCGTTCGCGGCGTCCTGCTGGGGATGCTGGAGCCTGTTTCTCCGGCCCTCGGGATTGTCCGTCTGGGTCACGATGCCGATCGTGCTCGCGGTGGTCGCTCTCGCGACGTGGCCCTTCGTGCGCACCGACCGCGAGACGCCGCGTTGGGATCGCACGACGGTCGCGATGCTCGTCGTCTACGCGCTGCTCGATCTCGTCAACGTGGGCACGTTCTTCGGCGCGATGGGCGAGACGTCCGTGGCCGTCGCCGTCCTCACTCACTACGCGACGCCCCTGCTCGTCGCGCTCGCGGCACCGTGGGTGGACGGCGAGCGCGTACCGGGAGCACCCGTCGCCGCCATCGTCGGGTTCGTGGGGCTCGTGCTCGTGCTCGCGCCGTGGGAGGTGCCCGATGCGGGCGCACACGGATCCACGCTCGTGGGAGGCGCGCTCGGGCTCGCCAGCGCGTTCGCGTATGCGGGCAACGTGTTCTTGTGCCGGCGCGTCGCGCTGCGCCTCGGGCCCGCACGCGCGATGAGCTACCACGCGATGATCGCGGCAGTGCTCGCTGCGCCCGCGCTCTTCGTGGTGAGCTGGCGCGTCGAAGCGCAACCGATGGCGTACGTCCTCGCGGGAGGCGTGCTCGCAGGCGCGATCCCGGGACTGCTCTTCGTGCGCGGCATCCGTGCGACGGGCGCGACGCGCGCGGCCATCCTCGCGTTCCTCGAGCCGACCGTCGCGGTGGCCGTGGGATGGCTCGCGTGGGGCGAGTCGTTGTCGTGGGCGGCCGGCCTGGGCGCGGCTCTCGTGCTCGGCGCAGGCCTGTGGGTGTCGCGTCCGCGTGGATTGCCGGCCCCCGAAGGCGCCGCTATATCG
>JADZFZ010000346.1 GCA_020854145.1 Deltaproteobacteria bacterium | reverse complement strand
GGGGCCTGCTACTCGGCGCACCGACGCTTACCGAGGCGGGACTCGCACCCGCTGGAGAAGCGCAGCGCGAAGTCGCACGCCCGCCGCCTCGCGGCGCCGATCGCTCGTCTTCGTCACGACGCACCACGGAGCGACGTTGCGTGCGAGCGACGTCGTCGTCCGCCGGTGTCTGCAGCCGCCGGATGGTCTCTCCGGCGCGGGCTTCGAGGTGTCCTACGGCGGCATCGCAGAGCTTGTGCGCGTGCTCGTGTCCGAATGCCTGGACGCGGGGATCGTGGCGGCGATCGAAGGCTCGTCGCTCACGATGACGGACGTGGTCGTGCGCGACACGACGGAGAGCACGACGACCATCGCCGCGGGCTTCGGGCTGCTCGTCATGCAGGACGCGACCGCGCGGGCCGAGCGGCTGGCCGTCGAGCGCGCGACGCAGAGCGCGGTGACGGTGGCCGAGCGCGCGCGCGCCGAGCTCTTCGACGTCAGCGTGCGCGACACGCGCGCGAGCGACGTCGACGGCTACGGCGGATGGAGCCTCGCAGCCCAGATGGGCGGCGAGATCGTCGCAGAGCGCATCGAGGCCTCGGGCGCGCGGCAGGCGAGCCTGGTCACCTACGGCGGCACGTTGTCGCTGCGGGACCTCCGGGTGACGCAGACCGCGAGCGCCGACTGCGAGCGATGGTCGTGCCCCTCGGGCTCCCACGGGTACGGTGTCGTCGCGCTCGCGCAGGGGCGAGCGAGCCTCGACCGATTCGTGATCGACGAGTCGTCGTTGTGCGGCTCCATGGTCGCGTCGGTCGACGTCGCGAGCCTCTTCACGGGGCCCGGAGAGATCGACCTGACGGACGGCACGATCTCGAACGCGCCCGTCGGCGCGTGCGTGCAGGTCGACGGTTACGCGCTCGAACGTCTGTCGCGCAACGTGCTCTACCTGGACAACGGCGTGAACCTCGACGCGACGAGCTACCCGCCGCCCGCCCCCGCGGCGCTCCCGACGCTCTGAAGGGGTGACGAGAGATCGCCTGCCAGTCGACCTCGCCCTCGCACGAGCACCGGGTGCAATCCGTCAATCCGGGGCCGCAGCTCGCGGGTGTGCACCCGCAGTCGGGGTCGCAGAGACACGTCACGTCTTGCAGTCGGGGTCGCACGCACACGTCACGGCTTCGCAGATGGGATCGACGTCGCACGTGCAGCCGGCGTCGGGTCGGTCCCATGTCGGGAGGTCGTACTACGCGACCGTCGAAGTCTCGCAGGCGATGGCCACCTCGCGCCGATCGCCCCGCCGAGCTCAGCGAGCCGATACGACCCTCCTTCGCAGGACGCGATCACTCGATGTGATCACAGGCGGGATCCCACGGTGGCGCGGCACTGCGATAGCTGTCGTACGACGCCTTCGATGCGCCGTCCGCGGCGTGGATCCCGAAGGGTGGGACCATCGCGTCGCTCCAACAGAACCAGAAGACGACTTGCACCCTGCCGGCGTGCTCGCCTCCCGCGAGCGCATAGACGTTCGTCAGGTACTCGGCCGCAATCGGCTCGTCGATGGTGCCAATCTCGCTGACCCAGAGAGGCAGACCGAATGCGAGGTAGCGATCGAACAGATCGCTCATCTCGCCGAATCCCCACGACGGATCGGGCCAGCCGTCGGGGGCTCTCTGCCCGTAGGGATGCACCGCGATCGCGTCCACCGTCAGCTCGCCCGTGGCGTCGATCGCGCGTTGCAGATAGCCGGGATCGCCGCTCGCGAGCCCGGCAGTCACGACCGGTCGCACAGACGACGCGCGGATGGCTGCCGCCGCGTCGCGCAGCAGCGCACCGAGATGGCGCTCCGGCACGCCCGGGTCGTAGGGCCCTCCGGGGTCGAAGAGGTCGGGCTCGTTCCACAGCTGCCACGCATCCACGGAGTCGCCGTAATGACGACCGAGCTCGCCGGCGCCCGCGACGAAGGTCGCGAGGTAGGACTCCCACTCTCCGTCCGAGGCGTCGGACGCGGGCTTGCCGGGAACCGACGCGTAATCGACCAGCAGCAGAACCCGTATCCCCGCGCTCCGCAGCGCCGCCATCGCGTCGTCGTACAGCGGATATCCCGGATCGGCCTTCCACTCGACGCGCACCCAACGCACGCCCGCGGCCGCGAGCTCGTCGGCCGAAGGGCTGCCACCGGGGTTCGCCAGGTCGACGTTCATCCCGAACAGCCGTCTACGCGACGGCTCCGGATCGCTGCAGACCGGCGGGATCGCGGCGTCCTCGTCGGGACCTGCGTCCGAGCCCTCGTCGACGGGCCGTGCGTCCGCGGGTGGCGCCGCGCCATCGCGGTCGGGTGGCGTCGCATCGAGCGCCGGCGCAGTCCCGTCCACCCGCGCACCCCCGTCGCGACTCGGGAGCGCACCGTCGATCGCGCTGCCGTCCAGGGACGACGCGTCGCGCGATCCTCCGTCCGTGCTCCCGACGCGCGTGAGGCTGCCTTCGTCACCGCAACCCGCGACGCACCAGACGAGCCCGGCGAGACCGATTGCCCGAACCCTCATCCCGATCCCTCCCATCACGCTCCCGAGCCCCGCCCGAGCTCCGCGGAGCACCATCTCCGACTCCGTCCCGCGAAGCCCCACCCTGCTCTCGCGCGCCTCGTGGAGCAACGACCGCGACGTCGCGTCAACTCCTCGATGCGCTCCTGCACGCTCATCGCCACCCTGCACGCGCCTCGCGACGAGCTTCACGGACGCGAGATGGGACGCGCGCTCGGCATCGGAGGGTCGTAGAGTTCGCTCGTGATCGCCTTCCTCGGAACCGGGATGTTGGGCTCGGGCTTCGTGCGCGCGTTCGTTCGACGCGGCGAGCAGGTCCATGTCTGGAATCGCACGCCGGAGAAGGCGCGCGCTCTCGAGGCCATCGGCGTGCGTGCCTTCGACGATCCCGCGGACGCCGTGCGCGGTGCGACGCGCGTCCACCTGACGCTGTCCGACGACGCGTCGGTAGACGACGTGCTCGAGCGGGCACGAGCAGGGCTCGCTCCAGATGTCTTCGTCGTCGATCACACGACGACCTCGGCGACGGGGAGCGCGCTGCGCAGCGCGCGGTGGGCCGAACGCGGAGTCGCGTTCCTCCATGCGCCCGTCTTCATGGGCCCACAGAACGCCCTCGAGTCGACGGGCACGATGCTCGTCTCGGGCAATCCCGCGCACGTCGCGGCGCTCGAACCCGCGCTCTCCGCGATGACGGGCAAGCTCGTCCATCTGGGCGAGACGCCCGAAGCCGCCGCGTCGTTCAAGCTGCTGGGCAATCTGCTGCTGATGTTCCTCACCGCCGGTTTCGCCGACATGCTGATGCTCGCGAAAGCGCTCGGAGCTCCCCCCGAATCGGCGGCCACGCTCCTGGATCACTTCAACCCCGGAGCCACGCTCCCCGCGCGCCTGCGTCGCATGGTCTCGGCGCGATTCGAAGAGCCCTCGTGGGAGCTCGGGATGGCCCGCAAGGACGCGCGCCTGATGCTGGAGGAAGCCGCCCGCGCGCGCCTCGATCTCCACGTGCTGCCGGCCATCGCCGCACGAATGGATGCGGTGATCGCCGAGGGTCACGCGAAGAGCGATTGGACCGTGCTCGGCAAGGACGCCCTGGAATAGTCATGGGACGCGAGCGACGACGACGCGGGCGCGCTCGACGCCGGCGGCGACTCCGCGGCCAGACCGAGGGAGGCGCGTCCGAGACCGGACTTCGGAATCGACGACGACGCCTGCCATGTCGCTCGGCCCGACCTCCACGACTGCGTGCCTCCCGTCTCGGCGCAACCGATCAGACTCCGGCGGCGCGGAAGGCCGCGGACACGATGGCTCGCGCCTCGTCTTGGAGCCGGCTCAGGTGCTCGCGGCCGAGGAAGCTCTCTGCGTAGATCTTGTAGACGTCCTCGGTCCCCGAGGGGCGCGCGGCGAACCACCCAGAGTCGGTCACGACCTTGAGGCCGCCAATCGAAGCGCCATTGCCGGGGGCGCGCGTGAGCTTGGCGCGAATGGGCTCGCCGGCGAGCGTGGACGCCTCGACGTTCTCGGGAGCGAGCTTCCCGAGCACGGACTTCTGGGCCTTCGTGGCGGCGGCATCGATGCGCTCGTAGATCGGCTCGCCGAATCGATTCGCGAGATCCGCGTAATGCTCGGCAGGGTCCTTGCCGGTTCGTGCGCGGATCTCCGCAGCGAGGAGATCCAGGGCGAAACCGTCCTTGTCGGTGGTCCACACCGAGCCGTCCTTGCGCAGGAACGACGCTCCGGCGCTCTCTTCGCCGGCGAATCCCAACGAGCCGTCCGACAAGCCGTCCACGAACCATTTGAAGCCCACCGGCACCTCCACGAGCTGGCGCCCGAGGTGCGCTGCGACGCGATCGATCATGGAGCTCGAGACGAGCGTCTTGCCGATTGCCGCTCCCGAGCCCCACCCGGGTCGATTGTCGAAGAGATACCCGATGGCCACTGCGAGATAGTGATTCGGGCTCATCAACCCGCCGCGCGGCGTCACGATCCCGTGACGGTCGCAATCCGCATCGTTGCCGAATGCGAGATCGAATCGATCCTTCAGACCGATGAGACCCGCCATCGCCCACGGCGACGAGCAATCCATTCGAATCTTGCCGTCGTGATCGAGGGTCATGAACGCGAAAGTCGGATCCACGACGGGATTGACGACTTCGAGCCGGAGGCCGTAGCGCTCGGCAATCGGATGCCAGTAGTGGACGGCTGCCCCGCCCATCGGGTCGACTCCGAGAGTGATGCCCGAGGCGCGGATCACGTCGAGGTCGACCAAGCGCGCGAGATCGGTGACGTACGGGGTCACGAAGTCGTGGTCGTGCACGCGGCCGTTCGCCCGCCCGCGCGCAACCGTCGTGCGCGCGACGCCGCGTAGATCGCCTGCCAGCAGCTCGTTGGCGCGACGCTCGATCCACTGCGTGACGTCCGTGCCCGCGGGACCGCCGTGAGGCGGGTTGTATTTGAAGCCGCCGTCCTCCGGCGGGTTGTGCGAGGGCGTGACGACGATGCCGTCGGCCAGTCCGGAGGTCCGTCCGCGATTGTGGACGAGGATGGCGTGCGAGACGACGGGAGTCGGCGTGTAGCCCCAATCGTGGGCGACGCGGACGTCCACGTCGTGGGCAGCCAGCACCTCGAGCGACGTCACGCGTGCCGGCTCGGACAACGCGTGCGTGTCGATCCCCAGATACAGGGGCCCGTCGATGCCGTGCTCGCGCCGCCACTCGCAGATGGCCCGCGTCGTCGCGACGATGTGGTCCTCGTTGAACGCGCCGCGCGAGGCGGAGCCGCGATGGCCGGACGTGCCGAAGACCACGCGCTCGTCGGCGATCGCCGGGTCCGGCTTGCGAACGAAGTAGTCGGTCACGAGCCGCGCGACGTTGCACGACGACTCGCGCGGCGAAGGTTTACCTGCCAAGGGGTGAACGCTCATCGGGCTCGCGGAGCATGTCCCGAGAAGCCCTCTCGATGGAAGCCGACGAGCGCGTGCGCGATGGGTGTGACCCGGACCCCGCGCGGACACCGTGCCCGCTGCGCTACGAGGCGCCTCCGCCCGTCGGACGGAGGCACTCGACGACGTTCGCGCCCGATCCCGTGCTCGCCCGGCTGCCCCGCGACTTCGGCCACGAGCTGCGGAGCTTCCTTGTCGTCGGTGGCTGGCGATTCGACGTCACGCCCGGCCCCGCCGGCGGGGTCGGGCCCATCAGGGAGCGCGTGCACATGGACGCGTGGGGCGACGACCACGCCGAGTGGACGCGCGGCACGTCGTTCCCGACGATCGCTCGGCGCGGTCGCCGATCCCGAGGATGGCAGCGCCGCCGAGCCCGACGCCATGTGACTTGCCTCGACGCAGCGCGCGGCAACGAGCGGTGCGCGCGAGCCCACGCAACAGCCGCCGACGGGTCGCGCCGGAGGCACGAGGCGTGACCTGGACCACGACGCCGTCGTATCGTCTGCCGTGCCCATCCTTCGGCCCGAGGAGCGCGTCGGCTCGGTCATCAACGAGCGATATCGGCTCGACCGGATCCTCGGCAAAGGAGGGATGGGGGTCGTCTTCGCCGGGACGCACACGTGGACGAACCGCGCCATCGCGGTGAAGCTGCTGCTGCCGCAGTACGCGGAGGACAGCGCCATGCTGCAGCGCTTCTTCCAGGAGGCGCGCGCGGCTGCGGCGCTCGAGCACCCGCACGTCATCGACGTCCTCGACATGGGCGAGGACGACGAGGGGATGGCGTTCATCGTGCTCGAGTACCTCGATGGCGAGCCGCTCTCGGCGCTGCTCAAGCGCGAGCGCGCCATCGATTACGGGACGCTGCTGGAGATCGTGCTGCCCGTGCTCGACGCGCTCGCCGAGGCGCACGCGCGCGGGATCCTCCATCGCGATCTCAAGCCGGACAACGTCTTCGTCGCCAAGGGGCTGCGCGGGCGCAAGGTGCCCAAGCTGCTCGATTTCGGGATTGCCAAGCTGCTGGAGAGCCAATCGATGGCGACGGGCACCGGGAGCGTGCTCGGGACCCCTCATTTCATGGCACCCGAGCAAGCACGCGGGGACAAGGACCTCGACGGGCGCGCGGACGTCTGGTCGATGGGCGTCGTCTGCTACCAGGCCCTGGCGGGAAAGCTCCCCTTCAACGCCGAGACGCCGACGACGGTGCTCGTGAAGATCATGACCGAGCCCGCACCGCCGCTCCGCGACATCGCGCCCGACGTGCATCCCGCGATCGCGGCGGTCGTCGATCGCGCCCTCGCGCCCTCGCGCGACGATCGCATCGGATCGATGGCCGCGTTGATGACGGCGCTGATCGACGCAGCGCGCGACGCGGGGATCGAGCTCGACGCCCGATTGCTCGAGTACCGCGATCGCGAGGCACCGGTGCCTCCGGCGACGCGGCCCAGCGCGGCCGGCAAACCGCCCGCGGAGGCGTTCGCCGAGACGGTGGGCTCGGGGCCGTCGAAGGCGACCATCGATGCGCGACCCCCGAAGCCCGCCGTCGAGACTGCGCCGACGCTCGACGCGCAACCGGCGGAGGAGACGAGACCCCTCGAAGCGAAGCGGGATGTCGCCGTGGAGGTTCCTGCGACGCGCATCCCGACGCCGAGCCCCATGGCCGTGCCGCCCACCGCTTCGGGCGCCGTCGCACCCACGCCCGAGGCCGGGCCGTCCAACACCTCGGGTGCCGTCGCACCCACGCCCGTGCCGACGCTCGTCCCTGCGCCCACCGCCGCGCCGAAGAACAGGGGGCCCTGGCTGATCGTGTTGGGCGTCATCGGCGCGGTCGGCGTGCTGCTGATCGGAGGAGTCGGCTACATCCTTTCGGTGACCGAGGACTTCGGGGACGTCGAGGTCGTCAACCATGTGGACGAGCCCATTCAGGGCATCTATCTGCGCCGCACCGGCAGCACGAGCTGGGGTAACGAACGTCTCGCGGGTCGGTCCGTTCCACCCGGCCGATCGGCGACGCTGCCCAACATCCGGTGCGCCAGCTACGACGTGCGTCTCGTGGGTCCCAACGGCATCGAATGCACCATGATGGACCGATCGATCTGCCCGGGTCTTGCGTTCGAGGTGAACGAGGCCGACATGACCTGCTCGCCGAACCAGTGATGCCGAACCAGTGATGGAGTCGCGCGCGGATCTGTGCGTAGGCTTCGCGGATGGTCGCAGAGCCCGAGGTCATCACGACGCGCCCGCAGCTCGTCGAGAAGATCACCTCGGGTTGGCTGGGCAATGCCGTGATCCGCGACCTCGATCTCTCGGAGATCGATCTCTCGGGCTGCACGTTCCAGAGGGTGCGCTTCGAGGGGGTCTCGCTCCGCGGGGCGAAGCTCGTGCACACGACGTTCATCGACGTGGTGTTCACGCATTGCACGCTGGCACAGGTCGATTGGACCGGCGGACGGCTGCTCGCGGTCACGCTCGGTGACGCGGATGCGCCGGTCGGGCTCGTCGGAGCGAAGCTCGATCGGCTGGACGCGCCGGATCTCGACTTGCGGCATACGTTCGTGCAGGACGCGACCTGGGAGAGCGCCCACCTCCCGAGGGCGAATCTCGCCGGGAAGGAGCTCGCGGGGACGATGCTCCGTGGTGCCGATCTGTCGGGCGCCGATCTGTCGGGCGCCGATCTGTCCAAGGCGATTCTCGCGGAGGCCAATCTCGCGGGCGCGAATCTGACCGGTGTGCGTCTCGCGGGCGCCAAGATGGAGGGTGCGCAGCTCGACCGCGCCGCGCTCGACGGGGCGTCGCTGAAGGCAGCAGACCTCAGAGGCGCGAGCCTGCGAGAGACCGACCTCGCCCGTCTGAAGCTGCCACCGAGCAAGCTCGCGGACGCGCGGCTCGAACGGTCTTCCTTGCGGGGTCTGGACCTGTCGCGTGCCAGCCTCGAAGGTGCGCGATTGCAGGGTGTCGATCTGAGCGACGCGAAGCTCGAGGGCGCCGCGCTCAAAGACGCGAACCTGTCGGGCGCACGCCTCGAGAACGCCCGCCTGCGCGGAGCGAGCCTGGCGGGAGCCGATCTCGCGGGCGCCAACCTCTCGGGAGCCGACCTGCGCGACGCTTCGCTCGCGGGAGCGGAGCTGACGGGCGCGCGGCTCGACGGGGCGCGGCTCGACGGGGTCGTGCTCGACGGCGCGCAGGTGCGCGAGCTGTCGTTGGCGGGCGCGCGCCTGGCCGGAGCGGGGCTCGCCGGAACGAGCTTCGCGGGCTCGCGTATGACGGGATGTGACCTGAGCGGCGCGGACCTGAAGGGGTGCGACTTCCGCGGTGCCGATCTGAGCGGTGCGAACCTGAGCTCTGCCGATCTATCCGACGCCGATTGCTCGATGGTGCTGCTGCGGGACGCGAACCTCAGCGGCGCGAAGCTGCTCCATACCCACATGCCTTATGCCGATCTCAGCGGAGCGAACCTCACGGGCGCCGACCTCGCGCATGCGAAGCTGCGAGACTCGAAGCTCGCTGGGGCGAATCTCGCGGATGCGAACCTGGAGCTCGCGCTGCTCCCCGGGTGTGATCTCTCCAAGACCAGAGTGTCGGGCGCGACGTTCACGCGCTGCTCGCTCACCAAGTCGAACCTTCGGGAGATGGATCTGCGTGGTGGACGGTTCGACGAGGCCGATCTGTCGGGCTGTGATCTGACCCAGGCGCGGCTCGACGGCGCGAGCTTCGAGAAGGCCTCGTTCGCCGAGGCGACGCTCCAACGCGTGCGGGGGGCGCGGGCGAAGATGCGCTACGCCGACCTGTCGCGCGCCGTGCTCGAGGAGGCGGACTTCGGCGGGGCGGATCTGCGCGATGCGCAGCTCATCGAGACGAAAGCACAGAACGCCCGATTCGCGGGCGCGCGGCTCGATCGTGCGTTCGCCGAGCGCGCGGACCTCCGCAAGTGCAACTTCGATGGCGCGATCTTGCGTCACGCTGCGCTCGATCACGCCCGGGTCGACGTGGCGAGCTTCCAGAACGCGGACCTGACCGGCGCGAGCGTGCACCGGACGACCGACACGGGCGTCAGCTGGACGGGCGCGGTCACCGACGGGCTGCGCGGCAAGGACGCTGCGCGCGCCCGGGCCGAAGCGTTCGAGCCGGGAAGACCGCGATGACGAACCAAGAGACGACGGGAGAGGGAGAGGGACGATGACCCAAACGGCGCATGACGTGACGTCTCTCTGGGCGGGGCTCACGGAGGTCCGCGTCATCGAGGCCACCGCGCACACCGCGATCGTCGCCTCGCCCGACGGCGCGCGCATCGAGGCACGCCTGGCGGTGCCCGGATATCGACCGCGCGCGGGGGACCGCGTCGTCGTCGGCGCGGGGTCCGGCGGCGCGTGGGTGGTCGGCGTCAGCCATGCATTGCGCGCGGTCGAGGACATCGAGGTACGCGACGACCGCGGCGAGCTGCTGTTCCGGCGGACCGCCGACGGCACCACCGTCGTATCCGTCGGCACGGGCGACCTCGAGCTGCGCGCGCCGCACGGCGTGGTGCGCATCTCGGGCCGTGCCATCGAGCTCGAGGCGCAGCGATCGGTGAAGATCGAAGGCGAAAGCGCGGTCGCGCGATTCGAGCACACGGAGCTCGTGTCGGGCGCGATCGACGTGGTGGCGAAGGTCGCGCGCCAGCGATACGAGCGCATGGAGACGCGCGCCAAGAAGATCGTGGAGCGCGCCGTGGAGACGTACCGCGAGGTGGACGACCTCGCGCACACCAAGGCGGGGCGCGTTCGGCAGCTCGTGGACGATGCCTATGTGCTGGTGTCTCGGTACGCCAGCCTGCGCGCCAAAGAGGACGTGACCATCGACGGCGATCAGATTCGCCTGGGGTGAGGACCGATGTTCCTGAGCACCAAAGGCGGCGGCATGACGATTGGGTTTCCCAACGTCTGCAAGGTTCCCGCGGGGCCGACGATGGTCCCTGTCCCACTCCCGAGCATCGGCATGTTGGCCGCCGCCGATGCCAGCACCTGCTCACCGAAGGTGAAGATCCAGAATCAACCCGTCTGCCACATCCAGACTGCCATTCCCCGGACGCAGGGTGACGAGTTGGGAACGGCGGGTGGCGTGGTGTCCAACGTGTTCGGCGCCCGCTGCGCGCGTCTGCGCTCGTCCACCAAGGTGATGATCGGCGGCAAGCCGGCCGTTTGCTTTCTCCATCAGGTCATCAGCAATCAGGGCAACGTGCCCGGTGTCCAGCTCGCCCCGAGTCAGCTCAAAGTGCTCGCCATGTCGTGAAGGGAAGGCCGATGAACGCATTCCAGAGTGCTCCCGCGAATCCCCTTCTCCAGAGCTTCCTGGCCGAGATTCCCGGGGTCGGCGCCGACGACACGCCCGCCGCGAGCCCGGCAGCGGTGCTGGCCAGATCCCGTGCTCCGTCGGGCCCCGACGACAAGGGCTCCGACCGGCAGCATCTGCGGATGGCGGTCCCCGGTCCGCGCACCTATCTGCGGATGGGCGCGACCAACGACAAGAAATACGGGATGGACGGTTTCGTCACGACGACCGTCGCGAGCGCATGCGTGCTGGCGCAAGGCAACGTCGTATCGGTCGCCGGCCACGGAAAGCAGAAAGACGCGTACGAGCACGCGAAGGCCGAATCCTCCGGACAGGGAATCGCGCAGACGGTGGTCGCGGGCACCATCGATCTGATGAAGATGGCGCTCGCGCCCGGCAAGCTCGGGCTCGGCCTCGCCGGCGGTGCCGCGGCGGTCGCCGGCGGCATCGTGAAAGTGTCGCTCGAGAAGGGCAAGTCGGGCGTGATGAGCCTGACGGCGAAAGACTCGTTCTCCGCCATCGGGGGCGTCAATGCCCAGCTCGCCGGGGCCGTCACCACGACCGTGTGGGGCGGAGTCGCGACCAAATGCGGCGCCAATGTCGCATTGAGCCTCCAGGGCGGGATGGTGGCGTCGCTGGCGGCCGCGAAGACGGCAGCCGTCGTCTCGTTCCACGAGGCGGAGCTCGTCTCGGGGTTCGAGACCGAGGTGGCCTCGCGATTCGGAGAGACCATCATCCACGGCAGAGAGATCAAGATCGGAGGCGAGTCGCACGGTTGGACAGGCAGCCTCGTGGGCCTGATCAACGCCCGTCAGCGCCCGTGCACGGAGATCGAGATGGAGGCCGAGCACGAGATCAAGCTCGGCACCGGGCCGATCCACGGCAAGCCCAACTCCGAGGCCAAGCTCTTCATGCACGGTGGCGAGGTCAAGGTGGATGCCCACGAGATGGTCGTGCTCGCCGAGGAGAGAGCGCAGCTCCACGCCGGCTGGAGCACGCTCACGGTCGAGCCGGACGCCGTGCAGATCAGCGTGACGGGCACGTTCCAGGCGAGCTTGGAGGCCCAGAGCGCGGCGCTGGAGGCCTACGACGAGGCCGTCGAGCAGATCAAGCGAGCACGCGCGGCCGCGATGGCCGCCTCGGGATCGCCGATGGCCGCGCACGCGACCGCCTTCGGGGCCCGCATCGCGGCCCAGGCCACGTACCTGAGCGCGATGGCTGCGGCGAAGGCCGCCAAGCTCGCCGCGCTCGAAGCGGCGAAGATCTCGTCACCGACCCTGGAGGTGGCGAGCGACGAGATCCAGCTCTCCACGTCGAAGACGAACGGAGTCGAGATCTCGAAGGTGAAAGGCATCAAGCTGACGAGTGGTGCCGGAGAGATCACCATGAGCCCTGCAGGAATCGTCCTGAAGTTCGGCCCATCCAAGATCATCCTGGGACCCGCCGGCATCGTGCTCGACGCCGGCCCTGGCCTCATCACGCAGAAGGCCTCGCTCGTGAACAGCCCGTGAGCCCTCGTGAACGGCCCGTGAGCCTACGTGCCAGGGATCAACGCGGCGCGAAGCTGGATCCCTCGATCAGCGCGTTCGCCAGCTGAATGCCAGTCAGCTTGGCGTTCCAGGCTTGTGCGCCATAGAGGCAGCTGCCGCGCAGATCGGCGTCTCGGAGGTCGGCGCCGACGAAGCTCGCATGCGAGAGATTGGATTGGACGATGCTCGCCTGGTCGAGCTTCGCTTCGACGAACAGCGCGCTCTTGAGCGAGCAGCCACCGAGCGCAGCGTGGGTGAGCACCGAGCCGGTGAAGTCCGCTCCATCGAGCGTCGAGAAGGACAGCATCGCGGACGTCAGATCGCACCCACGCAGCACGGCGCCCTTGGCATTCGACTCGCGCAGATCGGCCTCGCGCAGATTGGCACCCTCGGCCCGGAGATTCTCGAGCTTCGCGCGCGACAGCACGAGCCCGCGACCGAAGGCCGTGTAGAGCGACGCGTCTCTCAAGCTGGCGTCCTGGAGCTGCGCGCCCGCGAGCATCGCGCCCGTGAGGTCCGCATCGTCGAGCACGACACGGTGCGCGACGACTCCAGCGAGGCTCGCGTGACGGAGCAGCGCGGCGCGCAGCGTGGCGTCGGCGAGATTCGCGTTCGCGAGCACGGCGTCCACCAGGATCGCCTCGTCGAGCGTGGCGCCCGACGCGACCGCGCCCGCCAACGACGCGCGCGAGAGATCGGCCCGAGACAACGTCGCGCCCGCGAGGTTGGCGCCGTCGAGCTTGGCGTCGAAGAGGATGGCGTCGTCGAACGTCGCACCGGCGAGGTTCGTGCCCGTGAGGTTGGCGCCCGCGAGGTGCGCTCCGGCGGCCCTCAAGCCGACCAGCACGAGGCCGCTCAGGTCGACGCCCTCCAGGTCACCCTCGATCGGTAGACCCGCTGCGTGGGCGTCGATCACCCGCTGGCGCGGATCCACGGGCGGTGATGGGGCCTCGTGGGCAGCGGGCTCTCCAGCGATCGGTGGTGTGGGCTCCTCTTCCCCGGGCACGTCGATCTCGATGCCTTGGGCCTTGGCCGCCGCGAGGACGGCCAGGATCTCCGTCTCCGTCGGTACCGGCAACGGCTCCCCGCCGGACGGCAGCTTCATCTCGGCGAGCTTCGCGTCGAGCGCTCTCCAGGCCCGCTCCGCCTCGGCGTCCTCGTCTACGGGGGGCGTGTCGAGCGGTGGCGCATCACCGCCTGTCGGAGGCGAGAGCGCCGCCGCGGGATCCGGCGCCGCCGGGGCCGACGCCGCGTCCTCGAAGATCATCGTCGAGCCCGCCGCTGCCGGCGTGCGCGCGAGCATCCGCGTCACCGCCATCGTCGCGCCGTCCATCGTGTCGCCGTCGCCGAGCTCCTGCTTGCGGGCGAAACGCGTCAGCGCCACCGTCGCCGCGTCCACGTCCTCTTGCAGGTTGCGCGGCCGAAAGCCCGCAGCCTCGAGCTGCATCAAGAGCAGATTGGCATTGAGCCGATCCCGACACGCGTCGAAGCTCGTCTGGGCGTCGAACGGCTCGTGGAACGCGAAGAGGCGAGCGACGTCGCTCGCGTGCTCGTCGGCCACCTTCGTCACGCCGCGCCACACGCAGAGCGCCTGTCCGGCGTCGCCGTCCACCACGATCGTGTCGAGCGTCATCTTCAGCTCGCGCAGCTGGCCGCCGGCTTTCGGCGTCCCCTCGACGAATGCGCGCACCCGCAGTCCCGGCAGGCGGCTGCGGAGCAGCGCGCGGTCGGGGCTCACGTTCTTCAGCACGATCTCTTCGTTGCCGGCCCAATGGCTGCGCACGCGCTGATCGAGCGGCGCCTGATTGAAGAACGACGGATGAATGTCGAACGGCAGATAGGGCGCCCGGGTCTTCGCCCAGCGGTCGTCGTACGTCCCGGCGAGCTTGCGTCGGGGGCTCCAGTGCGCCGCGATGGGGCCGAACCCGACGGGCTCGGGCGCGTCGTCGGGACCGCCAATCGGATGCAGGGTCGATTCCAGATTGGGCAATGGCCGATGGCGTTTCCCTTCGGCATCGATCCGCTCGGCGACGCCCCGACCGACGGGATTCGCGGCGACGCCCGGGCCGCCGTACGCGAGGTCCCAGCGCAGCGGCATCACCTCGAACGGCTCGGGGTCGGTGGGGCTCGACAACAACAATCCGCGTTTCCAGCGGCGATTGCCGAAGACGCCCATGGCCTTCTGCACGGAGCCCACCTGGAATGCCACCGCCGACACCGTCGCGCGCCCGCCGGCAGGACGGCAGCTGCCGAGCACGAAGCACTCGCCGCGCTCCTTCAGCAGCGCGAAGTCCGACGGATAGACGGGGCTCGCGTCGGCCTCGTCGTCGAAGAACGTGTCGCCGCTCAGCGGCCGTTGCGGGCGCGCGACCTTCGCCGTCGCGCCGTGCTGGAGATCGAAGGTGCCCTTGGCCACCACGACCATGGAGACCTCCGGCGGGCGCAGCGGATAAAGCAGCGTCCCCAGCTCGAACGGCATGTCGCGAATGACTTGAATCTCGTCACCCCTTCAGTCGGCGCCCTGGCTGGCGTCGTCGATCTCGATGAGCACGCCTGAGCGCGTGCTGACGCGATCTTTGGTCGCGCTGCTGGACGTCACGGGGCTCTGATGCGCGGCGTTCGGCACGGCGCCCACGATCACGGGTCGATCGGGGTCGCCGTCGATGTGGGAGAGCACGACCTCGGTCCCGATGTGCAGCGGAAAGTGGGTGCCCCAGTGGGCGCCCGCCGACGGCTGCACGCGATGAATCGGACGCGAGGCGCGGCCACCCGGCACGGCCAGCGCGTCGAACGGGAGCAGGACGCGATAGGCGCCGTCCCCGTCGATCGGCGCCGCCACCCCGTCGCGCGCGCCGTCGATCACGGCGTTGACGACGCCGTCGAGCTTGGGGCGCGGCGTGCGTTGCTCGAGGCGAAACGGGACGGCGAGCGGGACGGCTTCGAAGGTCTGACGCAGCAGCGCGCCCGCGTCGCGACCGAGCGATCCCGGGACGCTCACCGTGGTGCGCACCGAGAGCACGTAATAGTCGCGATTCATCGCGAGCAATGGATGATCGCCGACATCGAAACGTGCCCCGGCGTGCAGGCCGAGCGCGCTGGTCGTCGCGTCCATCGTCTCGCCGCGAACGCGAAGCGCCTGGGCGCGAGCCGTCGCGCGTGCGGCGAGCGACTTCTGATCCTCCACCGGCTCCCGATGGTGGCGCACGACACCGTAGCCGACCGCCTCGTCCACCTTCGCGGTCGCGACGGGCGGCGCGGCCGCGTCCGTGCGGTAGGGCCGCAGCCGCACCTCACGGGGTGCGATGCGACGGGTGAGCCGGGCGTCGCGCAACCCGTCGTCGTGCTCGGAGTCCGACTCGGAATCCCGGAAATGGAGACCACGGCCCAGCGCCCGGAAGGCGGCATTGTCGTCCGCGAGCACGATTCGCTCGCAGGTCTCCGATTGGTCGAACAGATAGAAGAGCCCATGCTCTTCGAGCAAACGCGAGACGAACGCGAGGTCCGATTCCTCGTATTGCACGCAATAAGCGAGCTTCGAGAAGGAGACGCTCTGGAACGCCACGTCGAAATCGACGGTCGGCTGCAATCCGTTCATCCGCAGGATTGCGAGCACGATCGCCGGCACGGTCGCGTTCTGGAAGACGCGCGACGCGCGCCCCAACCCGAGGCGCCAGAGACGCGGCACGAGCACACCGTGGTACTGGATCGGCTCGCCCGGATGGTAGGGCAGCATGGTCAACGACCGCAGCACGCCGTGAATCGGCATCGGTTGGTCGGGACAGAGATCGATGGTGCACGTCGTGCTGAGCGCGGCGTTCGTCTGCTCCTCGTCGAGCCCCTGGTCGAGACCACATTCGAAGCGCAGCTCGTGCTCGTAAGGGCGAGAGAGCTCCTCGTGCCCGGAGACGCCGGTCAACACGAGATCGGAGGTCCCGATCCGGTCCGAGGCGCTCACGAACGAGAGGGAGCGCGAACCGGTCGTGCCCGTGCGCGTGCCGCCCGAGGAGCCGGAGCCGGGAGCACGGCCGCGCGGGCTCATGTCGTGGTCCCGAACTTCTGATCACCGCACGTCCACTCGATCGATCCAGCGCCCACGGTGACGCGCTCGAGCGCGGGCCTCATCGCCTCTTCGGGGTCGCTCGAGTCCGGAGAGATCCGCTCGATCTTCAGCAGGCGCGCGGCGCCGAGCTGGACCGTGAAGTACTGATCGACGCTTCCATCGCTAGTCCCTAATCAAGCGATTGGGGGGTAAGCGCGCAGCCGCGCACGACGTCGCGATTGCGGCGATCACACGACCGGTGTCGGGCTGAGGTGAGCCCGTGTCCGGCTCTGCGATGTCGTGTTCGGTGTCTCC
>JADZFZ010000345.1 GCA_020854145.1 Deltaproteobacteria bacterium | reverse complement strand
GGCGCGCTGCTCTCCGTCAACACGGATCCGTGGTCGAACGTGTTCGTCGATGGGCGCATGGTGCGCGCGACGCCGCTGCTCCGTCACCGCGTGACGGCAGGGCGACATCGCGTCGTGGTACGAAACCCGGGCCTGGGCCTCGAGCGCGCCATGACGGTCGAGCTCGCGCCGGGTGAGCATCGGCGCATCACGTTCGACCTGCGATGAGCGAAGACCCCCCGCGCATCAGCGAGCCCTCCTCGCGAGAGCGTCCCGCGACGCGCATCCTCGCGCGCGACGGCCGGCCGGTCGCGCGCCGCATCCGCCGGTTCCGGCTCCACGTCGAGACGCCGGGCCACGCGGACCGCGTCGTCGAGCTCGCGAGCCCGCGTGCGTCCATCGGATCGCGTCCCGGTCTCGAGGTGGTGATCGACGATCCGAGCGTGAGCCGGCTGCACGCCGAGCTCACGCTCGACGAGCACGGCTTTCGTCTCCGCGATGCCGGCAGCACGAACGGGACCTGGGTCGACGGCTACCGGACGGCCGACATCCATCTGCGCGACGGCTCCGTGATCGCGCTCGGGCAGAGCACGTTGCGGTTCGAGCCGCTCGACGACGAGGAGGACGTCCCGCTCTCTCGGGGCGACGCGTTCGGGCGCGTGATCGGTCGCAGCGTGGCGATGCGCGAGCTCTTCGCGGTGCTCGAGCGGACGGCGCCCACGGACGTCACGATCCTGATCGAGGGCGAGAGCGGGACCGGCAAGGAGCTCATCGCCGAGGCCGTCCACGCCGCGAGCCGGCGCGCGTCGGGACCGTTCGTCGTCTTCGACTGTGGCTCCGTTCCTTCGTCGCTCATCGAGAGCGAGCTGTTCGGCCACGAGCGCGGTGCGTTCACCGGTGCGGCGGCGCGCCGCGTGGGCCGCTTCGAAGAAGCAGACGGCGGCACGCTGTTCCTCGACGAGATCGGAGAGCTCCCGCTCGACCTGCAACCGCGCCTGCTCCGTGCCCTCGAGAAACGCGAGGTGCGCCGCGTCGGCGGGACGAAGCCCATCGCGCTCGACGTACGCATCGTCGCGGCGACCCACCGCGACCTCGTGCGCATGACGAACGCAGGCACGTTTCGCGAGGACCTCTTCTACCGGCTCGCCGTCGTGTCGGTTCGCGTTCCGCGCTTGGCCGATCGTCGCGAGGACGTGCAGCCGCTCGTCGAGCACTTCGTCAAGAGCGCGTGCCGCGACGAGCCTCGTCGCGCGGAGCGCGTGCTCGCCGGCGTCACCCCCGAGAGCTGGCGCAAGCTCCAGACGCACTCGTGGCCCGGCAACGTGCGCGAGCTCCGCAACGTCATCGAGCGAACGCTCGCGCTCAGTGACGGGCGCGGCGCAGACGCGTTCGAGCCCGCCACGCGCGCCGCGGGGGAACGGCTGGAGCAGGGCGCGTCGAGCCCCTCCGTGCCGGCGGTCCAGAGCTCGGGACCGGTCACACCGTCCGGGCAAACGCAGGACGTCGATCTCGATCGACCCTTCGTCGACGGCAAGGCCGAGGCGCTCGCGCGATTCGAGGCCGCCTACCTCGAAGGCATGCTCGCGCGCCATTCGGGCAACATCTCGCGCGCCGCGGCGGCCGCGGGCCTCGACCGCATGTACTTCAAGCGGTTGCTCCGGAAGGTGCGCGGCGAGGAGTGACGAGTGACGACACGGCGGCCAGGGCGCGCCCGCCGTGTCGGTCGCTTCCTCGTGCGCCGAGTCGCTCTGCCGTAGGATGCGCCCGTGATCCGGCGAGCAGGGCCGATCGCGTCCCTGCTGTGGCTCGGGGCGCTCGGATGTCGAGAGCCCGCGACGCTGGAGGTCCGCCTGCATCACGCGGAGTCGCTCGCGGTCTCCGAGGTGGTCACGGAGCTGACGATCGAGATCGTCGCCGTCGGCCGCCCCGACGCGGTGGCGCGTCGAACCGTGACCGGCGGCGATCTGGCGCGCGCGCTCACGCTGATCGAGGAAGTCGACCTCGAAGACGATCGCCGCTACCAGATCGTCGCGCGGGGCGAGGCCCCCACTGCGTGCCGGCTCGGCCGCGTCGTCGGGCGCACGCCGCCGTTCGCGCTCCACGAGGGCGCCGCGTCGGTCGCGCTGATGCTGGGCTGCGCCGACGAGCTGGCGATCGCGCCCGACGGGCCGACCTTCGGACGGCTGGCGCACGTCCTCGTGACCGACGTCGATGGCCGAGCGGTGCTCGTCGGGGGTGCGACGCGGGCGGAGCCGAGCGAGACCGACCTCGGATGGCGCGAGCTGCCGGTCGTCTCCGAGCTGTGGGATCCGTCGGTCGCGCGGTTCGTCCCTGGCGCCACGACGTTCGAGCCGCGGGTGTTGCCCGGGACGCTCGCGCTGCCCGACGGCTCCATCGCGCTCGTCGGCGGTCTCACGGAGGGCTCGTTCGGCTGCACGACGTCGATCGAACGGCTGGTCGGCAGCTCCAGCGTGGTCGGCGGGCCGCTCGCATTGCCGCGTTGCGCGCCCGCCGCGGTCTACCTGCCGGCGGCGGACCGCGCGCTCGTCGTCGGCGGAGCGTTCGGCTCGCCGCTGGACCGCACGACCGACGCGGAGCTGTGGGACGCCACCCTGCAGACGCAGATCGCCGGCGGTTTGGCCGCGACGAGCTTCCGCGGGTTCGGACGCGCGGTGCCGCTCCGCGACGGCGCGAGCGCGCTGCTGGCGATCGGCAACCCCGGGGGTGCGCCCGCGGTCGAGGTGGCGCGACTGTCGGGCGAGTGCGGCGCTGCCGTGTGCTTCGAGCCCGTCGCCGGCGGCCCGGACCCGGCTCGCGCCTGGAGCGACGCGACGGCGACCTGGGTCTCGTGCGCGCGCGGCGGCGGGGCCGTCTATCTCGTCGGCGGGCAGCTACAGACGGGCGACCAGCCGCAGGAGGCGATCGGCGACGCGTGGTGTTTCCTCGACGTGCCCGACGACGTCCCGGCCCTCTATGCTGCGGGGGCGTTGCCGGCGGCCCGCTCCGGTCACGTGACCGTCGCGCTCGAGGCGGCGCCGGGCGCGCAGCGGTTGCTCGTGATCGGAGGCTCGCCGCAAGGAGACGCGCTGCCGTACTCCGACGCGTTGCTTGTGCCGGTGGACGGATGCACGTGCGCCCCGCTCGAGCCAGCCTCGACGGTCGCGATTCCGGTACCGTTCGTCGGTTACCCGATGCTCTCGGCGGCCACGATCCTGCCCGACTCGAGCGTGCTCCTGGTGGGCGGCGCACGGTTCTCGTCGGGTGCGGCGGGGATCTCCATCGAGGCCACCGGCGAGGCCGCCGTCTTCGTGCCCGACGTGGTGCCGTGACGTCCAGGCGAATCGCCACGCGCGCGTTTGCGCTCTCGGCGGTGATCGGCTGCGTGCTCGCGCCCGGCGCCGGCGCGGGATGTGGCGCATCGACGGGATCGGCTCGACGCTCCGCGTCTCCTCCGAGCGCGGCTGCCCGCGCCACGCGGACGGTCCTGGTGATGCCGCTCGGCCGCGATCTGCCGAGCGGGTCGCAGGTGCGCGTCGTGCGCGCCCAGGCCGCTCCCGCGGCGCCGACCGTCGAGGCGGCCCCAGCGCTCGAGCGCGCGCGCACGGCGTATCGGGACCTCGCGTTCGAGGAGGCGCTCTCGGCCACCGGGGAGGCGCAGCTCCTGCTGGAGGCGCGTGCGCACTCCGAAGCCGACTTCGACGCGCTCGGTCAGGCGTTGCTCTACCGCGGCATGGCGGAGCTCGCGCTCGGTCGCGCCGATCGTGCACGCGAGGCGCTTCGCACCGTCGTCATCCTGCGGCCGGGCCTCTCGCTGGACGAGTCGCGATTCGCGCCCGAGGTCCGCGCGCTCCACCAGGAGATGGTCGCCGCGGTGCGCGCCGACCCGCCCTCCGCGATCACGATCACGGCCGAGCCTGCCGACGCGCACGTGTCCGTCGACGGTCGCTCCCTCGGTCGAGCGCCGCGCACGGTGCAAGGCAGCCCCGGCCGTCACTACGTCGAGGTCGCAGCGCTCGGTCACGAGACGCGCGTCCTGTCGGTGGTGCTCGAGCCGGGGGGCTCGCCGGCGCTCCACGTCGCGCTGCCTCTCGCGAGCCCGGAGGTGGTCGCGTCGTCTCTCGCGGGCATGGACAGAGCCTCTGTGGCGCTGCGTCGCGAGGAACGCACCTCGCTACGCGCGGCGCTCGGCGCGGACCGGCTCGTGCTCCCCGCGCCCTGCGAGGCCGCGTGCGCGCGCGTCATCGATCTCCGCGATGGTGCGACGTCCGACGTCTCGGGCGCGTCCTGGCGTCTGCTGCTCGACCGGCTCGACGCTTCGCGCTCCACAGCCGGTCCACGGGTCGATGCCGACCGCGAGCGAGGCGGGTCGTGGCTCGCGTCTCCCTGGCCGTGGGTCGTGCTCGGCGCCGTGGCGGTCGGTGCCGCGGGGATCACGGCGGGGCTCGTGCTGACCGACGATCCCGGCACGCGCGTCGTGCTGAGGCCGCAGTAGACCCGCTTCAGGAACGAGCGAAGGCGCCTCGCTTGGAGTACCGTCGTCCGCCATGTGGCGCCGCCTCGCTCCATGGCTGATGGTCCTCGTCTCCCTCTCGTTCGGCACTTCGCTCGGCCTCGCGCTCGCGAGCTGTGGCGACGACGACGGCGGCGGCGGCTTGTGCCCCGAGGGCCAGCGCGTGTGCTCGGGAGTCTGCAGGACGCTCAGCTCCGACAACG
>JADZFZ010000344.1 GCA_020854145.1 Deltaproteobacteria bacterium | reverse complement strand
GGCGGGCGTCAGGGGCCGGTGATGGTCGCGGCGCCGAGGCGCTGGGTCGGTCCGGTGACGCGCGTCCCGGACATCGTCACCTGCGATGCGCCGAGCGCGCTGACCGAGTGCTCGGTGCCGGTCAGGCTGCCGCCGGTCACGGTCACGCGCGCGTTCGCGCCCGCGGACAACGCGGTGGGCGCGGTGACGTTGACGTTCACGAGCGTGAGCTGACAGCTGCCGCCCGCGCTGATCGCGGTGCCGGCTGCGAACGTCGCGGTGACGTTCTCGATGCGCACGTTCTCGTTGCCGCCGCACGAGTACGGCGCGGTGCCGTCCCACGTCGCGGCCGTCGCCTCCGACGAGTCCGTCGAGGTGCTGCCGCTGCTCGTCTTCTTGATCTCGAGCCAGATGTAGATGCCGAGGCCGAGCGCGCCGACCAGGACGATGCCGATGATCACGCAGCCGATGGCCCACCAGATCACGGTGGACTTCGCCTTCTCGGTGACCTGCTCCTTCAAGCTGTCGGTGTCGAGCCCGCCGTCGGTGCTCGCTTTGATGCGGAAGCCGCCCACGTCGACGCGCGCGCGCACCTCGTAGTTGCTCGGATCGAGCGCGTCCTTGGCCTTCTGCGCGAAGGCGGCCTTCGTCGCCTCCATCGGGTTCATCGGCATCGCGCCGGGCGCGATGCCCGCGCCGGGCAGCGGTGGCGCCGTCGCCACGTTGACGGTCAGGTCCATCCCGTGGATGTGGATGCCCATGTGATAGACGCCGCTCTGCGTCGCGATCTCGTTGTAGAAGTGCGGCAGGCTCGCCGCGAGCGTGGGGATGGCGACCTGGTTGGCGGCAATCTTCGCCGCGACCACCATGCCGGTCGCACGTACGAGCGCCGCCTGCGCCTGCGGCAGCATCTGCCCCGCGTTGGGGTTGGCGAGCTCGTAGTTGAAGGTACCGCTGACGGTGGCTGGGAGATCCTGGCCCGAGACGGGATCCTTGAGGTTGCCGATCGGTCCGCCGATTTGCGCTGTCTGCACGTGGTCCTCTGTCGCGTCGGTGCGGTCGAGGGTGCGGACCGCGCTGTGCGCCGGAGACTAGCAGGGATCGCGGAGGCTAGACGACGCTCAGGTCGATCAGCCGCACGGGCCCGAGCTCGGAGCGCACGACGAAGTCGGCGTCGCCGCCGCGATAGGCGCCGCCGCCGCGCGACGGCGAAGGCGCGAAGTGGGCCTCGAGACGCACGAGCTCGCCTCTGCGGAGAAACGTCTCCTGATAGAGGAGCGAACCCTGGCGCACGGGGATGGCGGCGACCATCTCGGCGAAGGCGGCGGGCAGCCCGACCGGCAGCGGCGTGCCGCCCTGCAGGTCGAAGGCGCCGTCGATCGTGAAGGCCGTGTCGATCGGGATCGAGACGCGATGGGCGCCGCACTGCACGGACACTCCGTCGCCCCAGTACCCCGTGCGCACGGGCGTGTAGACCGGTCGGCCGTTGTCGGTGACGTGGTCGCCCGCGGCGCGCGCGACCAGGAACCATCGGATGATCGCCGCGCGCACGCCGGAGATGGGGCTCACGATCTCGTCGATGGACGCGACCCTGCCTTCCACGCACGCGAACGTCGGGAGCGTGATCCCGTCGAGCGAGGTGGCAGCGTGCCAGCGTCCCCAGAACCACATGATCAGCGCGTCGCGTCGGGCACGAGGATGACGTGGTGCAGCGAGTGGCCCTCGAGGAACGCCCTGCGGAGCCCGGGATCCACGATGCTCGTCGCGCGCTCGAGGAGCCAGCTCTGCGCGCGCTTGGCGACATCCTCGGCGCTCCGATGATCGCCGTGCGCGCGACGCACGACGACCTCGGTCCAACGCAGCTCGGCCTCGTGCTCCTCGGGCCATCCGTCGCTCGCGCGCGTCTCGAGCATCTCCACCACGTCGCCGGCCGCGCCGCGCAGGTCCCCGAGACGCAGGCGCACTCTGGCGCGCACCGACAACGCGGGCGCGATGCGCGGGCGCATCCCCGTGGCGCGCTCGCCGACGACGGCGGCGTCCGCGGCCCTGGCCGCAGCCTCGAGATCGCCTGCGCCGCTGCGATCGAGCAACGCGACGGCGGTCAAGCGCCGGGCCACCGCGATGAGGCGCGGATCGTCGACCGTCAGGCCGACGCCCGTCGCGTCGCCGAGCAGCTCGATCGCCGTCGCGACGTCGCGTCGCTCGAGCGCGAGCGCCGCCATGTGAACGGTCGCCCAGCCGCGCGTCGCCACGTCGCCGAGCTCCTCCGCGTCGTGACGGACGCGCGCGAGCCCGTCGTTCGCGGCACCGGTCAAACCGAGGCGCGCGGCGATCACCGCACCATCCAGACGCACCTCGACCTCGCGCGCGCGACCCACCTGCGCCTGCGCGAGCGTCGTGAGCGCGCGGCCGATGGCGAGGTGACCGCGCTCCAGGTCCCCCCGCGCCGCGGCCACGAGCCCCTCCGCGTGCTCGCTGGTCGCGACCGCCGTCGGCGACGTCCTGCCACGCACGCGCGCCTTGATCTCGTCCGCCATCCGGCCTGCGTCCTCGACGCGGCACGCGAGCAGCTCGATGCGCACGAGGTGCAGCAGCGCGGCCACCGACTCCTCGCGCTCGCCCACCATGTCCAGCGCCGTCGTCGCGGAGCGGAGCTTCGCCCGTGCCTCGTCGAAGCTCCCCACCGAGTACGCGAAACGCCCGCGCCGCCGGAGGATCCGCGCGCGCTCCCTGCCCAGGTCCTCGTCGGAGATCAGGCTCTCGAGCGCGTCGAGATCCGACCGCTGCCTCGCGCGATCCCCCAATCGGTGGAGCGCCTCCTCGCGCAGCAGCACCCACCGCACCCGGTCGGCGACGAGCGACGGCGCGGCGAGCGCCTTGTCGAGGTGGGACAGCGCGCGCTGCGCGTCGTCGGTCGCGAGACGTCGCTCGGCCGCCTGCGCGTGGCACCGCCCCGCGTCCTCGCTCGCGCCCGCGAGCTCGTAGTGTCGCGCCAGCGTCGCAGGGTCCCCGCCGCCGTGCGCGGCGTACCAGGCCGCGGCGCGCAGGTGCAGGGACCGCTTCTCGGCGTCGGCGATCATCGAGTAGGCGACCTCGCGCATCACCGAGTGTCGGAACTCCCATTCGGTCGTGGCGTCGTGCTGCGAGGTGCCGCGCCGCGAGACGATGTGCCGCGTCGAGAGCATCGGGAGCAGCTCGTTGGTGGCGGGCACGCCGAGCGCCGCGAGCGAGTCGGCCCAGAAGACGTCGCCGAAGACGCTCGCCGCTTTGGTCGCGTTCTTCGCCTCGGGCGGCAGTCGATCGAGCCGCTGCTGGATCGCGAGCTCCATGCGGATCGGCACCGCGCTGTCCTCGCCCAGGTCGTGCGCGCCGCGAGCGAGGAAGTCGAGCGCGAGCTCCTCGAGGAAGAGCGGGTTGCCGCCGCCACGCGCGACGATGCGCTCGAGCAGCGCGTCGGTGGCGCGGCTCCCGAGCAGCCCCCCGACGAGCGCCATCGAGTCGGAGCGCGAGAGCGGCCGCAGCGCGATGCGGCTGGCCGCGATCTCGCGCAGGATGTCGAACACGTCGTGCGGCGACTCGTGGCGGCCCACGACGAGCGCGAGCAGCGGGAGACGAAGCTCGCGTGCTCCCGATCGCGCCTGGGCGACGAGCTGCTCGACGAGCGAGATGGACTCGCGGTCGATCCAGTGCGCGTCCTCGAGCACCAGGACCACGGGACCGACACGCCCCGCCCCGCGGAAGACCTGCGCGAACGACGCGAGCACCATGCGCTGCATGACCTCGGGATCGCTGCGCGCGAGCTCGAGCCGCGGTGACTCGGGGAAGCGGACTCCGATGGCCTCGCC
>JADZFZ010000343.1 GCA_020854145.1 Deltaproteobacteria bacterium | reverse complement strand
TTTTCGCCCACGCCGAGCAGGAGCGAGAAGACGCCTGCCGTGCGCGTCAGCTCGTCCGCGGCCGTCTTGGACAGCGTCACGCCAAGCGCTGCGACCGGGCTTCCGCAATGGGGGCATCGCTTCGCCGAGTCGGGAACCGCGAGGCCACACGACGCGCAGACGACCAGCTGCGTCGTCTCGCGCCGGCTCGGGCCCACGGCAGACGCTCGGACCAGCATCAGCTCCTGTGAACCGAGCGTGATCCGATCCCCAGGGCGCAGGGGCGCGATTCCGACGAGCCGAACGCCATTCAGGTACACGCCGTTTCGGCTGCCGAGGTCCTCGACCTCGGCGGCCTCGCCGCGCACGCGGACCAGCACGTGGCGGCGCGAGACCAGCGGATCGTCCACGGCGAGCTGGCACTGCGCGGACCGACCGATCACGAAGTCGGGCCCGGCTGGGACCTCGATGTCGTGCCCCATGTAGCGGAGCTTGTAGGCCGCTCCGCTCATCCCCCGAGTCGCGCGGCGAGTGCGCGCAGCCGCGCGACCGCGGGCGCGTCGGCCCCGCCGTCGACGACCGTCGCTGTGTGGTCGGCCAATCGCCTGACGACCGTCCCTGCACCGGGCAGCGTGTCCCGGTGCCATGTGTCGAGACGGTCCAGCACCGCGCCGTCGGGAGCCACGCCGAGCCGACGGTGCACGTCCGCGAGCCACGCCAACCACTCGATGTCTCGAGCGAGCGCGGCCACGCGGACGACGTAGACGGCGATGCCCGACAGCTGCGCCGCGTCGAGCTTCTCCCCCGCGCGCAGAGAGTCATCGACCTCGGTCTGTGCGCGGCGCAGGACACGCTCGGCCTCGGCCACGCGACCCGTCGCGAGCGCGCGCTCGACCACGTCACCGAGCAGCGCGAACGTGAAGCTTCGCCGCGGCTCGATGAAGAGGCCGCTCATCGTATCCTCGTCGGCCTTCACCGCTGCCCCGCAATGCGGGCACACCGGCGAGCCCTCGGGGAACGCGACGTGACAGGTGGGACACTGGCGCAGCGCGCCCGTCTCGCGCGGCGCGCGGACCACTGCGTCGCGAAGCTCGTTGAACACCAGCTCCTGCGTGCCGACGCGAATGCGGTCGCCGTCCTTGAGCCGCACGGGCTCGCGAATCACGCGTCCATTGATCCGCGAACCGTTGCGGCTCCCCAGATCGGTCACGATGACGCCGGTCGGGCTCACGGAGAGCTTCGCGTGTTGCCGCGAGATCAGCGGATCCTCGATCGTGACCTGGCACTCGGGGCTCCGGCCGATGACGATCTCGGGACCTACGAGATCGAACTCCTGAAGGAGGAATCGGAGACGGTATCGCAAGGTGGTTCTCTGAACGTGACGGCACTCTAGCAGAGCGGTCGAGTGACGAGCGCAACGCCTTCGCCTATCATCGGCGCCCAGTGGAAGAACAGATCCGCGATGTGCTCGAGCGGTTCGTGCGCCCGCTCGTCGCGGCGGACGGCGGGACGCTCGAGATCGTGCGTGCGGATGATCGCAGCGTCGTGTTGCGCCTGGGAGGAACGTGCAGCGGCTGTCCGGGTGCACCGTTCACGCGGCAGCGCATCATCGAGCGCACCTTGCGAGCTCTCGTTCGTCCCGACGTTCGCATCGACTACGAGCAGACGTCGCCCGCGAGCCTGAGGCCCGTGTCGCAGACGGGCCTGCCCATCAAGCGCGACGAGACCGCTTAGCTCGCCGGTCGCCGCGCTCAGAGGGTCGGTCGCTCGGAGATACCGATCCCTTCAGAGCTCGAGGCCGCGCAGCGGGTCACTGTCGGGGGGACGGCTCGTCCCGGTGCCTCCTCCGGTACCGGTGCGGCCGCCGGACGAAGTGCCTCGCACCCCGGCATCTTCGGCATCCGCGCGGCGCCGTATCTTGCCGGTGATCCGGTCCGCGATGTCCTCGTCGCTCGTTCGCGCACCGTCGTCCTGCGTGACCATATCGACCACGCTCGGCCCGGTCCGTCGTGTGGGTCGATTGGGTCGGAGCTGCTCGAGTCGCGCCAGCGTCGCGCGTTCCTCGAACACCAGACAGTAGAAGCCGTAGAAACGCGTCTGATCGATCGCGCGCAGACGCGAGGTGTCGTCCTGCCACTCGAGCCAGCTCGTGCGACCCCGTCCTGCGACGAGCTCACCCGTTTGTCGACGGCCTTCGCCGAAGCGACCCTGCACGGTCTGGGCGAACTGGTCGAAGTTCATCCCCGCGAAGACGCGCGCGTCGAAGGCCTTGTACCACTTCCACAACCGGCCCTGGATGAAGAAGTAGAAGTTCTGCGAGTTCTCGTCCGTGACCGCGAGCATGCCCTCCTCGTTGCCGGCCGTGAACTCGTCGCGGAGGAACGATGCCTCCCATCCGGTCGTGACGCCTTCGCGGAACTCGGTGTAGCCGCGGCGCACCTTCGCCAGCTCCGCGTCCATGCGGCGTCGAGTCCTGTCCTCCTCGACGGCGCCGCGCGCCTTGGCGAGCTCCGGACGGAAGCGCTCGCGCGTCTTCTTCAGGAAGTGCTCCGTGACTTGCTGCTTGTTCATGCCCCAGCGGAGCTCACCGAGGACCTTTGCGATCTCCGCGCTGCGCGGGGGATCCGCTTGCTGCGCGGCCGCTGCAGGCTGGCCGCGCCCGCGGCGCCCGCGTCGTCGCTGCGCTTCCGTGTGCGCGATGAAGAGCGTTCCGAGGAATACTGCGACCACGGTTCCGACGACGACGTACTTGCGCATGAGCCCTCCCGAAAGCGCACTCGCGATCGATGAGACCGCGAGCACAGTCCCGGCATTCACGCCCGCCGAGCAGGCGGGCGTCTCAGCGGCGCAGGATAGCAGCCGGAGCGGGAGTCAGGGGCCGAACGGATCGCCGGGGCCTGCCGACAGCAAGTCCTCGAGATCGTCGCTGGACAGCGAGCGCGACGCGCTCGTGAGGATGTCGACGTTCACGGCCACGTCGGTCTCGCGTCCGGTGACCGATCCGTGGCAGCCGCCGCACAAGCCGTTGAACAGGGTGCGTCGCATGGACTGATTGGCGCGTTCGCCCGGGTAGAACTGCATCTCCTCCCGTTGCACGCGAGGACCTTCGAACGTGCCGTCGGTGAACGGCAGCACGTCGCCGTCCGCGTTGGTCACCTCGAGCACGAAAGGCACGCCGCCGGGAATCCGCATCCGGACGCTCCCGTCCGCGGCCAATGGCGCGTAGTCGCCCCAGCGACGACGACGCACGTAGACCTCGCCGAAGTCGTCGGAGGTCACGAAGGCGCGCTCGTCGTCGAACGAGTCGGTCCCCGGCTGCGGAGGCATCGACTCGAGCACGCCCACGCCTCCGACCGCCGGGTCGAGAGGACGACCTTCGCGCGTGTTCGCGAAGAGCAGTGTCTCGAGGAGCGGGAAGTCCTGGACGTGCACGATGGCATCCTGCTCGCCGGGCACGACGCGGGTGTGCGCGTTCGCTTCGTCCTGACGCGACACGAACACTCCGCGATTCGGTCGCCCGTAGATCGCGACGGCTTCGACGTCGCTCGCTCCCCCGTCGCCCGCGATCGTTCGCACGGCACCGGTCGTCGGGTCGAGCTCGCACACGTCGAACGAGATGGGCGCGCCCGAGAGGGACGAAGCCCCCGACGCGCAGGAGACGAGGACGCGGCCGCCAGGCAGTGGCGCCGGCGAGCGGAAGGCTCCGCTGCCTCCCATGAACGCGCCGGGCGCCGGCATGTCGAACGACGAGTAATAGAAGCGGTCCGCAGGATCGCGATTGGACTGGTCGGGGCCGATCGATCGATTGGTGATGCCGATCGCGCCCGCGCCGCTGACCGCTCCACGGTCCGATGCGACGAAGGCGAGGTTGCGGTTGGGAAGCTCGACGACCTCCGTGAGCTGGTTGAAGCCGATGGACTGTCGCTGCCCGAAGAGAGGGTGGTAGTCGCCGCCGTCCAGGTTCTGCCGACGTCCGGCGAGCTGATAGAAGCCCGGCGCACGTTTCTCGGTCGTGAAGATGACGCGACCGTCGGCCATGAAGCTCGGCGCGAGCTCTTGGTTCAGGAGAAACGTGAGCTGCCGGACGCGGTTGCCCTCGGGCTCGAAGACGTAGAGGTTCGCGTTCGGCAGCATGCCCGCGGGCGTGCGCGTCGCACCATCGGCGTTGCCTCGGGTCGAAGCGAACACGATGCGCCCGTCGGGGGCGAAAGCCGGATCGAAGTTGTGGACGAGGATCCCGTTGGAGGACGCATCGCCCACGTTGATGGTGTCGTGAGGCGCGCAGCCGCTGCCGTCGGCGTTCGCCACGTAGACGCGCAGCGGCGCGGACGCGCTCTCGCGCGCAGCGAACGCGATGCGCGAACCGTCCCACGACACGGCCGGGTTACGGACATCGGCGCCGTCGCCGAGACCACAGCCGCCATTGAGGCTGTTGCCTCCGGAGACGCTCAACGCGCCGTCGGCGCCCAGCGTCGCGGATGCGAGCATCAGCGACGCGCCGCCGCGGAAGGTGTCGAACTCCTGGAGCGTGTCGGCGTCGGGTGGCCTGGACACCCAGAGGATTCCCTCGACGGGCTCGGACGTCAGCTCGCCGCGTGCGATCGCGGCTTCGCGCTCGATCGCGTGCCAGCGCGCGATGATGCAATAGCCCGGCGTCGTGTTGAGATCTCCCGCGTCGGCGTCGACGCCCTCGCAGTCGGCGACCGTGGCCGAGCGAAGCACGCCGCCTCCGGTGCCGAACTCCTCGAGGAGCGCCCCGCCGCGGTGGAGCAGCCCTTTCGCGCCCGGGACCCCGAGCGCCGCAGGGTACAGGTTCTTCGCGACCAGGCGACTGTCGTTGGGATCGGGCGACTCGAGCGCGAGCATCGCCAGCGACATCTCGTAGTTGCGTTCCATCGCGATCGAGCTGAACGACCCGCCTGCACCACCGCGAAGTCGGAGGTCGTGGAACATGCTGGGCGAGTGACAGTTGAGGAACATGCACCCGCGCCGCACCAGCACCGGCTGGACGCGATTCACGAAGAAGGCGAAGCCGGGCTCCACCTCGCCGAATCCCGATCCCGCATTGCGCGAGACGTAGTCCTCGGCGAACGAGAGCAGGGTCTGGTAGTCGGGATCGTTCGTCGTCTCGAACACGTCGCTGCCTTCGTGGAACGCACCACCAGCGGGTCCCGCGAGCGGCCGCCTCAGCAGCTCGGACGTGGACGCCGGAGACTCGAGATGGGCGACCGAGACGAAGTAGTTCCACCGGAGCTCGGCTTCGTCGTCGCCGCACGTGACGTAGAAGTCCGCGATGGTGCTGCCATGGCAGTTTGCCGCCGAGCAGCGTGCCGACAGGATCGGCTGGACCTGTTCGACGAAGCGCGCATACGAGGCCGGGTCGTCCGGAGGTGCGGAGGGATCGAACCGCGGGTTCGTTCCCACGCCGTTGCGGCACCCTCCGACGGCGGGACGCTCGTCGAGGGTCACGGCGCCGGTTCGGGCTGCGCCATCTTGCATCCACCGCTTGAGCAGCGCGAACGCGGAGCTCCCCAGCGCCACGGTGATGCCCGCGTTGTGGCGGATGTCGGTCGTGATCATGGCCGGACCCTCGAGCGTCTCCACGCCCAGGTTGGCGGGATCCCCGGCTTTCATCAGCAGAAGACCGACCGGATACGGACCGTAGGGAGTCAGAACGTCACGACGCCGAGCCAGCTCGTCGAACGTCGACATCGCCAGGTTCCCGGCGGCGGTTCCGAACGAGTCCACCAGATGGCACCCCGTCGTCTGCTGCACGCATCCCGCGTTGAGCACCGGCGAGATGTTCTCGTCGAAGTAGGACGACTGGGGCGGCGGCTCGTCTTCACACGCAGCAGCCACGAGCGGCAGTGCGAGCGCTACGAGCGCGCGCAATCGAGCTGTCGTTCTCATGGGCCCGATTCTACCTCCGGCGACCTGCATCGAGTCGCTCCTCGAAAACACCGCGCCCCCTCCGCGAGCGATTCGACGTCGCTCGCGGAGGGGGCCTTTACGAAGCCGAGGACGCTGCACGCTGGCGGAGGACCGGGGTGAGCTGGCCTCCGCCAGAGCAGTCACGTCGGAGATGCGGCTCTTTGGCGCGAACGATCCGCATCTCCGCGTGGGGACTTCACTGCATGCGCAGCGCGACCTCGATGGCGTCACGGACGAGCGAGTCGCTCTCGGTCGTCTGCGCGCTGCGGAGCGCTTCGCGCGCTGCCGAACCGCCGAGCCGACCCAACGCGAAGGCAGCTGCCTGCCGGACGTCGCGTGACGCGTCACCGTTGAGCACCG
>JADZFZ010000342.1 GCA_020854145.1 Deltaproteobacteria bacterium | reverse complement strand
TGGCGCACGAGCGATCCAGATCGAGGATCTGCGTTCGGCCCACGTACGACTTCGTCTCGTACTTCGTGATCTTGCCTATTTTTCGGACGATCTCGGCCATCCGCTCCGCCTCGCGCACGATGATGTCCGCCGCCTGGTACTGGGACGCGTTGCGCTCCAGCCTCCGCTTGAGCAGCTCGGCGTAGCCCATGATGCTCGTGAGCGGCTGGTTCAGCTCGTGCGCCGCCGTGCCTGCGAGCTCCGCGACGATCGCGTGCTTCTCGGAGAGCGCGAGCTGGTGCTGCGCTTCGGCGAGGCGCTCTTCCATGCGCACCCGCTCGCGCAGGTCGGTGAAGATCCCCACGCTCGCGACGGGCCTGCCGCCTTCGTAGATGAGCGACGCGGACAGCATGATCGGTATGCGAACGCCGTGGCTGTCGACCGCCTCGGTGCGGAGAGCTTCGAGGCGACCGCGGCCGCCATGTTGCTCGGAGCGGATGCGTTTCATGACCTCGCGCGCAACGCCGGGCGGATACAGGGCCTCGACGTCGAGCTGTCCGATCACGTCGTCCGCGCGGCGGTCGTAGATGCGCTCGGCGCCCTTGTTGAAGACGATGATCCGACCCTTCAGATCCGCGGCGACGATGGCATCGACGCTCGAGTCGATGAGCTTCTCGAGGAAGCTCTTGGTCTTGGCCAGCTCGGTCGCCGTCTCACGTTCGGCGGTCACGTCGCGAAACGAGCAGATGGCAGCACCGTCGCCACCCGGCAGCGGCGAGAAAGAGACGTTGAGCGTGCGCTTGTCGCCGCCGGCGCCGACGGCGTGGAGATCGACGTTCTTCGGGTACCGGCCGCGCCCGAAGCCGCGCACGATACGCAGCGCGGCGAGCCGGTCGGCGGGCGACACGATGTCGAGCAGCTCGTGCACGCCGATCTGGTCGCTCGACCATCCGATGATCTCGTGGGCTCGCGGGTTCGCGAACAGGAGCCGTCCCTCCGAGTCGAGCACGGCCATCCCGTCCGCAGCGGCGGCGAAGAAGTCCGCATAGGGACGGAGCGTCTCCAGGCGTCGCTCGGCCTCGGCGCGCGCGAAGGTGATCTGTTGGGTCTGATCACGGAGCGACTGGAGGATGCGCGCATTGCGCAGCGCGACCGCCGTCGCGTTGGCGACCGTGGCGCAGAATCCGATCTCGCGCTCGGTCAGCGCACCTCGCGACTCGGCGGCGCGAAGGAAGAGCACGCCCATCGCGCGTTCTTCGTAGACGATGGGAAACACGGTGAGCGACGAGCGGACGAGGCCCGACACGTCGGCGCGGACGCCGTCGAGCACCGGGTGCGTCGCCACGTCCTCGATCGTCAGGGGCTTGCGGGTCCGCACGACACGTTGGATCTCGGGGTACTTCGAGAGATCCAGCGTGAGGTTGGAGACGCTGTGGTCGTCGCTGGCCGCGACGACGATGCCCGACTGTCCGTCCTCGCGGACGAGCACGATGCTCGCGCGCTCGACCTTCACCACGTCGGCGATCCGACGCACGACGGTATAGAGAATCTCCCTGAAATCCAGGCTCGAAGCGAGAGCCTGCGAGAGCTCGAGCAGGGCCTGCGCGTCGTGCTCCTTGGTGGCGAGCTCGTCGACGTAGTCGCGCAGCCTCAGCTGCCCGCGGATGCGCGCGAGCAGCTCCTCGCCGCGGAAGGGCTTGCGCAGGAAGTCGTCCGCGCCGGCTTCGAAGGCCCGCGTGATGTCCTCGCCCCCCTCGAGCGCCGTCAGCACCACGACGGGCACGTCGCGCGTCTTCTGCTCGCGCCGCAGCACGCGGAGCACGTCGAACCCATCGGGAGCGGGCATCACGAGGTCGAGAAGGACGAGCGCGACGGCTTGCTCGCCCACGATCCGCAGCGCGTCGGTGCTGCCCGAGGTCACGATCACGGACATGCCTGCGGCGGCAAGAGTCGTCTCGAGGATGCGGCGCGTCACTGCGTCGTCGTCGACGACGAGAATGGGCCCGTGGCGGTTCACGCCGAGCCCGTCTTTGAGGCGCACGCCATGGGCCTTTTCCCGATGCGCCAAGGGTACCAGCCGGTTCCCGGCCCATCAACGAGGCGCAGGATCGCATGCCGCAGAGATGCGTCGCGTCAATCTCGACCGAGACGTGCGTGGGCCAGGCGACCGAGCACTTGGAGCCGGCTTCGCTCGGTTCGCAGACGCAGCCCGAGCGGCACGCGCTCCGGCAGCGAGAGCCACAAGCGCAGCAGATGACGTTTCTCGGTCTCGTGGGGAGCGTCGTCGAACGCCGTCCGCCCGTGCACGATCGTGTGGTTCGAGACGAGCTGGATGTCGCCGGGCGCGAGGTCCATCTCGAGCGCGAAGCCGGGCTCGTTCATGATGGCGTCGTAGAGGTCGAGTATCTGCGCCTCTCGCGTGTCGATCGGGGGTGCGTCGGCGTACCGCGCGACGGCCCGGAAGTACCCGATGTGCCAGAAGGTCCGCAGCTCGCCGGACGCGTAGGCGCACGGCACGACGGGCAGATAGCGCACGCCGCCCTCGCCCTTCGTGTCCATGAGGAAGGGCTCGTAGAGGCGCGTGACCAGATCGGGCCGGCGGGCGAGGAGCACGTTGTACGCGGTCACGGAGCTCGCGATACGGCTCGCGCCCCCGCGGGCGGCCGCGCGGAGGCAGAGGAGCCCGACGACGTCGGCGAGGTCGCAGTGGAAGTCGATGTGCTCGTTGGTTCGGTACTGGCGGACAGAGCCGTCGGCAGGGGCGCCGGTGTCGCGTACGTGCCCCAGCAGATCGCCGCGAGGGTTCTGCGCGCCCGGCACGCCGAGGTGGAGGCCGAAGCACCAGAAGAAGAGCTCGGCGTCCCGCTGCGACCACCGATCGACGGGCACGCCGGTGATCACCTGGAAGCCGCGACCATGGCGCAGCGTGTGGCGCCAACCGTCGATCCGCCGCGCCAGAGTCGGTAGTGGGAAGTCGCGGCGCCGCAGCGTCCCGTCGGGCTTGCAGAGCGACCGAGCGTGGCGGATCGCGCGCTCGATCTCCGCGACGTCCGACGAGGAGAGCACCTCGCGCCAGATCGGGTCGGACACGAGCTGCTCGCCGCGCCACGCCGCCGCAGTGACGAGAGGAGCTCGCAGGATGCTCTCCTGGGGACGCGCGAAGTAGTGCAGCGATTGCCGGATCTGCGAGCGGTACGATGCCATGGGCGCCACGGAGAGCGTCACACGGGCGAACGACGAGCGCGAGGCGCGACGGAGCGTCCGGCGCTGATATGGTGCGCGCCGTGCGACGTGCCGGTCTCATCCTCGCGCTGCTGTCGATGCTCGGCGGCTGTGACGCGTGCAGCTGCGGCGGCGTGCCATCGTCGCTGCGCGCCACGGGCGCAGCTCCGTTCGCGCGGTGCACCGCCGTGCAGGCGGACGATCGCGAGTGGAGCGTCGCGGGCCTGTCGCTCGCGATCGACGACGAGACGCTGTCGGTCACGGGCGCGCGTCCATCGCGTGTCGCCGTCGCGGTCACCGCAGGTCCCTGGCCATCGTCCGCGACGGCGATCGCGGGCGAGATGGACGCGCTCGTGCGCGCGCTGAAGCAGCGCGTCGTCTCGGTGGTGATCGTGCTCGGCGGCGTGGGCGACGACGCGGAGCTAGCGGCCCCTTGGGTGGCTCGGCTCGCGCGTGTCGAAGCAGCCGTCGTGCTGGTACCCGGGATGACGGAGCGTTGGGACGCGGTCGCCGACGTGGTCGAGCACGTCGACGACGAGCGCGTGATCGATGGAACCGGTCTCCGACGCGTGGTCGCAGGCAACCTCGAGCTCGTGCTGCTCGCGGGGAGCGACGGCGGCGCCTACGGCGTGCGCGATGCGTGCGGGTTCGACGGCGAGGATCTGCGGACGCTCGGTGCGCTCGCGCCTAGGCGCGGTGCGACGCGCATCCTCGTGTCGACGGTGGCTCCGCGAGGTGTCGGACCCTCGGCGCCCGGTCTGGGCGTCGCGGGCGCACCGGCGGGAAGCGCGCGGCTCGCGGCGTTCGCGCGCGAGCGACGCATCGCTCACGTGCTCTCCGCATGGCCGGTCGAGAATGCTGGCCTGCTCCACGAGGGTGGGCCGGTCGCGGCCGTCGTTCCGTCGATCGCCGGGCTTCCTCGCGTTCGGCACGACGGTGGACGCGTCGCGTGCGGCGCCGTCGTGGTCACGGCCGAGGGCACGACCGTCCGCGGCGAGCTCGTCCAGCCGATGCGCGATGGGCCGAGCGCGTCGGTCGACTGACCGCGCTCGACCCTCGCTCGCTGCTCAGGTGCCGCCGTCCATTCCGCCGGGACCGGCGTCCGCAGGTCCGCCGGCATCGCCGGCGGGAGGCCCCGCGTCGACTCCGCCGTCGCCCATCGGTGCGCAGGAGCTGATCTCGCGGTCGCCGCACGTGGGCACCTCGCCCGAGCCACCCTCGCGGAGCGCGTTCATCCAGCCCACGATCCACTCGCCTCCGACGTTCGCGATGTGGTTGTGGTCGATGCCCTCGTACGCGCACGCCTCGAGCGTCGCGCCCGAGGCGCGGATATCCTCGATGACGCACGAGATCCGATCGCTCGTGATGTAGCGATCGGTCGAGCCGACCAACATCCAGACCGGCGGACCGTCGTTGTCCAGCGTCGGTCGATCCGATCCGAAGCGTTGCGACCACGTCATACCGACGTCGTCGCAGGTCCCGAGCGACGCGCAATCACCCACGCTCCTGCGGAAAGCGGGATCGAAGAGCTGACCCACCGTGCCGCCGATGGCCTGCAGGCCCGACGTCCAGTCGTCGTCGTCGATGCACGTCGACTCGAAGTGCGCCTGAATCGCGTCGCGGGTCGCCGCGGCGAACATGTCGAACGCCACGTTCTCGCCGTCGTACGCGGCCGCATGTCCGATGTAGTACACGGACCCGAACGCGATGTTGTCGAACTCGCCCTCGCCGAGCCCGTAGTTCGAGAGGAAGAGCATGAACCCGAACGCGGACGTATCGATCCACACGGGTGCGAGCGGCGCGACGCCCACGATGTCGAGCTCGGGCGCGTACGTGCTCGCGAAGGCCTGCGCGGACATGGCCGCGCTGCCGCCCTGCGAGTGGCCGGCGAGGAAGATCTCGCCACTCAGCGTCCCCTCGGGCGCGATGGTCAGCGCACCACGCGCGGCGTCGAGCACCGAGAAGGCTTCGTCCTCGGGCACGAGCCACGCGGGCGAGCCTTCCGTGCCGAGCCCCGTGTAGTCGGGCACGACCACGGCCTGGCCCGATCCGACGATCGGATAGAGCGCGCGCTCGAGATCCACGACGCGCAGCCGAGAGGGAGCGCAACGATCGCCGATGCCCGACGTCGGGTGCGCGTAGACGAGCAACGGCATCGGAGACGTGGCCGGCTCGTCGGGCACGTAGAGCGTCGCCGTCGCCAGCGCACCGACTCCGCTCGCGCGCGTCGTGCGGTACGAGAAGACGGTCGTCGTCGCGCCGCTCGTGAGCGCGGGGCCCGCGTACTCGCGTTCCGTCGCACGCGCGTTGACGGTGTCCGCGCTCAGCGTCTCCCCTTGCGCGCAGCGAATCGGCCGGCCTCGCTCACCGTCGTCGAACGCCGGCAGATCCGCCGGCGTCTCGTAGACGGTCGTGAGGTCGGCCGCCTCGCACGCGCCCGTCGGGCCGGCGTCGACACCGGTGTCGATGTCGGGGCCGGTGTCGACGCGGGCGGTGTCGCCGCCCGCATCGACCGGCGTCGCCGGACCGTCGTCGTCCCCGCATCCGAACGTGACCGCGAGGGCCACCGTGAGTGCGATACCAGTCGAGCGAGACGGTCCGGCGTGCATCTCGATCACATCTCCGGGCAGCCGTCTTGCTCGGGGGTGTCGGCCTCCTCACCCGAGACGCGATACGGGATGACGGTCGAGTCGGTGGGCTCGGTGCAGTTCTCACCGGTCATCATGTTGCAGTCGTTGTCCGCGATGCCTGCCGTGAAGATCGTGTAGCGATTGCCACGGGTGAACGTGCAGTCGATGCGCTCGAGCATCGCCTCCGTTGCGGCAGGCACCGGGAGCGGCAGCGGGACGTAGCGAGGCCCGGTCGGCGCGAGGGTCGTGCAGCTGCTCGGATCCATGTCGGCGCCGATCATCGGGAAGATCGCGAGGGTGCCTGCCGAGACGTCCATCGGGACTTCGGCGAAGGCCGTCACCGCGCCGAAGCGGACGGCTTCGAGCCCGAGCGAGACGGGCGCCATGTCACCCGGACCGTCGGGGTCGAAGCAGATCTTGATGGGCGGCGCGTTCGGCGATCCACCCATGACGCTCACGAGCACGTTGTCCGGATCGACCTCGTTGGGGTCGGTGTCCACGAAGAGCTGAACGTCGAAGCTGACCTGACCCATCGTGCGATCGGTGCCCGCCATGCAGGGGCCGTTGAGGAGCAGGCCACAGACGTTCGGCAACATCCCGGTGGCCGGGTCGGCAGCGAGACCCGTGGCGGCCAGCGTGTAGTACGAGCCGGTGTTGATGTCGCCCGAGCCGTCGCCGCGTGCGCGGAGCACGAGCGTGTAGAGGCTGCCGTCGTCCGCCGCGGTCGCCGGGCAGGTGGTGCTCGTCAGCGTGTCGCTCGCGAAGAGGCGCAGCTGGTAGTCGCGACCGGCCTCGAAGAGCGCACCGTTGTAGTAGGCGATGCCGCGGTAGGGAAGGCCGTCCGATCGTCCGAGCGCCGACGTGAGCTCCATCGGGATGTCGGCGAACATGCCGCTGTCGGGAGCCCCGACGCTCATGCAGACCTTGATGTTGGGACCGTTCGCGACGAGGTGCGCGACGCGGACGTTGATGGCAGCGGGAGGCGGCCCCATGTCCGGCGGACCCGCGTCCTCTTCGGTGCCCATGTCCTCGTCGGCCCCCATGTCCTCGTCGGGTGGCCCCATGTCCCGCGGCCCCATGTCGGTGCGACCCATGTCGACCGGACCCGTGTCCGCCGGGGTGTCGTCGTCGTCGCCGCACGCGGCGAGCGACAGCGCTCCGATGCACAAACCGAAAACCAAGCGATTCCTGAAGCTCTGCTCCATGACCCTTTCCCCTTGCCACGCGCCCAACGTGGACGACCTCCAAGCTATCACGACGCAGAGCCGCGTTGGAATTTGCCGCGTTC
>JADZFZ010000341.1 GCA_020854145.1 Deltaproteobacteria bacterium | reverse complement strand
TCGCTGCGGCCTTCCTGACGCCACACCCACGCGCTCATCCGGATCGTCTGGTCCGCGTCGTTCACCGCGACCTCGATCGGGCCGGGCTCGTCGCAGCTCGAGAACCAGTGGATCGTCGCGCGCACGACCGGCGTCCTGCCTTCGCCGTAGCTGCAGCGCTCGGCCTGGACGAAGAAGTCGGTCACGGCGGGCTGCAACGTCCAGTAGGTCCCCGCGCCGCCGCCATCCGTCGTCGCATCCGGTCCGGCATCGGTCGGTCCCGCATCCATCGGGCCCGCGTCGCCCGCGTCGCCGGTCCCGGTGTCGCGCGGCGGCATCGCGTCCGGCGGGCCTTCGCACGAGCGCTCGATGCGTACGCAGACCTCCTCCGGCAGCTCGCTCGGATCGATCGGCTCCTCCGCGCACACGGCGGCACCCTCGACGTCGATGCGGTACGGGAAGTCGGCCGGGCAGCGGAAACCGCCCTCGATGACGAGCCCCTCGCGGAACGCGCAGAAGCGGGCGCCACCGACCTCGACGAGCTGGCCGTCCCCACACGGGTCGGCAGGTGCGTCGTCGTCGTCGCCGCACGCGAGCAGGCACGCGGTCATCCCCAGCAAGCAAGCCATCCGTGTCGAACGCATCGGCGTCCCTCCCGTCGCTCCGAACGTGTCCCGCGACGCGCCGTCGTCGCAAGGTCGCGTCCCGACAAAACGGTGCAAGCGATTGCACCACGCCACCCCGCTCCGTACACCGCGGCCGTGCCTTCGATCTCGCCGCCCAGCAAGCCCGGCCACGACGAGCGCATCTCGCTCATCGACGTGCGCCTGCGCGTCATCGCCATCGCGCTCGAGCCGGCGCTCGTGCTCGCGCGGGTCGTGGCGTTGCCCCTCGACGACCTGCAGGAGCTCGTGGCGGTCGGGTTCTTCCGCGAGACGCGTGCGCGCGGCCTGAGCCTCGGTGCGGTCGCGAACCGCTTCCAGAAGAGCCTCCGCACGGTCAAATCGCTGTCGAAACGCGCGGCGAGCGAGACACGCCCGCTCGCCGCGAGCCAGCGTCTGACGTGGCGCCGACGCGTGGCCGAGCTCGTCTCGGCAGGGGCCGGCCTGCGTCGCGACGATCTCGTGCGCGCCCTGCCCGATGCACCGCCCGCGGAGATCGACGCCGCGCTCGACCAGCTGGTCGACGAAGGCATCCTGGCGCGCGACGGAGAGCTCGCGCTCGTGGACGGCCCGTACCTCGGCCTCGTGCGCCAGGCGCTCGACCAGCGGCTCGACTCGCTCCGCCATTTCCTGACCGCGACCACGCAGGTGATCTACCGGCGCTTCTTCGGTGGCTCCGTGCCTCCCGACGACGCGGACGCCTTCGCGCGCGTGCTCACCTTCCGCGCGTCGCGCCCGGATCTCGGCACGATCCGCGACAAGGCGTACGACACGCTCCGCAGCGAGGTGCTCGCCGCCGACTCGCGCGCGCAAGACGATCCCGATGCGCCGCAAGCGTCGGTGGTGCTCGCGCTCGTCCAGACGCCGACCGACCCGTTCTGGCGCCCGCGACGGAGCTGAGGTTTCGTCGACCGAGCTGGGTCTCTGGATGGTCGCCATCGAGCGGTGACGCGAGAGGACGGCCACGCTCCTCGGCTACGATGTCGACCATGACGGTTCGAACCGTGCTCTCCACGGTCGCTCGACCGTCGTGGGCGATGCTCTTGCCGGCCGCGATGGGCTTGGCGTGTGCCGCTCCTCGTGAGGCGTCGCTGCAACCGCGGCGACCTTCCGCAGGCACGCCGGAGGTCGAGGTGCCCGTCACCGCGGACGTCCGTTCGGCGCTCGAGATCTGCCGCGCCGCCGTCGCCTCCGACGCCGAGCCCGTGCCACCGTCGCCCGACGTCGAGTGCGTCGTCCGGCGCTCGCGCGGTTGCGTGGCCATCGTGCCCGACAACCGCATGGGCTCGCTGATGCGGCTCGTCGAGCTCGAGGTGCGGCTCGACGGGGTGCGCGCCGTCCACGCAGACGAGCACGGCGACGCCGTCGCGCGGAGCCCGCTTCCGAGCCGGGTCGTGCCCATCGCGTCCGGCACGCACGAGCTCCGGTCCGTCTGGGCCTTTCGCGGCAACCCGTACGGCATCTTCTCGATGTCGACCTACCGGCTGCTCGTGCGCGCGCACCATCGCTTCGCGATCGCGGAGGGCCGGAGCTTGCAGCTCGGCATCGTGGCCATCGACGTCGGTTCCATCACGTCCCCGATCGAGCAACGGCCGCGCATCGTCCACGTGGAGACAGCCGTCGGCCTCCCCGCGGGGGGCTGATCGCCACGACGTGATCCACGCCGGCCGCGATGCGTTCCCCCTCGCCGCTCGCGCGCGAACGATGGACGCTCGATCGTCGCCGGTCGGGCGACGCTCTCGGGCGGTGGACGAGCCGCGCGCGGCACGTGTAAGTTCGCCGGCCGAGCGCGCGACATGCCGGATCCCGTCCACGTGATCGAAGGAGAGCTCGCGCCTTGTGGCGTCGAGTACACGTCGCTCTTCGCCAAGAAGGCGAAGTTCCGGTTCCTGCGCGCGGGCAAGGAGATCGCGGCCAGCCCCGAGATCGATCTCGCGGGCATGCTCTTCAAGACCGCGAGCTGGAAGTGGAAGACGCCCCCGTGCGCGGACGACGAGCTCGACTACGTCGTCACCTACAAGGTCGACATCGACGGCACGCCGATCGCCTTCGCGCAGGAGATCCACGTCTGGGCCAAGGACGTCACCGTCACGGTCAAGGACCACGACTCGAAGGCCACCACCGGCGACGTGCCGCTGATCGTCGGCAACTCCGCGAGCGACGGCACCGTCCCGAGCGGAGGCGACGGCACCGTCGTCGTCACGATGAAGGCCGGGCAGCGGCCGCGCATCAAGGTCCAGCGACCGTGGTTCGCGCGCAAGTGGGAGAACGAGGCGGGGCGAAAGCGCGTGGTCGAGGTCACGCGCGGTTGCCTGGTCAAGCTGGTCTTCCCCGCATCGAAGGTCACGCACAAGCAGTGGGTCAACCTCGACGCCGACTCGGCCAAGCCCGAGCTCGGATCGAAGCTCGTCGTGAAGGTCGCCGCACCCACCGAGAAGGACGCCGCGCCCGGCCAGAAGGTCTACCTGAAGGCGGTCTTCGACGCGGGCAACTCCGCGCGCACGCCGGACTCGGGAGGCACGGAGCCCGGCAAGGACAAGAGCATCGAGGCGACGCTCGACGACAAGCGCGAGGCGACGTTCGACGCGATCGAGCTCGGTCCCGCGGGTCTCGACACGATCAAGGTGCAGGTGGGCGGCACGCCCGACGCGGCCGACGACGAGACCACCGTCGTCACGTGGCGCAAGCTCTTCTACGAGCTGATGGCGCCGGACACGATGGCGCTCGACTCCGTCACGCTGCCCGACTCCAGCAAGGCCGACGATCTCCCGTCCGCGATCCGGTCCTGGTTCGCCAAGCGGCTCGGCGACGCCGGCATCGAGTACGCGCTCAAGGCCTCGCACCGGTTCGACTCCAAGGACCAGGCGGTCGCGCCTTCGATCTACGACGCCTCGTATCTCAAGCGCACCGGCTCGGGAAAGCTCTACGTGGTGAGCCCGCGCAAGCCGGTGCCGGCCACCTTCGGCGCGTCGGACCCGCGCACCGTGCACATGCGTCTCTGCGACGCCGCGTTCTACACCGCGCCCACGACGCAGCCGCAGACGAAGCGTCCCATCCTGACGACGGCGACGTTCGACTTCACCACCTTCGACGACCGGCTCTTTCCGACGTCGATGCACGACGGCTCCGACGCGATCGGGGTCGCCGGTTGCGTCTGGACGGCGAAGGTCAACAAGGCTTCGTACCCCAAAGGCCATCCGGGTCTCGACGACAACCTGGAGCCGCGCACCGGAAGCGTGGACAAGGCGTGGCTCACGGCGGTCGACTACGCCACGCTCCGCATCGCGCTGCCCACGGGCTCGGAGCCGGGCAGCTTCGTCGGCGCGCTCAGCGCGACCAAGTGCCCCGTGGAGATCGAGCTCGAGATCCTCACGGCCTTCGAGATCAACGGCAGCGCGAGCGGGGCCAAGCAGCTGATGGTCTTCAAGCCGACCTTCCCGGCGACCAACGCGGGCACCATCTGCCACGAGCTCGGACACTCGATGGGGATGGCGGTGCTCGCGGGCTCGACCGAGCCGCCTCCGGGCATGACCGCGCCGAGCGAGGTGCCCGCGGGCGACAGCTACTCCGGGCACGGGCACCAGGGAGAGCACTGCGCGTATGGGCTCACGGCCAAGCAGAAGGCGCTGACCACCTACGGCGGTCTGCAGGGCACCTGCCTGATGTACGGGTCCGGCCCCAACCGAGAGCCTCCTCCGAGAGAGTCGTTGTGCTCGAGCTGTCTGACGCTCCTGAAGGGCAGGCGTCTGGTCGACATCGAGAGCGCTTGGGAAGGGCGCTCGGGGGGCGCGTTGTGAGCGGGAGGTCCCTTGGCGCAGGGTGACTTCGGCCTCTCGGACGCGGAGATGTGGAGCGATCCGTTCCGCACGAGACGCGAGACCGATCGGCGTCTGCACCGCGCGGGCTTCGCCGGCCTCTGCATGGACGCGCCCGCCGTGGTCGACCTCGACGCGCACGACACGTTGCCGCTGCTCGTCTATCACGCCGACACGTTGCGCGCGCTCGCGAGGTGCTCGTTCCCCAACGAAGCGGTGCTCGTGGGCACGCGTCTCGAAGACCACCTCACGCTCGCCGCGACCGCGATCTACCGCGACGAGGCCGAGCCGCAGGTCGCCGACCCGAACGCCAAGCCGCCACCCGACGGCACGGGCTCGCAGGTGCACCTGCTCGACGCGCACGAACGCCTCGAGCTGCCGTGGGATCCTGCGCACTGGCTCTTCCGCGTGCTGCTGCGCGACAAGACGTCCGACTCGGTGCGCGTGCGGCTGCGCCGACCGAGCGCCGCCCCGCGCGCAGGCGACGACGGTCTGGGCGCGACGTTGGTCGGCGCGCACCTCTCGGTCGAGCCGCCGATGGTGCCGCCTCCGTGGCCGGTGCCGGGCACGCCCTTCCCGTTCTACGGGCAGGCGCCCGACTCGCTCGCTCCCCCGAGCGCTCCCGCGGGGATCGTGCTCTCGATGCCCCGCGTCGTCGTGCTCGAGGACGAAGCGCGTTGTGTGCTCCGCGGCGCGTTCCGGCTCGTGCCGCTCTTCGGCGAGCGGCTGCCGTTGAAGGTCGGCATCGGCGGCACCTTCGTCGGGCCCGGCGGCACCGAGCCCACCGCCGTGCTCGCGATCACGCTCGTGGTGGTCGGGGTCGAGCACCCGAGCGTCTTCGTCGTGCCGCTGCGCGTGCCGAGCTTCCAGCCGTTCAGCCCGCTCTTGCCCGCGCCGCAGGTCGTCGGTCGTTTCGCGATCGACCTGCTCGCGACGGAGGGCTTCCCGCCCGTGCCGCAGAGCTACCACCTCCACGCGTTCGCCGGCGAGGTCGCCTCCGCGAGCGTCCCGTTCGCGCTCGTGGACGAAGACGCGTTGCTGCCCGTCTAGCGATCGCACGGCACCGTGCTCACAGGGTCGATCAGAATACCGATCCCGCGGGGGTGCAGGGGGCGCGCGCAGCGCCGCTTGCTCACGCAGGGGTGGCAGGGGGGCGCGTGCCCGCCCCCCCTCCCAGCCACTCAGAGCAGCGTCACGTCCTGCTCGCGACTCAGCTTCTTGTCGAAGGTGAGGAGCCCGCCTCGCGCGACGACACGGGCTTTGCCGAGCACGAGGTAATCGGCCAGATCCGCCTTGCCAGCGGCGTACTCGGCCAGCGCGTGCTCGACGAGCTCGAGCTCTTCGATGGCCACCCCGCGAGTGCGCACGAGCCGGGTCAACCGCGCGCAGATCGTGGCGCGGTCCCACGCATAGGCGGCAGACAGCACCCAACCGAGCTCCGCGAGCACGACGAGCGACAGGAACACACCCTCGCCGTTCGCGTGCGTGACGAACGCTCTCTCGGCCTTCCTCGTCTGCGCGGGGTCGTCACCGACGAGCACGCGCACGATGACATTCGTGTCAAACGCGACCACGGACCGCCCTGCCGATCGCCCGGTTCATCTCTTCGACCGACACCACGCGCCGTACGGGAGGACGGTCGGCGAACAGCTCCTCGGGGTCGTGCAGCGCGGGTGTCAGCACGAGCCGCATCTTGTCGTCGATCGTCACGTCCACCTTGCACCCCGGATAGAGCTTCAGGTGCTCGCGCACGGCCTTCGGCAGCACGAACTGGCCCTTGGCGCTCATCGTGATGGTCAGCATGGGGAGAAAGTAAGATGGAGAGAATTACCGGACAAGCGAGGCCAGCACGAAGGCCTGCGGGTCACGGCGGGCGCCGCGTCGGTGCCGGCGTGCGATTCCTCGGGGTCGATCGCACGCGCGCACGGGCTCGGTGATAACCTCGCGCGGCTCGCGAGAGGGGCGACGGAGAGGACGATGGCCGACGTTCACGTCTGGGAAGAGGATGAGGTCGACTGCCGAGCGAGCTTCTTCGGCGGCATCTTCTCCAAGGTCACGGCCTGCAAGTTCAACTTCTACGAGAGCCCGACGAACAAGGTCGGCTCGGTCGACGGGACGCTCACGGGCGGCACGCGCAAGACGGCCACCGCGAAGTACAAGACGCGCAAGTGCAAGGACGACGAGGAGTTCTACAACCTCGTCTACCGGCTCGAGGTCGACGGCAAGGAGCGCTCGGGCTCCGCGGTCAAGGTCTTCGTCTGGGCCAAGATCGTCACCATCGAGGCGAAGGACAAGGACGGCAAGGCCGTCGAGGACTGCGGCTTCACCATCGCGCAGACCAACCCGCGGCCGAAGAAGGGCGCGCCCGTCGAGACCTCCGTCGATCTCAAGACGGATCCCCAAGGGAAGATCGAGCACGAGCTCTCGTTCGGTGCGCCGTTCTTCGCGAAGGTGCTCTCGCCCCACTACAAGCGTGTTCCGACCGTCGACGTCAAGCCGCGCAAGAAGACGTACACGGTCGCGAAGGGGTTCAAGGCGACGCTCGCGTTCCCTCCGGCGGGCGACCACATCCAGTGGGTCAACCTCCCGAAGGACGGGGCGAAACCAGCCCAGGGCCACAAGATCAAGCTCAAGGCGACGCCCGAGGATCCGACGCAGGCCGCCGAGGGCGACTTCGTCTTCTGGAAGGTGACGTTCACGCCCATCGGCTGTGGCCGCGAGGAGCCTTCGTCGCGCGGCTTCGCGCTGACCGCCTCCGGCGATCACTACACCGCCAAGACGACGCTCGATGCGTCCAAGGAGACGACGCTCGAGATCGACCTCGGTCACGCGGGCGGCGACGAGTGCCTCGTATCGGTCGGCGGCACCCCGGACGCGAACGACGAAGAGGTCAAGATCGTCAACTGGCGCAAGCTCTTCTACGAGATCGTCGCGCCCGTCGACATGGCGCTCGAGGACGTGACGCTCGACGACGGGAGCGCCGCCAAAGGGTTCCCCGCGACCATCACCGATTGGGCCGCGGAGCGCCTCGACGCCGCGTTCGTGAAGTACGTCCAGGTCGGCACGCACAGGTTCGACGACACGGACGCGAAGCTCGGCGGGACGATGTTCCCGTCGGAGCTCGTCGAGAAGCCGGCGGGCACGAAGGTCTGCCTCTACGGCAAGTGGCCGCCCGACAGCGACAAGTTCACCTCCACGGGCAACATCACCGTGAAGGTCACTGCCGTCGACTACGCGCTCAAGAAGGCGGACGACTACCGGCCCAAGCTCCAGCTCGAGGCCGACTCGATCGAGCTCGACGTCTACGACGAGTACGGCGACTACACGTTCGAGAAGTCGATGGGAACGACGTCGGAAGGTGGCGGCACCGACTGCACGGTGAAGAACGCGACGTGGACCGCCGTGGTCGACAAGAAGGCATACCCGAACCACCCGGGGCTCGACGGAACGAAGAAGCCGAAGACGGGCGCCATCACCGTGGACGGCACGACCTTCGAGTGGCTCACCTGGAAGAAGATCAAGATCACGCTGCCCGCCGCCGCGAAGCTCCTCGTGGGCGCGGCCTCGGACGCGAAGTGCCCGATCCAGGTGAAGTTCGATCTCCAGACGGCCGGGATGATCAACGGAAGCGCCGGCAGCGGCTTCCAGAAGCTCGTGTTCGGCCGGCCTCCGAAGCCGATCGCGGCGACGATGTGCCACGAGCTCGGTCACTCGATGGGGCAGACGGTCTTCCCCACGGGCAACAGGAAGAAGAAGCCCGCCAAGGGCATGGCCTATCCGAAGACCATCCCGAAGGGCGACAAGTACGACGACTCGTGGGGCCACGCCGGAAGCCACTGCGCGAACGGCTTGTCCGCGAAGGACAAGAAGAAGCCGAGCCCGGGCAGCCTGCAGGGCACGTGCTTGATGTTCGGCTCGGGCGGCGACGAGACCGAGCCGGCGCGCAACGCGTATTGCGCCGAGTGCCTGAAGCACCTGCAGGCGAGGAGGCTCGACGACCTCGTCTCGAGCTACGCGACGAGGGCCGATGACAAGCTTTGAGCACGAGGACTTCGGGCTGACGGCCGCGGAGCTCTGGGACGATCCGCGCAAGACGTTCCACGCGCTCGACGATCGCTTGAGCGACGAGGGCTTCACCGGTCTGCGGATCGCGGCGCCGAGGCTCGTGCCGCTCGGCGTGCGCGAGACGGTCCCGCTGCTCGTCTATCACAGCGCGACCTTCGAGGAGCGACGCCGCTCGAGCTTCGACGACCACGGCGCGATCGTCGCCATCGACGTGCTCTCGAACGTCACGTACGCGCGCTCGCCCGTCGAGCACGACGGGGAAGAGGTCAAGCCGCGGCGCGATCCGCCCACCAAACCGGCCCCGAAGGGCCTCACGTCGCAGCTCTTCGTCACCGACTTGCGCGATCGCCTTCGTCTTCCGTGGACACGCGCGCGTTACGTCGTCGTGGCGCTGCTGCGCGACCAGATGTCCAACCGCCTCGTCATCGAAGTGGACAGGCCGCCCGGCACCTTCCGGGACGAGGAGGTCGAGCGGTTCCTCGAGGCGCAGCGCGTCGAGCGCGCGGACAAGGACGTCTGGCCCGAGCCGGGCAACCCGTATCCCCATTTTCGACGCGAGCCCGCGCACCCCTCCGTGCCGCAGTCCGTGGGCATCTCGCTCGTCGCCGATCGCGTGAGCGTGCGCCGTCCCGAGGGTGCGCTGCCCGGCAGCGCGTTCGGCCGCTGCGTCGTGCGCGCGTCGTTCCGCCTGCCGGTGCTGCCGCACGAGCTGCTCGCGACCTCGGGCGAGAGCGCACCGGGAGCGGCCCCGACGGCGCTCGTGCGGATCGGTCTCGTGATCCTCGGCGCGGACGACGGCAACCCGCTCGTGCTCCGCCTGCGCGTGCCGTCGTTCGACCCGATCGTCGGCGGAGGTCAGCCCGTCGTGACCGGCCACTTCGCCCTCGACCTGCTCGCGATGGACGAGATGCCCGAGCGCGCGCAGACGTATTTCGTCTACGCGTTCTCCGGCGAGGAGATGGCCGGACCCGTGCCGGCGGCCGTCGTCGACGAGGCGAGCCTGCCTTCCGTCAGCACCGGGCCGGAGGAGGGCTGACGTCGTGCGTCGCGTGGTCGCGGTGCTCGGCGCGCAACGGCTCCGCCTCGTCGGTCGGAGCGAGGCGATGAGCGGCGAGCTGCCGTCCGACGGTCGCGATGCGTGGAGCGCGCGCGTCCGGTGGGCGCTCCGCGAGGTCGAGACGCCCGCGCTCGTCGAGGCGCTGATCGAGGACGGGCTCTCGCCCTCCGCGCTGCGGCGCGATCGTGCATCCATCGAGCAGCTGATGGCGGATCGCCTGGCGCACGGCGGCTGGCGTCTCGCGACGGGTGATCACGTCGAGCACGTGCGCGCGATGCCGCCGGGCCAGATCGTCGAGACCGAAGGCGAAGGCGAGGAGGTCGAGCACGAGTCGTTCACGGCTTCGTTCTACGTGGACGCGGAGCCGCGGTTCTTCGACGCCGAGATTCTCGGCGAAGCCGAGTCGGAGGATCTCGAGTCCGAGATCGAGGGCGACGCCGAGCCGGTCATCGTCGAGTCCGAGATCACCGGCGAGCTCGTGCCCGCGGGCGTGCGGGGCTGGGTGGAGGGCGGAGAGCTCGCCGAGGAAGAGGAGGAAGCCGAAGAGCCGCAGGCCATGGCGATGCGCGAAGCTGCGGAGGAAGGCGCGCCGTTCTGCGAGGAGTGCGCGCGGGCGGCGGCCGAAGCGGAGGCAGAGGCCGCATGAGCCTCGACGCGACGCACCCCATGATCCCGCCGAGCGCGATCGCACCCGTCGAGCGCATGCGCCTGGTCCTCCGAGAGCTCTGGCGATCGCCCGCCGACCGCGTGCTCGTGGTCCTCGACGCGGCGCGCGACCCGCGGATCCATCCCGCGATCCTGCGACAGCCGGGCGCGCACGCGTGCCTCTACGCGGAGGCGTCCCGGTCCATGGCCGCCGTCGCGCCGTACGTGGTCGAGCTGTCGCCCGAGACGCCCTTCACGCGATGGCTGCTGACGGACGCTTGGGGCGCGTCGTGGGGCTTCTTCGTGCGCACGCAGCTCGGCCTCGACGCGACGCGACGACACTTCAAGCGCTTCTTGCGCGCGCGAACCGAGGACGGCCGCACGCTGCTCTTCCGTTTCTACGACCCACGCGTGATGCGACGCTACCTGCCGACGTGCACCGACGACGAGCTGACCGCGCTCTTCGGCGAGGCCGACGCGTTCGTGATGGAGGCCGAGCAGCCCGACAGGCTCTGGTCCTTCGGGCGCAGCCCGGTCGGCTTCTCGTGCACGCTGCTCGCGCTCGGTCCGGTGGGCGGCCGCGAGACCGACGCAGACGCGGCCGACCTGGGCGCCACGCTGGTGGTGTCGTGAGGCTGCGGAGCGAGCGATGAGCGCGATCGATCTCGGCGACATCGACTTCGCCGCAGGCCCGCTCGACCGGGCGACCGCGCTCGGCGACGTGCTCGACGCGACCGTCGGTGCCGACGAGCCGGCGCTCTGCATCGGGTCGCCGTCCTCCGTCGAACGCGAGGCGAAGTGGCGGTGGCCGGTGCTGATCGCGCAGACGGGCAGCGCCGACGCGCTCGATCGTTCGCTCCCGGAGGAGCGCGGCGTGCTCGTGCTGCTCTGCGAGCCCATGGGTGTCGCACACGTCGCCGGGCTGATGCGCGAAGGAGAAGCTCCGCGTTGGCCGCTCGCCGCGCTGGACGCGAAGGTGGATCCCCATCGCGCGATCCGCGCCGCGCGTGTGGCCCGCGTCGACGCGGCGCATCGATTCGCCCTGCCGCACGAAGAGACCACGGCACGTCTCTTCGTCGTCGCCGCCGACCGTGTCTCGAACGCAGCCGACGTCGTGCTCTCGGCGCGACGCGACGCGCCCGACGCGCTCGAGACCGACGCTGGATCGCTCTCCCGCTCCCCGAGCGCGGAGCCTGCGGGGGCGAGGGGCGAGCTGCCCCCCTCGGTGCTCCACGAAGGCGGCGCCACCGTGCCCACGGAGCCGGGCATCGTCTTGCGTGTGGAGCGCTACGCGGTGCGACGCGAAGGCTCGACGCTGCTCTTACGCGGCGCGTTTCGCCTGCCGAGCCACGACACCGACGTGATCACCCTGTCGCTCGTCGCAACCGGCGCGAGCCAACCGACACCCAGGGCGGCTCACGTGCGGGTGCCCGCACGCGCCGACGACGGTCACGTGGTCGGCAGCTTCGCGCTCGACCTGTGGCGCACGGCGCTCTGCGACCCGATCGACACCTGGTTCGTGCACGCCTTCGCGCTCGGCCACGCCGCCGCGACACCCGCGATCCTCACGGTCGTCGCTGAAGCCGATTGAATTC
>JADZFZ010000340.1 GCA_020854145.1 Deltaproteobacteria bacterium | reverse complement strand
CGCTCCAGATCCGCAACCACCGACACGCCATCGCGCGCTTCGAGTACCTCGCGGACGACGGCACGTTCCGCGCGGTCGAGCGCCTCGACTACAACTACTTCGTCGAAGCCGCGGGGATGGGCCCGGGGCCATACACGTTCCGCGTCACGGACATCCACGGCCACGTCGTCGAGGACTCGGGGATCCCGGCGCTCGACGACGCCGACGCGCCGTCGGTGTCCCAGCTCGCCGCGTGCGAGTGACGGCCCTACGGTTCGGGCAGCGATGATCGACACGCGAGGCAAGACGCTGGTGCTCTACGACGGGGTCTGCGGGCTCTGCCACCGCGTCGCGAAGTTCATCCTGCCGCGCGACCGGCACGACCGCTTCCTGTTCGCCCCGCTGCAGTCGCGCTTCGCGCGCGCGATCCTGCGGCGTCACGGGCGCGACCCCGACGCGCTCGACACGGTGTACGTCGTGCTCGATCACGACGGGCCCGACGAGCGCATCTACGGTCGATCGCGCGCAGCGCTGCAGATCGCGCGCGGACTCGGCGGCGTCTGGAAGCTCGCCCTCGTCTTGGGGATCCTCCCGGACTTCCTGCTCGACTTCCTCTACGACCGCGTCGCCAAGGTGCGCTACCGCCTCTTCGGCAAGCACGACGTCTGCACGATCCCGTCGCCCGCCGAGCGGAAGAAGTTCGTCGCGATGGACGACCTCGAGCCCGAGGCAGACCCCGCAACCGCCGCCGCTGCGGCGTGACGCATCGACCGATGTCTCCCGAAGACCCGGACCGCCGGTTGCGCAGCCACCCGGTCCTGGCCATCCCGACGCGCGAGCTCGTGCACATCCGCTGGCGTGGGCGCGATCTCGCGGCCGTGAGCGGCGAGCCGATCTCGAGCGCGCTCGCGGCGCACGGAGCGCGCGTGCTCGGGCACCACCCGAAGGACGGCTCCGCACGCTCGCTCTTCTGCGCGGACGGGCAGTGCGCCCAGTGCCTCGTGCTCTGCGACGGCCGACCCGTCAAAGCGTGCGTGACGCGCGTGCGCGACGGGGCCGTGGTCGAGCCGCTCGATGGGTTGCCCGTGCTCGCGCCCGCGGGCGCGCCCTCGCAGTCGGCTCCGATCGAGCACGTCTCCGTGCCGGTGCTGATCATCGGAGGAGGTCCGGCCGGTCTCGCGGCCGCCGCGGAGCTCGGACGTCGCGGCGTGCGCGCGTTGCTCCTCGACGACAAGCCGCAGCTCGGCGGCAAGCTCGTCCTGCAGACGCATCGCTTCTTCGGGTCGTTCAACGCGGTGCACGCGGGCGTGCGCGGGATCGACATCGCGGCGCGGCTCGAGCGCGAGGCGCGCGCCTTCGAGAGCATCACGTTCTGGACCGGAGCGACGGCGCTCGCGGTCTTCGGCGACGGCGTGGTCGGCGTGTTGCGCGCGGCGCGCGAGGGCCAGCGGGACGCCCCTTCCGACGCGGGCGGGTACGCGCTCGTGCGCCCCGAGGTGCTGCTCGTCGCGACGGGCGCGCGCGAACGTTCGCTCGTCTTCCCGGGAAACACCTTGCCCGGAGTGATCGGCGCGGGGGCGTTCCAGACGCTCCTTCATCGCGATCTCGTGCGTCCCGCAGACCGCGTGCTGGTCGTGGGCGGCGGCAACGTCGGCCTCATCGTCGCGTACCAGGCGCTGCAGGCGGGCATCGAGGTCGTGGCGGTCGTCGAGGCGCGCACGGAGTGCGGCGGGTACCGCGTCCATCGGGACAAGCTCGCGCGCCAGGGCGTCCCGATCCTCACGTCGCACACGATCGTCGCGGCGCACGGCACCGAAGGCGTCGAAGCCGCCACGGTCGCGTCCGTCGACGCGCGGTTCGCGTGCGTGCCAGGCACCGAGCGGACCTTCGCGTGTGATGCGGTGTTGCTCGCGCTCGGGATGGACCCGGAGCGCGAGCTGCTCCTCAAGGCGCGCGAGATGGGGATGCGCGTCCTGTCCGCCGGCGATGCCGACGAGGTCGCCGAGGCGTCGGCTGCGATCTACGCGGGGCGTCTCCGCGGTGTCGAGGCCGCGCGGCTCGTGGGTGTCGAGCCCGGAGACGCACCCGTCGACGCCTGGCAGCACGCGCTCGAGATCCATCGATCGCGTCCGGGCGCCACGCTCGCGCAGCCCGATCCTCCGGAGCACGACGTCGTGCCCGTGCTCCACTGCGTGCAGGAGATCCCGTGCGACCCGTGCGCCTCGACGTGCCCGCAAGGGGGCATCGTCATCGATGCGGACGACATCCGTCATCTGCCTGCTTTCCTGGGTGATCGTCTCGCTCACGCGTGTGTCGGCTGCGAACGATGCGTCACCATCTGCCCCGGCCAGGCCATCACGCTCGTCGACTACCGACGCGATCCCGAGCACCCGACCGTCATCGTGCCCTACGAGATGCCGGACGAGCTCGCAGCGGGCGCACGCGTGATCGCGCTCGACGTCGATGGGCACGTGCTCGGCGAGGTCGAGGTGGTGCGCGTGCGCGACGCGATCGTCGCCGATCACACGCTGGCAGTCCGCGTGCGCGTGCCGCGCGTGATCGCCCGCTACGTCGCCGGCATCCGCGCGACCGCGTGGCCGACGGAGGCCGAGCCCGGGGTCCACGACGCGTGGCCCGCCGGCCGAGCCGTCGTGTGCCGGTGCGAGCGCGTGACGGCCGACGAGCTGCGCGCGCTCGTGCGCGCCGGGCACCGCGACGTGCATTCGCTCAAGGTGCTCTCGCGCATCGGGATGGGCGCGTGCGGGGCACGCACGTGTGGCCCGCTCGTGCGGCAGCTCTTGCGCGACGAGGGAGTCGCCGAGGACGAGGTGGTGGAGCCGCGTCATCGCCCGCTGCTCGTCGAGGTCCCGCTCGGCGCCTTCGCGGGTCCGAGGGTCGAGCGCAGGTGAGCGCGACACGCGCGAGCCACGACGTGGTGGTCGTCGGTGCCGGCAGCGTCGGGATGCCGGCGGCGCTCGCGCTCGCGGAGTCCGGCCATCGCGTGCTCGTGCCCGACGCGCGGCGCGGCCCTGGGCACGGCTCGCACAAGGCCGCCATCGGCGGCGTGCGCGCGACCCACGCGGACGCGGCCAAGATCCTTCTCGGTCTGCGATCACGCGAGATCCTCTCGACGTGGCGCGAGCGGCGCGGCGACGACCTCGAGTGGGTCACGGGCGGCTACGTCTTCCCGGCGTGGCGCGACCAAGAGGCGAGCACGCTGCGCGCGCTCCTCGCGGCCCAACGCGCGGCGGGCCTCGACGTGCGCTGGCTGGATGCCGAGGCGCTGCTCGAGGTGGTGCCCGACCTCGAGCGGCGCGATCTCGTCGGCGGCACTTCGTCGGCCTCCGACGGGCACTGCTCGCCACTTCTCGCGATGGAGGCGTTTCGCGCGCACGCGGTGCGCGCCGGCGTCGAGCTCCGGTTCGACGAGCCCGTCACGGGCGTCGAGGTCGAAGCCGGGCGGTTCGTCGCAGCGGTCACGCCGCGCGGGCGCCATCCCGCGCGCACGCTGGTGCTCGCCGCGGGAGCGTGGGCGCGCGAGCTCGCCGCGACGTGGGGCCAGGACCTTCGCGTGCGACCCGATGCGCACGAAGCGGGGATCACCGAGCCCGTCGCCCCGTTCCTCGCGCCGCTCGTGGTGGACCTGCGGCCGGGCCCCGGCTCGGCCAACGTCTACTTCTTCCAGCACCAGACGGGGCAGGTCGTCTTCTGCCTCACGCCCGCGCCGCTCGCGTGGGGCGACGACACGCGCGAGACGAGCAGCTTCCTCCCGCTCGCCGCAGACCGTCTGCTCGCCGTGATGCCGCGGCTCGCCTCCTTGCGGGTCCGCCGCACGTGGCGTGGCCTCTACCCGATGACGCCCGACGGCTCACCGCTCGTCGGCGAGTCGCGCGAGGTCGGCGGCATCTTCGTCGCGGGCGGCATGTGCGGCCAGGGCTTCATGCTCGGGCCCGCGCTCGGCGAGCTCGTCGATCGAGTCCTTCGCGACGCGGCGACCGACGACGATCGGCGCGTGCTCGAGGCGCTCTCGCCCTATCGCACCTTCGCGTCCGACGAGCGGCTCAAGTAGCGCGCGCGCCGGCGCCCGATGCGGAGCGCCACGACCGCCAGAGCCCACGCTCCGACCACGAGCAGGGCACGCCTGCCCGAAGTCCCCGCGCCCGCAGCGCGACACGTGCACGATGCCTCGCCTTCCATCGGGCCCGCGCCCAGGCCGCCGTCGGAACGTGGCGTCGATCCGTCGGTCCCGGGCGCGCCGCCGTCGGGGCGTGCGCCCGGAGGTGGCGGTGGCGGAACCTCTTCGCCGCGCCGCGGGAGGCGGCACGCACCGGCCTCGCAGAGCTGACCCGGCGGACAGATCGCGCCGTCGCACGCATCGACGCACGCTCCTTCGCGGCAGGTCGTGCCCGTGGTGCAGCTCGCGGGGCACGACGGATCCACGCAGCGTCCGCTCGCGTCGTCGCACGCCTTTCCGTCGCGGCACGCCATCCCGCCGCATCGCCCGCAGCCCGGCACGCACACGCCTT
>JADZFZ010000339.1 GCA_020854145.1 Deltaproteobacteria bacterium | reverse complement strand
TCGCCGTCGCCGTCCACCCCGTCGTTGCCCGAGCATCCCGTCATCCACAACACGACCGAGACCATCGAGCACGACAAGACGCGATACGACATGAACGGAGAATCGCATCCAGGGCGGCCCGCCGACAATTCCGAAGTGCGCCGTGCCCGCCGGCAGCGGGCGATGGCGAAGCGATGCTGCGAATGGCTGACATCGCTTCGCAATCGGGGCACCATCCGTCGCGCGGCGTCGATCGTCGCCTCCGAAGCGTGATGCGAGCCCCGTGGTCACCCCCCCGCGCCCCCCTGAGGGGGGCCCCGCGGAACCGTCTGTCCCGAACGTCGTGGCTCGCGTCCCTGCTGCCGGCCGTCGTGCTCCTGGCCTGCGCGTCGGGCAAAGAAGCGTCCTTCGAGATCTCGGTCGCGGCGCCCGTGATGCTCGGGCAGTGCGCCGTCGAGCCGCCGACGTACGGCGGTCGTCCCGTGTGCGCGCGCATCCGGCTGTGTGCACCGCAGGCCGACCTGAGCTGCGAGCCCATCGAGATCGCGCCCATGGGCGACGCGCACGGCGCGGGTGACCTCGAGGAGACGCTGCTCTACCCGCTGCAGGGCGGCAGCCGCGACATCTCCATCGACGTGCGCGACGGATCGCGTGGCGCGGTGCGCATCGAGATGGAGCTGTTCGACGAGGGCGGCGTGCGCCTCGCCGAAGGGAGCCTGACGACGGACCAGGTGGTCGACGAAGGGCGCGTGGCGATGCGCCTCTTTCCGGTCAACGCGTGGAGCTGCGCGGGATCGTTGGGGACCCAAGCACCGCCGCCGCGCGGGTTGCACGCGTCGCTCCGCCTCGACAACGGGCACGTGCTCGTGCTCGGCGGAGTGGCGGGCGAGCAGATCCCGATCGACTCGCCCACGATGGGCCCGCCGCTGCAGCGCGACGTGGTGGTCTACGAGCCGGGCCCCGATCGCTTCGCGCGGGTGACGGTCGCGAACGACTCGGGCGACGCGCAGGAAGGGGAGGGCTTCGGACGCGCGTTCTTCTCCGCGTTCGTCGTCGGTGAAGAGAGCGGCGAGTACCGCATCCGCGTCATCGGCGGCGTGCGCGCGCCCGACGAGCGGGCGGCCGTGCTCTTCGACGCGCTGCACGCGTCGTCCGCGTACGGGACGCCGATCCTGCCGTCGCCGGACATGTCGATCGCTCCGTCGGTGGACCTGCTCTACGAGCCGCGCGCGAAGGTGCTGCGCATCGTGCCGCTGGCGCCGTCGCCGACGGCCGCGCCGATGGCGGGGGTCGCGCTGTCCGACGGGCTCGCGCCCTGCGGACGTGCGCTCGTGCCGGGGTTCGCGGCGATCGACGCGGCGCGTCGCCTCATGCTCGATCGACGCTACGTGTGGATCCCGTCGGGGGCCGCGTGCGCGACGCCCGGGCCCGGGATGCTGGGCGCCGCGCGGCTGGGTGCGACGGCGACGGGCGTCGATGCGCGCGAGGACGTCGTGCTCGTGTGGGGCGGCAACGTCGACGAGATGGCGACGGGCGACGAGGCGACCGAGAGCGCGAACCGCGCGATGCACGCGGGCGAGATCCTGTGGCGCATGGGGACGACGTTCGTCGGGAGCGACGAGCTGCCGCTGCCCACGGTGTTCCACACCGCGACGCGGATCCGCTCGGCGCCCGGAGCGACGCCGGCCGAGCGCGTGCTGATCGCAGGAGGCTACGTCGTCGGGCTTCCGTCGCGCGGCGGGCTGCGCACGGAGCTCAACCTCGCGAGCCCGTCGCTCTCGGTGCTGCGCATCGAGCGTATGTTGCCCCTCGGCTTCTCGGTGAGCGCGGAGCCCGTGAGCACGGGCTCCCACGCGGCCACGGCGCTGCACTCGGCGACCGTGATCGCGGAGAGCACGGACGGCACGCTCGTCTTGCTCGCCGGCGGTGCGGCGGGCGCGCTCGGCGAGTCGCTCAACGGATTGGCGGCCGCCGGCGTCGTGCGCGATCGAGGGCCAGGCATGGCGGGCTACGAGGCGATCGCGGGCATGGGCATCGCGCGGTGGGGACACGCCGCGACGTTGCTCGGTCGCGCCGAGGATCTGCTGCCGTACCGGCGGGTGCTCGTCACCGGCGGCCTCGTGCGACGCGAGAGCGCGCCGACGTTGCGGTCGGTCGAGGCGGCGGAGATCCTGGCGCTCGACGTGAGCCCGACGCGCGCGTCCGAGCGCGTCTTCTGCGACATGCCGGAGCCCGACGACGCGGCAACGCCACCGCCGCCGCCGACGGACGGTGCGATCCCGCCGCCACCCCCGCTCGACGCGGGCCCGCTGCCGTCGGACTCGGGGCCGCGGCCGAGCGACGGAGGCATGGCCGGAGGCGGGTGACCGTGGCCGATGCTCGCTCCGACGAGGAGCTGATGGCGGCGTACCTCGGTGGAGACTCGCTCGCATTCCGGGGGCTCTTCGACCGGCTGGCGCCGCAGCTGATGCGCCTGCTCCGTGCCCGGGTCGGACGCGAGGCGGACGCGCACGATCTGGTGCAGCAGACGTTCCTGCAGCTGCACCGCGCGCGTAACGACTTCCGTCCGGGCGCCCGCGTGCGTCCGTGGGTCGTGACCATCGCGATGAACCTGGCGCGCGACCTCGGCCGCCGGAAAGGGCGTCGCAAGGAGACCGAGCTCGCGGACGAGGCGGTGCTGGTCGATCCCCGACCCGTCGCGGCCGACGGGCTCGAGCGCGCGGGCGACGTACGACGCGTGCACGATGCGCTCGCGCAACTGCCCGCGGAGCAGCGGCGGGTCATCGTGCTCCACTGGTTCGAAGGCCTGTCTTTCGGGGAGATCGCCGAGATGCTGGATGCGACGCCGGTTGCGGTTCGTGTGCGGGCGCACCGGGGCTACGAGCGGTTGCGCAAGCTTCTCGAGCAGGGCGGCAACTCCGACGACGGGTCGCGCGTAAGGAGCGACACATGACGGCGTCGTGCGAGCACGTCCGAGCGGCGATGCTGTCGAGCGCGGGCGATGCCTCGCTCGAGGCGCCCGACGTGGCGTCGCACCTCGCGAGCTGCGACGCGTGTCGAGAGCTCGCGACCGACGGCGGCCGCCTCGGACGTGCGCTCGGCGCCCTGGCGGTCGATGCAGGCAGGACCGGCGCGGGCGTCGATGCGGGCCCGACGACGGCCGAGCTCGAGCAGCTCTTCGCAGGCGTGCAGGCGAACGTCGCGCGCGAGCGCGGGCCGATGGCGATGCTCCGGTCGCGGTCGCAGACGTTGCGCGTCGTGGCGGTGGCCGCGCTGATCGTGCTCGAAGCGCTCCTCGTGGTGGGGCTCGTCCCGCGCAGCGATCTCGGGATCTACCCACTGCTCCGGCACGCCGCGTTCGTGGCGTTGCTCGGAGGCATGGCGCTGCTCGCGGCGTGGCAGAGCCTGCGTCCGCTCCAGGCACCGGCGCTGCCGTCGTGGGTCTCGCGCGGCGTGGTGATCGCGGGGATCGCGCTGCCGTTCTTGCTCGGGATGATGCCGCCCGAGGAGGACCATCACTCGCTCGGCCACGACGGCACCGGGTCGGCGCTGGCGAAGTTCGCGTTCTACTGTCTCGCCCTCGGCGCGGCCATGGGCGTCGCGGTCATCGCGCTGCTCCGCGCGACCGATCGCGGCGGGCACGGCAGCGGCGCGCGCGCGACCCTGGCTGCCCTCGCGGGCGGTCTCGCGGGAACGCTGGTGGTGCACCTGCACTGTCCGCTGAACCACCCGTTCCATCTGCTCCTCGGTCACGCGCCCGTCGGCCTCCTGCTCGCCGCGTCGTACGCGTTGCTGCGCCGGTAGCTCGCGCTCAAACGAAACCCGTCGACGGCGCGTCGCGGTCGTCGCGGACGACACCGGGCACGGGCACGGGCGCAGCCGTGCGATGCTCTGCACGTGCGAGCGCGGCGCGTCGGTCTAGTGCTCGTCGTCGCGGGGACGTGGGTGGTCTCGGCGTGCGACGACGCGACCATCCGGATGACCGATGCGCGCGTGGGCCCGACGGATGCGGGCGTCGATGCGGACACAGGCGGCGACGAGCCCGATGCGGCGGATGCGGCGGACGCATCGGACGCGGACGTCGATGCGGGGCCGATCGATCCCCCGGAACGACCGGCGGATCCGGCGCCGATCGGGGCCGCGTGGATCGCGGGCGCGATGGATCCGGCGAGCGCGCGTCCCACCGTGGCGGCGGCCGAGCTGCCGGCGATGGTCTGCCCGCCGGGCTGGATCGCGTCGTCGCGTGGGGACGATCCGTCGGTCTGCGAGCCGTGGCCATCGGGTGCGCACGAGGCGTGCGACCCGGGCTTCGTCCACCTGCCGGGTCGGCCCGGTTGCGAGCGGCTCGGTGCGGATTGCCCGGCGGGCGAGTGGCCGGTCGTGGCCGCGGGCGAGGCCGCGCTCTACGTGCGCGCCGGCGCGACCGGCGGCGACGGCACGATGGTCTCTCCGGTCGGCACCGTGACCGATGCGCTCGCGCTCGGCGTCCGGGCGGGCACGGTGATCGCGCTGGCCAAGGGCACCCACGTGGGCTCGGTGTCGATCCCGGCGGGCGCGTCGGGCGTGATCCTGCGCGGCGCGTGCGCGGCCGAGACGACGCTCGTCCCTTCGAGCGGGGCGGCGGTCCGCGCCGGCGCCGCCGGCGTCGCGATCGAGAACGTTCGCATCGAGGGCGGGCTGCAGGGCGTGGTGGTCGCCGCGCTCGACGTCGTGCTGCGCGGCATCGAGATCCGCGACACCACCGACGAAGGCGTGCTGGTGCTCTCCGGGGCGTCGCTGGTCGCCGACGGCATCCGCGTGCTCGGCGCGGGCACCGACGGCATCGGCGTGGCGGACGTGGCGACCGCGACCATCCGACGCGCCGAGATCCTGCGATTCGGCTCGCGCGACCCCGTGAGCCGCGCGGCGGTGCGCTGCCACGGGATCGGCACGCGGTGCACCGTGGAGGACGCGGGCGTCGGCGACGCGGGGAACGACGGCATCGCCATCGTCGACGGAGCGATGGCGACGTTGCGCAGGGTCGTCATCGAAGGCACGCAGTCGGCCGGCCTCTACCTGTTGTCCTCGGACACGACCGCATCGGACCTGGTCGTTCGAGACGTGACCCGGCGCGCCGCGGGCACGGCGTTCGGGCTCTCCGTCCACTTCTCGGCCGCGGACCTGACGCGCCTGCTCGTCGAGCGCACCGAGGACACCGGCCTCCACATCGCCGACATGTCGCGCGTGCAGCTGACCGACGGGGTCGTGCGCGACGTGGCGGCCGACGGGACCCTCGCGCGCGGGATCCTCGTCGCGGAGCAGTCGCGGATCACCTTGTCTCGCGTCGCGATGTTGCGGTGCCAGGACGAGGCTCTCGCATCGGACGGCGAGTCGAGCATCGCGTCGGGCGCAGACCTGTGGATCGTGGGCGGCGGTTCCGGACCGATCGGTGGGGTGAGCTCCGACGCAGGGAGCCTCACGCTCGACGAGATGCGCATCGAAGGCGTCGCGGGCGCCGGGGTCGTGGTGCGCGGCGGCGCGCGGGTGACGCTCGACGAGGCGACCATCGTGGGCACGCACGCGTCGAGCGATTGGCCGGGCGCGGCGACGATGGCGACGGCGGGCACCCTGTCGGTGCGCGACTCCGTGATGGAAGGCAACGAGGGCCCGGGCGTCTGGCTCGCGCGCGCCTCGCCGTCGGACCCTCCCGCGGAGGCGACGCTCGACGACGTCGCCATCGTGGGCGACGCGTCCGGAGCCGAAGGTGCGCGCATCGAGCGGGGCCGCTTCGAGGCGACGGCCGTGTCGTTCGTCGGATCCTTCGGCAGCGCCGTGCGCGCGTCGGGCGCGGGCGCCGTCGTCTCGCTGACCGACGTGCTCGCGGTCGGGGTCGCGCGGAGCGATGGCTCGCCGTCAGTCGCCTTCGACGTCGGAGAAGGCGCGACGTTCGACGCCACACGGGTCGCTCTGTACGGGAGCTCCGCGCACGGGCTCGTGGCGCGTGGACGCGACGTGTCTGCGACGCTGCTCGACGTGTCCATCGTCGGTCCCCTCGACGGCGTCGGCCTCGTGGCGCTCGACGGCGCCGGCATCGAGGCGGAACGCGTCGCGATCGAGGGCGCCACCGGGCTCGGCGCGGGAGCCTTCGGCGGCGAGAGCACATTGCTGCTGCGCAGTGCGTCGGTGCTCGACACGACGCGCGACACCGGCGGCGCGGCCGTCGGGATCGGAGCCTTCGACGGCGCGGTCGTCTCCGCAGACGGTTTCGTCTCGGGCGGTGCGCTCGAGTGCGGGCTCGAGGTCGAGGGCGCTGGCTCGTCGCTCGACGTGGTCAACGGATACGTCGAGCGCAACGAGCTCGGCGCGTGCCTGCTCGCGTCCGGCTACGACGAAGCGCGCGTTCGTGACCACGTGCTCTACGTGCGCAACGGGACCGACGTCGACCGCGAAGCGCGCGCGACTCCGGCGGCGCCCTGACGATCGTCACGGACCTTCGAGCATCGAGAGGAGCGTGGCTTCGTCGATGACCGCCACGCCGAGCTCCTTGGCCTTCGCGAGCTTGCTGCCCGCGTCTTCGCCCGCCACGACGAAGTCCGTCTTCTTGGAGACCGAGCCGCTGCACTTGCCGCCGGCCGCCTTGATCCGCTCGGACGCGTCGTCGCGGCTCATCGTCGGCAGCGTGCCCGTGAGCACGAACGTCTTGCCCGCGACGCCGGCGACCTCGCGGCGCGCGGCGGTGACGCTGTCGAGGCGCACGCCGCGCTCGGCGAGGCCGCGAAAGACGCGCCGCACGCTCTCGGACGCGAGCTCGGTGAAGATGCTGTCGGCCGTCTTGCGCGCGAGGCCCGAGATCACGCCGCTGCCCTTCTCGGGCGCGACGGTGGCGATCGCGTCCTCGTCGCCGCGTGCGTAGCGCTCCGCGAACGCGAGCAACGCGTCCGCGCTGCCGAAGTAGGTCGCCAGGTCTTCCGCCATCTTCTCGCCGACGTGCCGGATGGCCAGACCGTGGAGCACGCGCGCGAGGCCGCGTTGCTTGGCGGCTTCGAGGTTGGTGACGAGGTTGGTGGCGCTCTTGCGCCCGAGGCGCTCGAGGCGCTCGAGCCGATCGACCGTGAGATCGAAGAGCTGCTCCGGCGAGCTGACGCCGAGGTGCGTGACCACCTGGTCGATGACCGATTCGCCGAGCCCTTCGATGTCCATCGACCTGCGCCCCGCGAAGTGCTCGAGGCGCTCGCGCACCTGCTTCGGGCAGGCGGGGTTCGGGCAGAAGACGAAGATGTCCTCGCTGACGACGCTCGCGGCGCAGCTCGGGCACGTGGTCGGCGGCTCGAAGGCGACGGTCCCGGCGGGGCGCTGCGCGTGCTCGACGCCCACGATCTG
>JADZFZ010000338.1 GCA_020854145.1 Deltaproteobacteria bacterium | reverse complement strand
GATGTGCCCATCGGGCACCTGCTCGGGCGGCGCCTGCATCCTCTGCGAGTGCTCGGCGGGCCAGGAGTGTTGTGGCCCGTTCTGCACGAACACGTCTCGCGACCCCGACCACTGCGGCGGTTGCGGGATGGCGTGTGGCCCGGCCGCCATCTGCAACAACGGCGTGTGCGAGAGTCTCGCGGGAGATCAGGGCCTGACGCGCTGCGAGGGCGGCTGGGCCGACCTCGACGTCGACGAGGAGCACTGTGGTCGCTGCGATCGGGCTTGCCCGCCAGGTCAGACGTGCGTCCTCGGGTCGTGCGGATGCGTCGCCCCCCTGACGTGGTGCGAGACTGCGTGCGTCGACCTGCGGAACGACGAACGACACTGTGGGGTCTGCGGCAGAGCGTGCGACGGGCGGTGCGCCGCCGGCGCCTGCGAGGTCTCGATCCCGCCGTCGGGCTCGGGCCTGCACGATGGGGGCGGCGGTTGACGAGGCGATGCGCGGCCCGCGCCGCCATCGTCGTGGTGGTCTTCGCAGGCGTGGCGGGATGCGACGAGCCGCAGGGGCGGTGCAGCGATGGGCTGGCCGACTGCGCGGGCACGTGCGTCTCCCTGCTCGCCGACGAGCGGAACTGCGGGGTCTGCGGTCGCGGATGCGCCGGTGACGAACGTTGTCTCGACGGCGTGTGCGAGGTCGAGTGCCACGCAGGCTCCGGTGCCACGCGATGCGGCGGCGAATGCGCCGACATCGAGCAGGATCCCGCGCACTGCGGGAGCTGCGACACCGCTTGCGACGAGACGCAGGACTGCGTCGCGGGCCGATGCGTCACGTGCACGTGGGAGGGCAGGTCGCTCTGCGGCGAGCGGTGCGTCGACCTCTCGAGCGACGCCGCGGACTGCGGCGTGTGCGACGCAGCGTGCGTGGAAGGGTCTGCCTGCGTGGACGGTGCGTGCACGTGTGCTCTCGGCGAGCTCTGTGACCGGGAATGCACCGACACGAGCAGCGACGAGGCGCACTGCGGGGCCTGCGACGCACCGTGCGAAGAAGCGCAGAGCTGCGTCGAGGGCGCCTGCGTGTGCCCCGCCGGTCTGCTCGATTGTGAAGGCCACGCGGGATGTCACGACCCGACCGACAGCTCGGCGCACTGCGGCGCTTGCGACGTGTCGGTCCCGTCCGATGCGCGCTGCGACGACGGGAGCGTCGTCTGCGCGCCCGGCACCATCGACTGCGACGGTTGGCCCGATCGGATGCGGTGCGAAGCGAGCGCCGCTGTCGACCTGTGCAGCGCGTGCAACGACGGCGTGGGCTGCCTCGATGGAGCCACGTGTGGTGTCGGAGGCTGCTCCATGCGGGTCGAGGCGCTCGAGCTCGACTGCGGCGGGCCCCACCGCGCGGGCGCGCTCGACGTGATGTGTCGGGCGGCGTTGCGCCTCACGACGGCGTCGATGCTCGACGTCACCGGGAGCACGTTTCTCCGCTGGAGCCAGGGCGAGTGCCAGGGCCCGGTGTGTGCGCCCGCCGGAAACCCCGACGCGCCCGCGATGGGCCGGGGTGGCGCCGCACGTCCGGGAGCGGGGCGGTTCCTGCCCGCGGGCCACGCCCATCCCGAGCTCGTGACGTCGGAGGTCGCTCTCGAGGTCCGCGCGCGCTACCAGCTCGGCACGACCGACGTCGAGGCTGCCATCGTCGTTCGGACGGTCCCGCGGTGAATGCTGCGCGCTACGTCGCGATCCAGTTCTCGACGACGAGACCGGGGACGCGGGAGAAGTGCCGCACGTTTCCCGTCACGACCGTGAGACCGCGCGAGAGCGCGATGGACGCGATGCGGAGGTCCGGCTCGTCGAGCCGCGTCCCCGATCTCTCGAGCCGCGCGCGGAGTGGACCGTAGACGTCGGCGGCGACCTCGTCGAACGGCAAGACGATCTGCGCGCGGTGCACGACCTCGCGCACGCGCGCGACCAGCTCCGGGCTGCCCTTGCGCGAGGCGCCGTAGAGCAGCTCGCCCAGGTTGATCGCGGTCGTGAACTGCTCACGCGGCGGTACGAGCGCCAGCCGGCGAACCACGTGGAGCATCGCCTGCTTCCGCAGCACGGCGCTCAACACATCCGTGTCGAAGCAGTACACGCTCAGCCGAGATCGGGAGCTGCCCGATCGCGCGCCCGACGGCGCGCTGCGTAGATCTCCGTCACGACTCGCGGGAGCGCGTGCCAATCGCCCAGGGCCCCGGCCATGGCGGCGAGCCCGACGGGCGCAGGTCGGCTCGCTCCCGCGCTGTCGGCAGGGACGAGAGCCAACACCGGCTTTCCGCGGCGGGACACGACGATCCGCTCACCCCGCTCGACGCGCCCGATGACCTCCGAGAAGCGACGTTTGACGTCGGCAACGGACAAGATGAGATGTTCGGGAGGATCGGTCATTCGAAGCTGAAATGACCTTTGGAGCCTCCGCTGTCAACGAGCCATTCGACTGGTCAGCGAACGGCGCCCCACACCGCGAGGGCACGTCGCACGGCGCGCGGAGCCGGCTCGAAGGCGAGACGCGAGACGCCGTCGCACGTCTCGGTCGGCAGGAAGTAGAGCACCGAGTCGGCGGGCGGCGGCAGGTCGGTGACGGCGCGCCGGTCGACGGTCAGCTCGTCGGTCGCGACGTTCTGCGCGTGCGAGGTGCCTTCGAAGAGCTGCGCGTCCCACGCGCGCAGGAAGGCGTCGATCTCGCCGTCGGTCATCCCGAGGACGCGCATGGTCGATCGCACGGCCGCGCGGCCCGAGGCGACGTCCGACGGCATCACCGGCATGTCGGCGGGCGCGTCGTCGTGCGATGCGTCTGCGCCGAGGACGCTCGACCGTCCGGGCCCCGGCGGGGCAAAGGAGCGTGCGACGGTTCCACCTCCGCGCCGCCGGATCACGACGACCGACCCCGGGATGGCGACGTCGCCCGTGTGGGTCGCGCGGATCTCGCCCGACGGCAGACGCTCGAGGCGCAGCGGCGGCGTGAAGGCACGCGTGCGCGATCGGTAGAAGAGAAACGGGTGCGTCCCTGCGCCCAGGCGGAGGCACGTCGCCTGCGCGGCGAGCGGACCGAGGCTGCTCGACTCGCACAGCTCGCCCCGCGCGAGCCCGTCGCACGGTGCCTCGGTCGCGCTCGGGTACGCGCCGGGTGGGCACGCCGCCGAGCCCGCTCGTCGGCTCGCATCGAGCGACACGCCTCGCCACACGATCGACCGCGGCATCCCGCGCGCAGTCAGCGGCCAGTGCTCGCGCACGTCGCCCGACGCGTGCACCTCGACGCGCGCGAGCTGCATCGAGCTGCCTGCGTGGAAGTACAGGATCGGCTTGTCGACGACGAGCGGCTCGCGCACCACCGGCGGCGCGACGGCGCCGACCTCGAGCACGTCGCCCGCGCCCGCGCGCATCAGGCCCCACTCGTGGACCTCGTACTCGCCCGGCGCGAGCACCGGGATCGTGCCGTCGCCGGAAGGCGGCGGGCTCGGACGCGCAACGGTTCGCGCGTTCGACGCTGCGCCGGAGGACGTCGGCTCGGGCGACACGGTGCCCGCGGCGCCGGCACCGGAGCCGCACCCGGTCGCACCGAGCAGGGTGGCGCCGAGGGAGAGGGTCACGAGGAGCGCGGGCGGACGTCGTCTCGTCATGTGGTGGCTCAGACAGGGTACGCCCGCGCGCCTTGGGCCTTCTCGCGTACCGTCGAGCCCGTGCGCCATCGCGCGTCCCGAGCCGTCGTCGATCGGGCTACGCTGGTCGCGGTGGGGCCGAGCTCGCGCGCACGCGTCGCAGCTGCCGCCGGAGTCGCCGGCGCCGGTCTCGCGGTCTGTTGTGCGTTGTTCGCCTGGGCGCGACACAGCGACGAGCGACGCGCCGAGCTCGAGCGACTCGAGGCGCGACACCGCGCGGCGGTCCGTCGGTTCAACAGCGAGCCCCATCGCAGCGCGGTTTTGCGCGGCGAGCCGCTGGCCGGGCCGTCGATGAAGGCCGTCTCCGAGGTGCTCCCGCGATTTCGCGAGCTCGCCCGCCCGGCGGCGAAGCGAACCGTCGAGCAGGCGTGGCTCGACATCGAACGAGGCAACCCGCTGGATGCAGAGGCGCTCGCGCTCGTCGATGCTCATCGAGACGCGCTGGTCGCTCTTCGTCGCACGACCCAGCACACCACCGTCGGGCAACGCTACCCCTTCGTCGGCAGCGAGCCGCCGGCCGTCATCGAACTGTTTCGCGCGCAGAGACTGCTCTTGATCGACGCAGCTCGCCGCCAGCCATCCGATTGCCTGCAAATCGCTGCGGATGTCATTCGCAGCGGGCAAGGCGTCGTACCGGGCGGCGGGCTGATCACGCACATGGTGTTCGTCAGAATCGCCGGGGATGCGACCGAGCTCGTCCGGAGCTGCGCGGCTCGCGCGACGGCGGACGATCTCGCGACGGCCCATCGAGAGCTCAGGCAACTCGCGCGCGATGCTCCCGTCTTCGCGCACACGATGCGGTTCGAGCTGTTGTGGGGATTCGTCGCGATACGCGAGGAAGCGCCACGTACGTTGGGCCCATTCGACCCCGGAGCGATCGACTGGGTCCTCCAGGGCCGCGACTCCCTGCATGCCATGGGGCAGGCGCTCGTCGAGGAGCGGCGCTGGCGCGACCCGCGATGGGCGAGCTACCGCGCCGCGATGGTGCACACGACGGAGCTGGCCGGTCGTTACTCGGCGGGCGGATTGTTCGGCGATCCCGTCGATTTCACCATCTATGCACGACGCGGTGCGGTCGCCGAGTCGCGCCTGCGGGCAACGGCAATCCTCCTCGATGCGCTCGGTCGATCGTCCTCGCGGGCGACGCTGTCGACCGGTGCGCCTCCGTCGCTCCTCGATCCAGTGCTCGCAGATCCCGCCACCGACCGGCCGATGGAGTATCTCCCGCACCGCAATCGGATCGCTTGGAGCCTTCGGTCGGACACCGGGACGCAGTACGTCGAGCCATGGCCCTGGTAGGCTCGCCGCGTGTCGAGCACACGTCTCGTGCGGCGCGCGGATGGCGTCGAGATCCTCAGGGTCCGCGGATTCCGGCTCACCGTCGTGGCGGGGCCCGACGTGGGACGCGTCGGGACCTTCGATCGCGAGCGCGTGACGGTCGGCACGGCGGAGGCCGCAGACCTGCGGCTCTCGGATCCGACGGTGTCGCGCGCGCACTTCGAGATCCGCGACGACCGAGACGGATACGTGCTCACGGACCTGCGGAGCACCAACGGGACGATCGTGGACGGCGTCCGAGCGCGCG
>JADZFZ010000337.1 GCA_020854145.1 Deltaproteobacteria bacterium | reverse complement strand
CGTCGCGAACGGCCGCCCAACGGATGGCCACACCGCGGGGCGCGACGGGCGCGAGCACGCGATGAGCGCCGGCGGTGATCTCGAGCTCGGCGCGACCGGCATCGACCGTTCGGACGGTGATCGCCGTCCGGAGCCGCGCACGTCCGAGGGACACCTCCGCGCGGGCGAGCACCGCCGGTTGGGGCTGTTGCTGCGCATGCACGTCGAGCGGCAGACAGGACCACGACGCTGCCGCCGCCGCCGCAGCGCACGTAACCGCGCTGTGCCGCCACCCGACGCGCCGGACGCTCGTCGTCCGCCTCGGGAGCGCGCCGCCGAGGTCCACGCCATCCGGCGTGGTCGACGGCGCGGTGCACGTTCGGTCGCTCGCCACGCAGGCAAGATACCCCGGTGCGACGTGCGAGGCGCGCGGCGTGGACACGCGCGCGCACCGCGTCGATACTCGTCCGCTCGGGGCACGCGTGGCCACGCAGGTGCAATTACGACCAGGTCGCATCGTGGGTGGCGACTTCCGGATCCTCTCGCCACTCGCGGAAGGCGGGATGGGCGCGGTGTACCTGGTGGAGCAGCAATCCACCGGCAAGCGCCGCGCGCTCAAGGTGATGCACCTCTCGATCGCCAATGATCAGGCGTCCATCCAGCGCTTCGTTCGCGAGGCGCAGGTCGGCTCGCGGATCGAGAGCGAGCACGTCGTCGAGGTCATCGCAGCGGGGCTCGACGCCGAGTCGGGCTTGCCGTGGCTCGCAATGGAGCTGCTCGAGGGCGGGTCGCTGGCGAGCGTCGTCGAGCAACGCGGTCGGCTGCCACCGGCCGATCTCCTCCGGGTGTACCAGCAGATGGCGCACGCGTTGTCCGCTGCGCACCGCGCGGGCATCGTGCACCGGGACCTCAAGCCCGAGAACGTCTACGTGGCGATGTCGCGCCGGAGCGACTCGGCTCTCACCGTCAAGGTGCTCGACTTCGGGATCGCGAAGCTCGTCGCGAGCGCGACGTCGGCGCACAACTCGCAGCTCATCGGCTCTCCGCTCTGGATGGCGCCGGAGCAGCTGCAGCCGAACGCACCCATCGGTCCGACCACGGACGTGTGGGCGCTCGGGCTGATCGCGTTCTACCTGCTGACGGGGCGTTTCTACTGGATCGCGGCGAACCAGCAGGATGTCGGGATCCAGATGTTGATCGCCGAGATGGTCGTCTCGCCGATCGTGCCCGCGTCGGAGCGCGCGGCGGCGCTCGGCGTGGGCGGCGTGTTGCCGGCCGGGTTCGACGCGTGGTTTGCGCGCGCGGTGGCTCGTGACCCCGCCGACCGCTTCGCCTCGGTCGACGCGCTCATGGCGGCGTTGCCGGCCGCGCTGCAGGGCGGTCCGCGCCCGTGGGTCGGCGCTGCAGCGGCGCCGCCGGTCGCATGGGTCCCGACCGTCGCGTCGTCACAGCCTCGACCGGCGTCGATGCCGCGCCTCGCCGCGACCCAGGCGGCGACCTCGCTGCCGTTCGGCGCATCCGGCTCGCCGTTGCCGGGCACCGTCGTGGGCACCCCCGCGTCCCTCGCGCGCACGCCGCAACCCGTGTCCTCGACTGGACCGGTCGCAGAGCCTCGCCGCAGCGCGTCGCTCCTCGTGCTCGGCGGCGCTGCGGCCGTCCTGGTCGTCATCGCCGTCGGCGCGATCGGGTACTTCGCTACGACCGCACGCGATGCGCCCCACGTCGAGGCGGAGCCCACCACGGTGGCGCCCGTCGTGGCGGCCACGACGACGAGCCTGACCGCGCCGGCCGGCAGGCCACCCGGCGTGCCCACTGTCCCGGCTCCGAGCGTGGTCTCGCCTCCGCCGCTGCAGACCCCCTACGTCACGCAGGATGGAGGCCCGGTAACGACGCCCGCCGTGGTCGCATCCCCTCTGCGGGCGCCATCCGTCGCGTCTCCGCCGCCGACGGATGGAGTCACCGTGTCCCGGGGTCGCGAGCGCGGTCGCGGCGGGGCAACCGGCGGGGCGACGGCACAACCGAGCGCCCCCACGTCGGGCCTGCCCTCGACGCCGTCGCGCGCCGACGTCACGCGCGCGTTCTCGTCGGTCCGGTCCGCGATCCAGCAGTGTGCAGGCAGCCGCTCGGGGAGCGTCCGCCTGAACGTGGTCTTCGACCGCACCGGACAGGTCCGGGACGTCACAGTCAGCGGGGCGCTGGCCGGCACCGCCGAGGGGGCGTGCATGGCGCGCGTGGCGCGGCGGATGCGGGTGCCCCCGTTCGCGAACCCGAGCCACGCAACGAGCTATCCCGTGCAGCTCTCGGTCTCTCGACCCACGTCGCCGCCGCCGAGCGGCTCTCGACCCAACTACCGCCCGCCGAGCTCCTCGGGTGGCGCTCGATCTCGCGAGCCCATGCCGCCGAACCCGTTCTGAGCCCGGGCCCGCCGCACGACCTCGGTGTCAAACGCCGTCGCATGCACCACGAACCGCCGTCACTCTCGCTCGTCGTCTTCGACCTCGACGGAACGCTCGTCGACTCGCGTGGCGACATCGTCGCCGCTGCGAACGAGGCGCTCGCCGATCTCGGGCTCGCACCGCTCGACGAGACGACGATGGGTGCGTTCGTCGGCGACGGAGCGTCCGCGCTGATGCATCGCGCAGCCGAAGCATCGCTCGCCCGCTCGGGTCGCACCGTGAGCGCCGCCGACCTCGACACGCTCGGCAGGCGCGGCGT
>JADZFZ010000336.1 GCA_020854145.1 Deltaproteobacteria bacterium | reverse complement strand
GCGCTGCGCAAGTCCAAGCAGGGAGACGGAGTGCTGGTGCACACCCGCTACCTCAATGGGGATGTTCTCTATCCCTATTGCGTGCTCGACCGGGCCGTCACGATGACGACGAAGAACTACGACCCGTGCCGGGGAACACCCCTCTACGATCAGTCGATGGTGTTGCTCGGGACGGTGCTCGCCAAGGCGCAGGAGCTCTCGCAGGCGGGAGTCGCGGTGCGCACCGTGACGCTCCTCATCACGGACGGAGCCGACGAGTGCTCGGTGCGGGCGAGCGCGAAGGAGGTCCGGACGCTGGTGAACGACATGATGCGCGCGGAGAGCCACGTCGTGGCCGCCATGGGCATCGACGGAGGTGGTCTCGACTTCCGGACCGTCTTCCGGTCGATGGGGATCGAGGATCGATGGATCCTGACGCCCAAAAGCGATCCGAGGGAGATCCGCCGCGCGTTCCAGGTGTTCTCGCAGTCGGTGGCGAGCGCGAGCCGGGGCGGCGCCCCGCCGGGGCTCGGGGGCTTCGTGAACTGAAGGGGCGCACGAACGGCTCGTGCCGAGCTCGTCCGCGCGCGCCGCGAGCGCGTGATCGGTGTCACGCGATCGCCACGCGGTCGTGCGATCCTCCGGCGTCATGTCGGTGAAGCAAGGCGTCGCAACGTGCCTCGTGGCGATCGGGCTCGCGGGTTGCGGAGGGCGCGCGGAGCTCGTGCCCGACGGCGCGGGACCGAGCCCGCGCGATGCCGCGCCCGACGACGACGCGGCAGAGCGGGACGCAGGCGCTCGGGACGGTGGCCCCGACGCGACCACGTGTCACGCGCCGCCGGACGCGGAGCCGCCCGAGGTTCCGGCGGGACGCTGCGACGTCCGGGTCGCGCCGGAGCGAGCGCACCTTCCGGTCGGGCCGGACGGAGACGACGGTTTCATCGTGGTCGGCGGGCGTCGCACGAGCCGCGTCGGCCGGACGTTGCGGCTGCCGGGTCTGCCGATGTCGCTGCTCGCCGTGCCGGGGACGTCGTTGGTGGTCGTCTCGGACGGCGGGGTGGCCGACGAGCAGCTGAGCGTGATCGACGTGGATCGGCTGGAGGTCGTGGCGAGCGTGCGCTTCGCGAGCCGGGAAAGCGACCCCGCGTTCGGCGCCATCTTCTACGGGCTCGCGGCCTCGAGCGACGCGCGTCGGCTCGTCGTGTCGGGCGGCGGCTCGGGCGAGCTCATCGTCTACGACATGGCCGTCGACGGCGCGCTCACGCGCGACCGCGCGCGCTCGGCGCACTTCGGCGACATGGAGGGGCTCCGGCCGAACGAGTACCTCGCCGGGCTCGCGTACCTCGAGGCGAGCGCCACCGTCGTCGTCGCGAGCATGCTGTCGCACGAGCTCTTCGTGTGGGACGTCGAGGGCGCGCGCGAGGTGCGGCGGATCGCGATGCCCACCGACTCGTACCCGTACGCAGTCGTGGCGAGCGCCGACGGCGAGCGCGTGTACGTCACCGGGTGGGGCAGCTCCGCCGTGTACGTCGTGGACCCGTCGACCGGCACGGTCGAGGACACGATCGCAGTCGGCAAGAACCCGCAGGGCATGGCGCTCTCGCCCGACGGTGGGCACCTCGCCGTGGCGTCGAGCGACGGCGACTCGGTCGCGCTCGTGGACACGACGTTGCGCACGGTGGTCACGACCGCGCCGGTCTCCGGTGACAGCACGTTGCGAGGCACGTCGCCCGTCGAGCCGGCTTGGCGCGCCGACGGTCGCCGGCTCTTCGTCGCGTCCGCGGGCGACAACGCGATCGACGTGCTCGACTTCGACCCGGTGCGAGGCTCGGCCTCGGAGGCGGGTCGCATCCCGACGATGTGGTACCCGACCGACGTGATCGCGCTGCCCGACGGTCGCGTCGTCTTCCTCAACGGCAAGCACGAGGGCACCGGCGCGAACCTCGCGCCCGACGAGGACGACATCACCGACCTCATCGGCGGCAGCATCACGGTGCTCGATGCGCCCGGCGACGACGCGCTCGACGCGTGGGACGTGGAGGTCGCGGCCAACAACGCGCGACCCGCCGGCTTCGCGTCCGTCGAGTGCCCCGCCGGAGCGGCGTACGACTTCCCGATCCCGCGCCCCGGCGACGGTCCGTCCACGCTGATCGAGCACGTGATCGTCGTCATCCGCGAGAACAAGACCTACGACGCGTACCTCGGCGACCTGCGGCGCGACGACGGGACGCCCCACGGCAACGGGGACCCGGATCTGACGCTCTTTCCGGGCGATCAGATCGAGCAGGTGATCCCGAACACGCGCCGGCTCGCCCTGGACTTCGCGAACCTCGACAACTTCTTCTCGTCGGGAGAGCAGTCGATCCAGGGCCACATCTGGACGGCCTTCGGTCGCACGACCGACTTCGTCGAGCGCACCTATCCGACGTCGTGGGGGCGCGGGTACTGGGGGATCCCGCCGCAAGGCGTGCTCGCGCCGATCGGCTTCCCGGAAGAGGGCAGCATCTTCCGATGGCTCGAGCAGAACGGGATCGAGTTCCAGAACTACAACGAGGTCATCGCGGCGGGCGAAGGCCCCCCCGACTCGCGCATCCCGGGCTCGATCGCCAACTACCTCGCCAACGTGCCGGACGTGGAGAAGGCGCGTTTCCTCGGCGGTCGCTGGCTCGACGAGTGCCGCATGCCGGCGCTCAGCTACGTGCTCTTGCCGAACGACCACACCTTCGGCGGACAAGCCGGCAAGCCCACGCCGCGCTCGATGATCGCGGACAACGACGAAGGCGTCGGGCTGCTCGTGGACCTCGTGAGCCACAGCACCTACTGGCCGCGCACGGCGATCTTCGTGATCGAGGACGACCCGCAGCAGGGCGGCGATCACGTCGACAACCACCGCTCGCCCGCGCTCGTGATCTCGCCGTGGGTGCGGCGCGGCTACGTGTCGAGCGTGCACTACAGCGAGCCGAGCGTCTGGCGCACCGTGCAGCTCGTCCTGGGCATCGAGCGGGCGCCCAACGCATCCGTCGAAGCCGCGGCCCCGATGCTCGACATGTTCACGGGCACGCCGGACTTCACCCCGTACGACTACATCCCGCGTCGCTGGCCCGTGGAGACGAACCCCGAAGGGACGCGCTTCGCGATCCTGAGCGCGGAGATGGACTTCGAAGAGGTCGATCAGGCCGAAGGGCTGTCGCGCCTGCTCTGGGAGATGCTCCGAGGCGCTCCGCCGCCGTGGCCCGAGAGCGAGGATCCATGAGCACCACG
>JADZFZ010000335.1 GCA_020854145.1 Deltaproteobacteria bacterium | reverse complement strand
TCGAGACCGAGGAGCATCGCTTTCGTCCGGCCAGCTGCAAGCATTGCGGCTCGACGGAGCTCGACGTGATCGACGAGGTCGTCGAAGAGAAGCTGCACGTCGTCAAGGAGCACCAGCGCCGACGCGTCGTGAAGCGCACGACGTGCCGCTGCCGGAAATGTCGCCACCGCACGACGCCCGCGTCACTGCCGGCGCCGTACCTGCGCTCGAAGGTCACCTGCGAGTGGCTCGCTTGGTTCATCCACCAGAAGTTCGCGCTGCTCTCTCCGCTCGATCGGATTCGACGAGATCTTGCCGAGCGCGGCATCCCGCTCGCGATGGGCACGCTCGTGAGCTTCGTCGAACGCGCGGCCGACTTGCTCGCGCCGATCGACGGCCTTCACTGGCGCGAGCTGCTGTCGAGCTCGTGGATGGCGACCGACGGTACCGGCATCAAAGTGCTCGTGCCCGGCTTGCCCGCCGCGCACGACGGCTACGTCGAGCTCTATCGCAATGCCGGGTGCGCGGTGTTCCAGTATGCGGCGCAGAAGGGCAGTGACGATGTCGTCGCCAAGCTCGCGCCGTCCAGGGGAACGCTCACCGCCGATGCCGAGCACCGCTTCAACGCGGTGTACGCGACAGGCCGCGTGATCCATTTCCCGCAATGCGTGGCTGGAGCGGAGTGTCCTGAACGTTCTCTGTGTCCGAGAGACCAAGGTCGGATGTGACCGATTCGGTCACAGAGTGGTCGTGTGGTCTTCGCGCAGCACGTTTCGCAGGCGGTCGGGATCGCGTCGGATCGGCATGTGAGTTGCTGCCACGGATCATCAGGTGCGTTCGAGAGGAGCTGCCATGGAGACGCGAACAGCCATCCATTCTCTGCTGGCCTCGATGTTGGTCGTCATCGGTTGCAGGGGAGAGACATCGGGGGCACGTCCCGACGACATGAGCGCCGAGGCCCATCGCCGCCAGGCGAGCACGCACGGCGACGAGTCTCGAAGGCATCAGCGGCAATATGACCCAGGAGCCGTGAGGCTTTCGTCGGGTCGGGGGCGTGTTGCCGGCGAGAGCTACTTCGGGACCGACGTCTACAACCCGACCGAGGTCCACCGGCGTCACGCCGCCGAGCATCGGCAGCACGCGGGCGACCACCAGAGCGCCGCGGAAGCGCTCGACGTCTTCGAGCAGGTCGAGTGCAGGGAGTTTCCCGCGGAGACGCGCCGCCTGTGCCCATTGCTCGGCTACCAGGCTACCGTGCTCGAAATCCCCGGCGGGGTTCGGCTGACGTTTCCCGAAGGCACACCGTTGGACGCCGTCCTCCATCACGTCCGCTGCCATGTGGCTTTCGCGCGCGCTCGGGGTCGCGAAGGGATGAGCAACTGCCCCCTCTACGTGGAGGGGGCCTCGGCCAGCGAGGGTCCCAGCCCGCGGACGGTCGACATCGTCACCGATCAACCGGGTCGCGTGGACGAGATGCGTCGCCGCGTCTCGACGCATCTGTCTCACTGATCGTGGCGGCCGCTTCGCGTCGCTTGCGCCACGCCGGTACCGCGCGAGCACACCACAGCACGATACCGCTGAGAACCGTCATGTTGGCGAGCACCGCGAACGCGATGGTCAATGCCGGAAGTGGTCTCGCGCTCCGCGCCTCGTAGCGCGCGACGAGATCCCCACCGCACACGACGTACACCACCAGCGCCTTTCCCGTCGACCGTAGCTCGATCCGGTGGATGCGCGCTCGCCGCTCGGGTCTCTTTCACCCTCCTCGCGGAGCGAGCGGTGATGTCGGCGCCTGCCGCGGGAGCACACGATCTGGCCACCGAGCCCCCGGCGTCGCTCGCGACGCCCGATGACGACCAGACCCCGAGCTGGTCGAGCGCGAGAAGCGAGATCCAGCGGTGGATGAAGTAGAGCTTCTTGTTGCTCACGAGATGTCTGGGTCCTCCAGCGCAATCCACTCGCGCGATGCTCGCCAGAGCCCATCCCAGACAGCACGCAGATGTGCTTCTTCGTCGAGCGTTGCGAGCCTACGGCCGGCTCCGAGGATCTCGTCCACGAACGCGCGCGCGACGGCCTGCATCGACAGGCCGTGCGACGACGGGTCACCCGGAGCGCAGCTCGCAGACACGAGATCACGCTCCTCGACGGCGCCCGAGCGCCCGAGCGCCATGCGCCGCGCACCGCCGGTCGGGAGCAGCGCCTCGACCCGACCGCCCTCCCAGCTCGTCCGCACGTGAACGGGCACAGCGGGCCAGGAGTGTGGGAACGTGACGATCGATGTGACAGCTCCCGAGCGGTGCTCGAGCAGCGCGGCCGGGGGGAATGCTTGGGGCACGTGCGCGACGCGCTGCGCGAGCCTGTTTGGGTAGCTCCGGTTCCCCGTCAGGCGCACGACGGGCCCGGCGATCACCACGGCGGTGTCGAGCACGATCGGAAGCCAGCGGCCCGGCGCGTCGATCGCCACCCGCAGCAGCGCTCCTCGTCCGTCGTGTGCCCTCAAGGCATCGAGCTCCGGACGCAGCCGGAACGTGTAGTCGGTGCGAGCGAGCTTCCCCGCCCGTAGGGCTGCACGGGCGATCCGCAAGACGTCGGGCGCTCTGGCGGCCACCGGATGCGCGCACAGCACGTGACAATCTGCATCGAGCGCACGGATCGCGAGCGCCTCGTGCGAATGCTCGCTGACCGCGAGCACGACGAGCTGCGGCCGATGGGCTGCGATCGCGTCGTCGATCGAAGCCTCGACGGTAACCCCGAGCTCGCTCGCGAGCGCGGTCGTTCGCTCGGATCGGCGCCCCACGAGGGCCGCGAGCGTGACGCGTGCATCCGCCGCGAGCGCGCGCGCCGAGTGCGCGCCCCAGCCGCTTCCAACAACGATCGCGCGGAGTGTGCTCATGCGATCGGATGCGGCTCGTCGGAGAGCATCGCCCCGCGAGCCAACCGTTCAGCGATCCGCGGGCTCGCGAGCCTGCGATACGGCAGGCCCCAGGAGAGCTCGACCAGACCCGGTACGAGCGCGCGGACGACATGCCAGCCCGCGCCGAACACGGCGGGTAGGCTGCGCTCCACGATCCACACGTCGAAGCGATTGCCGAGCGCACGCGACAGGCGCGAGCCAGCATCCGTGGCCGGCCATCTGCGCCGCAGATCGGCGAGCGGGATGCGCGTCGAGGAACGTGTCAGCTGCTCGAACGCCCGGCGTCCGCTCTCGGCAGCGTGATGTGCGAGGTGGTCACGGGGCTCGTAGCGGCGGGACGTGTCCCTCAGGGATCGTGGCGCGCCAGTGGGAGCGGTGCCCTCGAGCGCAACGCGGAGCTCGGTCGCGGCACGGCGCAGCGCTTCGTCGATCGTCGTCGCTGCGGCGGATCCACAGCGCAGTGAACCATCGAGTCGGCACCCGAGGGAGAGAACGACCGGGACGTCGATGTCCTGCGTCGCGAGCAGCGAGACCGTCGATGCGATCGGGAGATCTGTGTCGATCCACGGAAGCGGGGCCACGGGAGCGTACGCATGAAGCAGGATGGCATCGCGCTCGACGAGCTCGAGGATGGCTCGTTCGATGGCGGGCACGGGGTCCAGATGGCAGGCGTAGCCGTTCGACGTCGCGTCGACGAGCGCCCGCGAACCGCTTGGAACACGACCGACGAGGCTCGTGGGCACAAGCACGGATCGAAAGCCGTCGAGTGATCGCGCGACCGACCAGTCGAGAGGCTCGGTGCTCGAGTAGGGCGCGAAGCGAAAGCCTTCAATCGCATACTCGGCGGGTCGGAACGTCAGCTCCTCGACGTCACGGGCGGGCAGATATTCCCGATCGAGCTCACGCGCGGCGAGGTGGCGCACGTCGGGCGGCGCGTGGAGCAGGCAGAATCGCTCGATCGCTTCGGCGAGGGCGCGCGTCTCGGCGGCATCTCCTGCTGCCATCGCGACGCCCAGCGCCTGTTGATCGACTCTCCACGGCGCGCGCGAGCGTCGATAGATGACTCGGGCGGTTCGCTCGGGCCCGGACCGTTGGACGGGCCACACCGGCGCCTGCCGCTTCCGCGCGAGCGATTCCCACGTTGCTTCGGCGACAGGTGCGCTCGATCTCGCGGGTCGCGTTGCACAGACACACATCGGGTGCGCAACGATCGTCGAGACGCCGGCAGATCCGTCTCGACGATCGAACGTCCACACCTGACCCGCACGCGGCGGCCCCAGCGGATCCAGGATCGCCGACGCGAGCACGCCGGACGCGATCCGGGCCAGCGCGCACGCGTCGGCGTACACCCTCGGCACGGCTCCGAGCTCGCCACCCGCCACGTAGCGCACCAGCGCCGAGTCCATCGACCAGGCGCACAGCCCACATCCACGAACGACACCGTCGTCCCGTGCGATCGCGACGCCGCGCTCGTCGATCCACGCCACCAGGGATGGACGGCGTGCGGTGGCGAGCTCGTCGAGGGCTCGGCCGAGCTCGCCGTCATCGGGCGCACCCACGAGGACGACGAGCCCAGCGTCGGATCGCGCTGCGTCGGCGGCCGAGCATCGGGTGACCTCGAGCTCCGGGAGCTCGATGCTCGCGGTGCCATCGACGAGGACGACCGGCAACTCGCAGTCGATGACGAGGCCTGCACGTGCAAGCGCTGTCGCCGCCTGCGCGATCGCCACGTCGGCCGCGCGGACCTCCAGCGTGCCGGGCCTCGTCAGGCGCGCGAGAATAATGGCCTCGAGCGCGCGATCGTGGAGATCGACGCATACCCAGCGCGACGGCGTCCGCGCCACCAGGCCTCGTTCGGTAGCGTGCAAGGCCACGCCGGGCGCGAGACGGACGCTGCGAGGCCGCAACTCGTGCACCGGCGTGGCCTGCGGTCGGATCAATCGTCAGTCGGCGGTTCGCAGCCACAGCTGAGTGGCTGCCACCAGTCCATCTCCAGCTCCTCGATCGTCGGCTCGGTGGTCTCTCCAGTGCGGGTCTCCTCGACAGGCTCCATCGCGTCTCCTTCTTCCACGGATGATGGCGGCGTCCGTGCTGCCCGGCAACAGCGCGATGTGAGCGGGAGGCAGGACGCCGGTTCGGGCGTGACCGCGGGCTTGCGGCGGCGGAAGGCTGCCCGAGCGCGCGTGGTCCGGCATCGTGGTGTCCGGCCAAGTCACGCCAGTGACCGAGAGGGTCACACGCCGCCGAGTAGATCTGCGCACGTTTTTCGGCACGGGCGCGTGGCACGCACGCTGCGGTCAGAGCCGCAGGGTTGAGCTCGCACGTGGCGACTGCGTCGCTGGGAGGAGGAGAGATGAGGTCATGGCATGCTCAAGGGCGAATTGCTCGGGCCGGCTCCGGCGCGGCGTTGTCATGATCGCTCCAAATGCATGGAGGCGACCTGCGATGTCGGACATGCTGCGTGAGCTGATGGCCCGTGAGCTCGTCTCCGCGCGACTCGGCGAGGCGGTGTTGTGGACCGACGATCTGGCCGCCAACGCAACGCCACCCCAACAAACGCACCTCTGGCTGCTGCAGCTCCTGCTGCCCGATCTCGTGGCGGCCCTCGAGAGGGTCATCGTGGAGCCGGGACAGAATCGACACCGTGTACGCCGTTTGGCGGGAGGCCTGCTCACGTACGTCTACAACCCTCTCGACCTCGTCGGCGACGACATGCCCTTCGGCCATCTCGACGACACGATGATCTGCGCGCTCGGGCTCCTTCGCCTCCGCGAACGCGACCACATCGAGCTGTCTGCGGGCGTGCTCGCCATCTGCACGCTGGTCGAGGGCGCGCTACCTCTGCTCGCGTCCGACCTGCAAAGCGCCATCCGCGCCTTCGTTCGCGACCTCGAACAGGGGACGATGCCGTAAGAGCTCCCAGCGCACGGCGAGCTCCGTGCCTTGCCGAATCTGCGCACCGAGACCGCAAACGGTTCGTCGCGCCGTGCGTCGGGCGAATCGAAACGCTGGTTTCCGACGCTCGATCGGGTGGCACGAGGCTCGCTGCAGGCCGATACGTGCTACGCACTGCTACCTACGTGATCGGCTTCGTTTTGGTGGTGGCCTCGAGCCACGCGCTCGCGCAGGTGCACGTTCCCTCGCTCCCCGACCCGCTGCGTCCTTCCGATGCCGCACGGATCGCGATGGCGCGTCGGGCCGAGGTGCGCGCCTCGCTTCGGGCCGTGGACGCGGCGCGCGAACGACCGCGGTACGTCGGGGCGCTCGAGGATCCCGAGATCGCGGTCTCCGTCGACCACCTTCCCGTGATGCTCGATGGGATCGAAGTCTCGACGACCGTCGAGCAGCGATTCCCACTGTCGCGGCTCCGGGGGCGTCGCGAACGTTTCGCGCGGGCGGGTTTGGCCCGCTCGCGATCCGCCGTCGGCGTCACGCGGCTCACCGTCGCGCTCGAAGCCGAGCTGGCCGTGATCGGCGTCTACGAGGCGCGCGAGATGAGGCTCGTCGTCACACGCCAACGCGAGCTCGCTCGACAAGTGACCGTCGCGGTCACAGCCAGATACTCCGCAGGGATGGCGACGCAGGCCGACGTGCTTCGTGCCGAGACGGAGGTCGCGCGGCTCGGCGCGGAGCTCGATGCGCTCGCGGCCGAGGTGGCCGGCATGGAGGCGATGTTGCGCGCGGCGCTGGCGCTCGCGCCGTCCGTGCGTATCCCGCCCGTCGTGCTCGACCTGCCTGCGGCGGCGGCGCCCCCGGTGGGCGAGCTTCGCGCCCGCGCCGCGAGACGTCCGGAGATCGCGGTTGCGCGAGCCGAGCTTCGCGCTGCGCGAGCCGAGATCGACGTGATGCGATCGATGGACGCGCCGATGTTGATGGTGCGGGCGGGCGGCGCTTACACGATGACCGACGGTGCGGGTGCGATGTTGATGGTGGGCATGAGCCTCCCGCTGTGGCGAGGAGCCCGACGCGCGAGTGTCGCGGAGGCACGTGCGATGGCGTCGATGGCCGAGGCCGAGCTCGCGGCGATGCTCCGCATGAGCGAAGGACAAGCGGCCGAGGCGCGCGCGCAGCTCGTGTCGGCGCAGTCGCGGTTGCGCGCGCAGCGCGTGGAGATCGTTCCGCTCGCCACACGAACCGTGGAGGCGATGCTCGGAAGCTATGCGTCCGGGATGATGCCTCTGGTGGGGGTCTTCGAGTCGTTGACCATGCTCTGGGACACCCGCGAGCGGCTGGTGGCGAGCGAGGTCGCCGTGGCCACCGCATGGGCGAGGCTCCGTCGTGTCACCGGTGGCGCTCGAATCGAGACGCGGCGATGACTGCGGCAAGGGAGCTTCGGCTCGGGGGCATCGGGGCCGCGGCAGCCATCGTGCTCGTGGCATCCCTATTGGCCGTCCAACATTACCGGCATGGCTGGCCGTTCTCCCTGCACCACGGACTGCCTCCCATCGGCGAGCACACGGGACACTCTCCTGCCTCCGATGGCGATGCGGCCGTCGAAGAGGCGGCGCACCCGCGGGCAGCCGTTCACATCGATCCGTCGCGACTCGCGGCCTTCGGGATTCGCACCGAACCGGCACGCCGCGAGAGCCTGTCGCGTTCCTTTCGCGCGGTCGCCACGGTGACTCCGGACGAAGCGCGGATCTCGCACGTGCATACGCGCGTGTCGGGATGGATCGAGCGACTCTACGTGCCGACGACGGGTGCAAAGGTGCGCTCGGGGCAAGCGCTGGCTGCCATCTTCTCGCGCGAGCTGCTCTCGAGCCAGACCGAGTATCTCGCCGTGCGCCGCGCCGCGGCCGGCGGGGGAGCGTCGTCGGGCTTGGTGGAGGGCGCACGTGCACGGCTGCGGGTGCTCGGGATGTCGGACTCCGAGATCGCGACCATCGAGCAGCGCGGAACCCCCATGCGCCTCGTCACGGTCTCTTCGCCGCGTCGCGGGGTCGTGCTCGAGCGTGGGGTCACGGTCGGCGCCGCCGTCGACGCTTCGACCGAGATCGCCACGATTGCCGATCTCTCTCGCGTGTGGATCGTCGCGGAGATTGCCGAGGCCGACATTCCCGAGGTCCAGGTCGGCACGCAGGCGACATTGGAGATACCCGCCTCCGCACGAGAGCCTTTCGTTGCGCGCGCCGAGCTCGTTTATCCCACGCTCAGCGATCGCACCCGAACGTTGCGTATCCGATTCGCCGCGGACAATGCCGATGGTCGGCTGCGCCCCGGGATGTACGGGACGGCGGCGTTCGAGACGGTGTCACGTGACGTGCTGACGCTGCCACGCGATGCCGTGGTCGACACGGGCCTCGGCCGACACGTGTTCGTGGCCGCTGCCGATGGCACGTTCGAGCCACACGCGGTCCGGGTCGGAGCGAGCCGCGGCGATCGGCTGGAGATCACGGAGGGAGTTCGCGAAGGCGAAGCGGTCGTCGTCTCCGGGGTATTCCTCGTGGACAGCGAGAGTCGCCTCCAGGCTTCCGGCGGGACGGGACACCAGCACGGAGGCGGGAGCGGCGAGAGTGCCCAAGACGGAGGGCCGGCTGCACCCGCTGCGCGACCGCGCCGTCCGCAGAGCAATCCGATCCCACCACGACAGACGCCGAGCTCCGCGCCCGTCGAAACGCGGTCCGTCCCAGCGCCGAGCGTCTCGACGCCCCGCCCGCCGCCGGCGCGCCCCGCCCCGAGCCAACCCGCGCGAAGCACCGGGCACGCCGGCCACGGAGGCTGACGTGGTCCCGCGCATCATCGAGGCTTGCGCGCGACGACCGTGGATCGTCTTCGGGTGTGTCGCCGGTCTCCTCGGATGGGCAATCTGGGCAATCCGCGAGACGCCGCTCGACGCCGTGCCGGACATCTCGGATCCCCAGGTCATCGTCTTCACCGATTGGATGGGGCGGAGCCCTGGTCTGGTGGAGGACCAGATCACGTATCCGCTCGTGCGCGCGCTGCAGAGCACGCCCGGCGCGACGACCGTACGCGGCTACTCGATGTTCGGCATGAGCTTCGTCTACGTGATCTTCGACGAGTCGACCGATCTCTACTGGGCGCGGACACGAGTGCTCGAGCAGATAGGCCGGATCGCGCAGCTCCTGCCACCGGACGTCACTCCGAAGCTCGGGCCGGACGCTTCGGGCGTGGGTTGGGTCTACCAATACGTCGTCGAGGACCGGAGCGGGCAGCTCGACCTGGCGCGATTGCGTGAGCTACAGGACTTCACGATCCGTCCGGCGCTGCAATCGGTGGCGGGTGTCTCGGAGGTCGCGGGCCTCGGCGGCTTCGAGCGGCAATACCAGGTCGTGATCGACCCCGAGCGTCTCGCCGCGCTCGGGCTGACCGTGCAGGACGTGGCGCGCGCCGTGCGCGACGCCAACTCGGAGATCGGCGCGCGCGTGCTCGAGATGGGAGGGCGCGAGTACGTGCTCCGGGGTCGAGGTTACGTGGGAAGCCTCGAGGACATCGAGGAGAGTGTCGTGTCGAGCGGGCCGGGAGGTGCGCCGCTGCGGGTACGCGACGTGGCCACGGTGCAGCACGGGCCCGAGATCCGCCGCGGAGCGGCCGACTGGAACGGTCGGGGAGAAGCCGTCGGCGGCATCGTCGTGATGCGCATCGGCGAAAATGCCCTCGACGTGATCGAGGGGGTGAGGGCGCAGATTGCAGAGCTCGCGCTCCCACCGGGCGTCCGGATCGTGCCGACCTACGACCGCTCGGAGCTCATCCTGGGTGCCGTCGGGACGCTCGAGAAGACGCTTCTGGAAGAGGGGCTCATCGTTGCGCTCGTGTGTCTGGTGTTCCTCTTCCACGCGCGCTCGGCGCTCGTGCCCACCATCATCTTGCCCATCGCGGTGGCGCTCGCGTTCATCCCGATGAAGTACCTCGGGCTCACGACGAACATCATGTCGCTCGGCGGGATCGCCATCGCGATAGGAGAGCTCGCGGACGCGGCCATCTGTCTCGTCGAGAATGCCAATGTCCGGCTGTCCG
>JADZFZ010000334.1 GCA_020854145.1 Deltaproteobacteria bacterium | reverse complement strand
TCGTGCTGCTGCACATCCCGGTGGCCTCGTCGCACGTGCCCGTCGCGCACGGATCGGATCCGCAGGTGATCGGCGTGCCGACGCACGTCCCCGCGGCGCAGCGGTCGCCGGCGGTGCAGCGGTCGCCATCGTCGCAGAAGGCCGTGTTGTTGGTGACCTCGCATGCCCCGGTCTCGGGGACACACCGACTGTCGGTGCACGGATCGGAGTCCACGCACGCCATACCGGGTGGGTGCTCGCAGATGCCGTCCACGCAGCGGTCGGTGTTGCAGAGGTCGGCGTCGGCGCAGTCCGCGTGGCTCGAGCACGAGCCGCCACGACACCCGAGCACCCCGAGATCGCAGGTCGCGCCTGCCGCGCACCGCGCGTCGTTCGGCGTGTAGACGCAGCCCGACGCAGGCGCGCAGGAGTCGTCGGTGCACGAGATCCCGTCGTCGCACACGAGGGTCTCTTCGACGCAGCCGCCTTCGTCGGGCAGGCACCGCACCGCCGCCGTGCAGCGAGTCGTGGCGCAGAGCCCGTCGTCGGGCCCGTGCTCGCAGAGGTCGTCCACGCAGCGGTCGACCGTGCAGGCGATGCCGTCGTCGCACTCGCCGTCTCGCGTGCAGGCGACGGGGCCCGTGTCGGGCCGCGCACCGTCGGGCCCGCCATCGGCTCGACCGTCGGGCGCGTCGCCCGCGTCGCCGGCGTCGCCACCGTCTCGCGTCTCGCCCCCGAGGTCGAAGTCGCTCGCGTCCTCGCCGCCCGCCTCCGCGCCGGTGCCCGAGTCGAAGGTGGTCGGTCGGGTGCCGTCCCATTCGGGCAGCTGCTCGGGATCGACCTCCGGGGTCGTCTGACAGCCGCCTTGGAGACATGTGCGCGCCAGGGTGGTGCCGCACTCGAGGTCGCGGTTGCGCTCGAGCAGGCACAGGTCCTCGAGCTCGATGTGCAGCAGCACGACCTTGCCGCGCGCATAGGTGCCGATGACGCGGCGCACGAGCTGCAGGTCGCCCGTGCCGTCCTGGATGCGCAACGCCCGGATCTCGAGCGCCCACACGCGGTCCGTGTCCCCCCGACGGGGCATGATGCCCACGAGGACCGGCCATGGATTGCCCGCGGGCAGCGGGTAACGTTGCTCGCCCGTAGCCGACGTCGGTGCGTCCGAGCCGCCGAAGGTGCGTATCTCGAGCGTATCGACGATCTCGGTGGTCCGCCCCTGCGCGGTGATGGCCACGAGCACACCCGTCGGCTCGTCGTCGTCGCAGCCGGCCACCCCGAGCGCGCTCGCCAAGGAGCACACGAGCGCGAGGTGCGTGCGACTGCGAATCGCGCGACGGCCGCGTGCGGCGAGCACGACCCGAAGGCTATCCGATTCGAGCGCTGCCGACTATGCGGGCGACGTGCTCGCGCAGACTCTCGTCCGTGAAGGACGCGAGCGCCTCCGCGAGCGAGGCAGCCGATCCGTGACGCCGCTCCGGCCGCTTCGCCGTGGCGCGGTCGATGACCTCACCCAGCGGATCGACGAACGGCTCGAGCCGTTCCTCCACGGTCGCGCGCAGCGCGGCGATGGGATCGGGCCGAGCGAAGGCGGGGCGGCCCGCACGCATCTCCCAGAGGAGCACGCCCACCGCGAAGACCTCGGACAGCGGCGTCGCAGGGGAACCCCGCACGACCTCGGGGGCCACGTAGCCGGGAGTGCCGCGCACCAGACCGGACGCGGTGGCGGCGGTCACCGCGCGCCTACGCGCGAGGCCGAGATCGGTCACGCGAGTGGTGCCCTCGACGTCCACGAGGACGTTGTCGGGGCCGATGTCGCCGTGCACGAGGCCTAGCGGAGCGCCGTCGATGTCGACAGCCGCGTGGATGTCGGCGAGCCCTCGCGCCACATCGTGCGCGACGAGCGCCGCGAGCGCGGGATCGGTCAGCGGGCCCGGGTCGGCGGGCGTGTGCCGGCACAAGCGAGCGAGGGTGACGGCCTCGACGTGCTCGAGCACGATGGCGGCCGAGGGACCGTCGACGACGAGCTCGAGCACGCGCACGACGAAGGGGCTCCGGATCGATGCGGCGAGATGCGCCTCGCGCTCGAGCTCGGCGCGCGCGGACGCATCCGCGACGCGATCGGCGTGGGGCACCTTGAGCGCGACCTTGCGGCCGACGCGCTCGTCGATGGCCTCGACCACCGTCGCGGAGCTGCCGCGCCCGAGCCTGCGTACGAGGCGGTAGGGGCCGATGCGATACTCGGGCACCCGTGGAGGTTGTGCGCGAGACGCGCTCTGGCGCCAGCCCGATCGTGCATCATGGGGCGCACATGCCGACTCCGAAGACGCAGCGGGTGGCCACCTCGTCGCTCGACTCGTGGGTGGACGGCGGCGTGCTCGAGGTGGTGCGCGGTCCCTCCTCGGGTGCGCGCGTGGAGGTTCGCGGAGGGCGCGTCGTGATCGGACGCGCCGAGGGCTGCGACCTGGTGCTCGACGACGCGCGGGTGTCGGCCGCGCATCTCGAGCTCGTCCCCACGGAGAAGGGCGTCGTGCTGCGCGATCTCGGAACGACCAACGGGACGCGCATCGGGACGCTGGTGGTGCGCGAGGCGATCCTCGGCGACGGGACGGAGATCGCGATCGGCGCATGCGAGCTGCGCTTCGGGTACGACGACACGCCGGCGCGCGTCGAACGGTTCGGACGCGACACGTTCCACGGGCTGGTCGGCGGCTCGCTCGCGATGCGCGCCCTCTACGCGGACCTCGAGCGCTTGGCCAAGACGCGGCTCAACGTGCTGATCGAAGGCGAGACCGGAACGGGCAAGGAGGTGGTCGCGCGCGCAGTCCACGAGGCCTCGCCGCGGTCGAGCGCGGCGTTCGTGACCGTCGATTGCGGCGCGCTCGCTCCGACGTTGGTCGAGAGCACCCTGTTCGGGCACGAGAAGGGCGCCTTCAGCGGCGCGCACCAGCGACAGGAGGGGCTCGTCGAGGCGGCGCACGGTGGGACGTTGTTCCTCGACGAGCTCGGCGAGCTACCGCTCGAGGCGCAGACGCGGCTTCTGCGCGTGCTCGAGGCGCGCACGATCCGGCGCGTCGGCGCGACGAAGGAGATCCCCGTGGACGTACGCGTCGTGTCCGCGACGCACCGTGACCTGCTCGCGATGGTCGCGGCCGGCACGTTCCGCGCAGATCTCTTCTTCCGGCTCGCCACCGCGCGCGTGCAGGTACCGCCGCTCCGCGCGCGCAAGGAGGACATCCCGCTGCTCGCCAAGACGCTGCTCGCGCGCATCTTCGACGACGACGCGCCGGTGCTCGACGACGAGGCCGTCGAGCTGCTGCGACGACGCGACTTCCCCGGCAACGTCCGCGAGCTGCGCAACGACCTCGAGGTCGCCGCGGCCTTCGCGACGAGCGGGCGGATCCGGGCGGGCGACCTGCTCCGGCGCCCTTCGGCGGCGGCCGCGGTCCCGGGCCAGAGCAGCGCTTCGTCTCCGCTGCCCGCGCCGCGAGGCGCCTCACCCTCCCCTGCCACGACGCTCCCGAACGAGCCGCTCGGCATCTACCACGAAGCGAAAGAAACGGCAATTGCGTCGTTCGAGCGCGACTACCTCGAGCGCTTGATGGCAGAGGCCACGGGGAACATCACGCGCGCTGCGGCACGGGCTGGTTTGGAGCGCCACAGCCTCCGTGCGCTGCTGAAGAAGCACGCTCTGTGGAAAAAGGAAGAGTAAAAAAGGGAAATCGGGGGGTCCTTCGACTCGGGCCCGCTTCGTTCGCCCGGCTCAGGACGAACGGACCGTCACGGGCCCGGCCATGGAGCGATCGGCGAAGGCGAGCACGTAGAGCCGCCCGAGCTTCGTGTCGACCTCGTCCATCACGGCCAGATCGAGCGCGAAGCAGCCCGACGCCACGCTCGCCGTGTCGTCGTCCGTCGTGTCGAGCAGACCGAACGCCGGAACGGAGAGTCGCAGCAGCGTGGGCACGGGCCCCGCGGCGCTGGTGATCACGAGCGCGATCTCGACCACCGCCGTCGGGCGCGAGACCAGCCGGACGCTGGGGAAGAGGTCTCCATCCACGAGGGAGCTGCGCGCCTTGACGATCTCGCGCTCCACGAGCGGGAGCCGGAACGCCCCCGCCACGACCGAGCCGCGGGCTGCGAGGGCGATGCCGAGCCCCTCGGGGGTCTGCGGCGTCAGCCCCGCGATCCGCGAGTACGACGGATAGGCCGCGCCGTCGCGCGCGGGCTCGGGCCACGGCGTGCCCGTCTGGAGCGCAGCGCGCTGCGTGGCGAGGAACTCGTCGACGGCAGGGTCGCGGTAGCTGCCCACGTCGAGCACCGACTCGATGCGATTGGAGGCGCGATCGCAGACGAGCGCGGTCACGAGGTAACGCGTCGGCGCCCAGGGCAGATCGAGCTGCGCGCGGAGCTCGACGCGGACGCTCTGCGTGCTCGTGCCGAGCAGCGGCCGCGAGCTCCCGCTCGGCGGCTGCAACAGCGCCTCGGGCAGCTCCGGCGCCACGACGTTGTCGGCGATCGCGATCGGCCCCGCGTACACGTGGTGCCCGAGCAGATCGACCGCGACGACGCAGCCGTTCCTGCCGAAGCTCGCGTCGGGGAGGTCGGCGTAACGGGCACGCTGACACACGAACACGGGAAACGTGTCGCAGGAGGTCAGGGGCACGCGGGCGGGCCCTTCGAGCACGAGCCCTTCCACGCCCGCGGCGTCGACGGCATCGTCGAGCCGCGGCAGCCACTCCGGCGGCTCCGCCCACCAATCGACGCCGTCGCCGAGGAACCTCGCGTGCTCGGTCACAGGTCCCCCGACTTCCGATTGGCCCAGTCGCTCGAGATGTCGACCAGCCTGCGCGCCAGGAGGATCGACAGGCAGCTCGCGCAGAACGCGGTCCGGGTCGCCGGCTCGGCGCCGCCCTCGCCGAACATGATGCAACTGCCGACCTTGCCCTGATAGCTCGCGAGCTTCCGATCCGTGGCGGAGAGGCCTTCGGCGCAGTGGCTGCCCGTGTGCCCCTTGCCGACGTACGTCGTGCCCTTGGGCACCGGCTTGGGCGCCGCGATGCCGGGAGGCGGCTTTCGCTTGTACACGCCCGTCGGGTACACGGTGAGCCCCGCCGAGTGACCGAGCTCGTGACACACGGTGCTCGCGACCGCGGTGGGCTTGTCGCCCCTGAGCACCATGACCTGGTTCGCACCGGCCGCGCTGCCGTTGATCTCGAACGCCGTGTAGACCTTGAATCCCAGGACCACCGGACACTTCGTGTCGCTCGCGGGCCCGACGAACGACGCGATCTCGGGTGGCAGCGTGATCTGGAGCCAGCAGAGGTTCTTGGCCTTGATCCAGCTGCGATCGACGCTTCCCTTGCGCGGCTTGCCGTTGTCGAGACCGGGGTGCGTGCTCGGCACCTTCTTGGGGTCCACGTCCGCGCGCCACGCGAGCGGGATGATCGCGTCTCCACCGACCGGCCCCATCCGACGCTCGAAGACGTACTCCTTGTGCGCGTTCCACACCGAGAAGTCGAAGGGGCTCGCGTCGATCGTGACCGACTCGCTGAACGGCGATCGCGTCGAGTCCGCGGCGAACGCCTTGTCGCAGAACACGACGCGCACGCAGCGCAGATCGCCCGCGCCGAAGCCCGATGGTCGTGTGTCGGAGACGCCGCGCACGTAGAGATCGGGCCCGCCCGATCCACCGAAGTACGACTTCGGCAGCATCGAGCTCTTGTACGGCTCGCCGGTCGCCGCGGTGACGCTCGAGCCACGCAGGACGTACGCGACGAAGGCCTTGGCGAGGACCGCGTCGAACCATGTGCGCATCGCGGCGGGATACGTCTTGCCGGTGCCGCCGCCGAGCTTCGGCCCGTCCTCGAGCGCCAGCGTGTCGGGCGCGCAGACGTCGTAGAGGAGCATCCGCCACGTGACGATCTTCACGTCGTCGTCCGTGCAGTCGGCGAGACCACCGACTTTGATCTCGACCTCGTCGCCACCCGCCGGCCCGAGCTCGAGCTCGAACGTGGCCGTCTTGTCGCCGCCGAGCGTCGAGTCGAGCGACACCTTCGCCCCCGGCGCGTGGCCATCGTCCTCGGTCTTGCGCGCGTTGTTCTTCGATCCGAAGGCGGCCTGCAGGTAGACGCGATCACCGGCCTCGGCCTTCGACGGATCCTTCGCGCCCACCTTGATCCGGATCTTGCTGCCCTGGCTCGGCTTCGCGCTGTCGTACGCGAGGTTGACCCACTGGACGTGTTGCCTCGGCGTCTTCGGATCGGGGCGCGGATCGGGATCGGGATCGACGGTCGGATCGGGGAACGCGAGCTTCGCGACGAACGCGCGAACGAGGTGCGCCTTCGGCTTTCGCGACGTCTCGTTCTCCCAGTGATCGATCACCCACGGTCGCTTCCATCGGATCTGCACGTCGCTCGGCAGCGCGAGCTCGTACGTCAGCTTGCCGCCGTCTCCGGTGACGCGGCTCACCGTGACCGCCTCGGCCGTACCCGTCGGATCGACCTGATGGAGCTCGAGCTCGGCGCCGACGAGCGGCCCGGTGCCGACGAGCTCCGCCGTGACGGTCATGTCGTCGGCGAACACACGGTACTCGCGCTGGTAGTCCTTCTTCTCCTCGCCGTCGACGAACACCTTGAGCGTGAGCGCGTAGCTCAGCTCGTCGGCCGCACACGCGCGGGCCTTCCACTTCCCCTTCCACGTCTTGCGCAGGACGCCCGAGAGCGAAGCGTCGAGCACGTGCACGACCTTGCTGCCCTCGAAGAACTTGAACTGACACTTCTTGTTGCGCTTGCCGGCGTACTCGGCAGAGCACTCGATCGGCGTCTTCTCCCAGATGTGTTGCGGCACGCCCGTACCTCGTCCCTGCCCGATGCGAGAGCGCGGCAAGTTACACGGCGCCCAAGCTCCACGTCCACCTCGGACGCGCCCACGCGCTTCCGGCCGTCGTCGCTCCCGTCGTATAGTCCGCGGCCCCGAACGCTCGAGGACCCGCATGCCCATCACTCTGGACGATCTTCGGCAACGCGTGAGCCGGCTGACGGCTCCCGTCTCGGAGGCGGCGCCCGCCGGCACGTTGCTCGCCAGCGACGAGCGGCTCCACTACATCCGCGATCAGGTCGCCCTGCTCGAGACGACCCAGGGAACCGAGCCGAACTGGCAACAGATCGTCACGCAAGGCAGCGAGATCCTCACGCAGGTCTCCAAGGACTATCTGATCGCGGTCTACGTCGCGTTCGGCTTCTACAAGACCAAGGGCATCGGTGGTCTGCTCGACGGGATCATGCTGCTGACGGAGCTGCAGGAGACCTACTGGGAGACGATGTTCCCGGAGGCCTCCCGCGTTCGGCGACGCGCCAACTCGCTCGCATGGTTCATCTCGAAGGTCGAGCCGTTGATCGTCACGACGAACATCAACCGTCTCGACCGCAGCGAGGTGATGGCGCTGAAGGAGGTCTGCGACGCGCTGATCGCCTCGACGCGAACGCGGTACGAGAGCAACGCTCCCGCGACGTCGCCGCTCAAGGACGCAGTCAACCGATTGGTTGCGTCGCTGCCGCCGGAGGCGCCACCGCCTCCGCCTCCGTCGGCGACGCCCGAAGTCTACGTTCCCGAGACGGCCCCCGCGCAGCCCGAGGTGTACTACCCGGAGGAGTCGACGTACGTCGCGAGCGGCGACGGCGGAGGCGGAGGCGGAGTCGGCGACCTGGTGTCGATCGAGGCCGCGCCCGAGTGGTTCGGCTCCGTGGGCGACTCGCTGGCGCGCGCCGCGGGCGTCCTGCGCGCGGCCAACCGACAGGACCCGAACGCCTACCGCGTGCTGAGAGACGGGATCTGGATGCGTTTCCTGACGCCCCCGCTCGACGAGCAAGGTGCGCTCTTCGGAGAGGCTCCCGACGCGGCCACGCGCGAGGAGCTGACCACGCTCGTCGCGAGCGAGGCTTGGGACGAGGTCGTCGAACGCGCCGAGACGCTCGCGGTGGGCCATCCGCTGTGGCTCGACCTGCAGCGTCTCGTCTCGGAGGCGATGGGCGCGCTCGGTGACGAGTGGGAGCTGGCCCGCCGCGCAGTGGACGTGGGCACGGCGGCGTTTCTGCGGCGCCACCCCGAAGCGCTCGACTGGAAGTACGCGGACGGCAGCCCGACGTCGGACGAGTCGACGCGACGGTGGATCACGCGCGCGCTCGGCGCACCCAAGCCCAACATGCTCGGCGCGATGCCCAAGGACGTCCTGCAGAGCACCGTTCAGGACGCGCAGGGCCTGCTCGACGGCGGAGACCCGATCGCCGCGCTCACCCTGCTGCAGCGCCGCGTCGCGGGGTCGGCCACTCCCATCGCGCGTTTCCGTGCTCGCCTCGCGATGGCCCGTCTGGCATCGCAAGCCGGTTTCACGTCGCTCGCGCGAGCCCTCTTCGCGCAGCTCGATCAAGAGTCGTCCGACCACCGCCTCGATCGATGGGAGCCGTCGCTCGCGGCGGAGTGCCTCGAGGGCTACGTCGTCGCGCTCCGAGCCTCCGCCGAAGCAACCGGCGAGATGCCGGCGGCGCTGCCGACGCTCTTCGATCGTCTCTCGCTGATCGATCCGATCGCGGCGGCGCGAATCGGCGGGTGATCGCGCCCGGCCGATCGCGGCGGCGCGAATCGGCGGGTGATCGCGCCCGGTGCG